>CAZTUG010000007.1:0-83806 GCA_964615955.1 uncultured Roseicyclus sp.
AGCAGCGGAATCATAATCCGCGTGTCGGGGGTTCAAGTCCCTCCTCCGCTACCAGTTTCCCTCCAGTCCCATATCGGTGAAACGGCGCGATTGCGGGCCCGTCGGGAAATTCGCGTCCGGCATCCACCGGTTGGGGACCGGCAGCGGGACGACTGCGGTGCCAGGCCCGCGATACGGCCCACCGGAGCGGCCGGTTCACGTGAGATGCCACCCCGCGCGAGCTTCCGGGAGAACGGTGTCGGGGTTGGTTGCGACCCGGTCAGGTCCGCGCATCGCGACGGTCGCCCGGGCATCAGGACATCGAGCCGGTCAGGCGTCGCGGTCCAGGATCCATTGCACGGCGGGGTCGGCCTGGAAGCGCCATTTGCGCAAGGGGCCTGCCATGACGTTGAGGTAATACATCTCGAACCCGTAGGGAGCGCCGCAGGGGTGGTGGCCACGGGGCACAAGCACCACGTCGCCGTCGCTGACGGCCATGGTTTCGTCAAGGCTCCCGTCCTCGGTATAGACGCGCTGGAGGCCGAAGCCCGAAGCCGGGTTCAGGCGATGGTAGTATGTCTCTTCCAGGTAAGTGATGCGCGGGTAGTCATCTTCGTCATGGCGGTGGCTGGGATAGGATGACCAGTGGCCTGCGGGGGTGTAGACCTCGGTTACAAGAAGGCTGTCGGCATAATCCTCGGCCTCCATGGCGATATTGTTGACGTAGCGCGTGTTCGTGCCCCGGCCCCGTTCGGCAAGCGCGATCCCGTCTGGCCCGATCCGCCGCGCGGCGTGGCCACCGTGCCCGGGGGCGGAGCAGACGGCAATGGAGCAGTCGGTTTCGGCCCGGGCCTTCCACTCCGTGCCGTTCGGCAGGTAGAGACAATGCGGCGGTATCTTTTCGAACACATCCTTCCGCTCCCCTAGAATACCCCAATCCTGTCCGGCACCGGTGATTGCGGCCTTGCCTTCGACCATCACGAGGATCACCTCCCGGTCGCCGGTCGCCTCGGCCACCATGTCGCCGACCCGCAGGCGGTGCAGCGCGAAGCCGACATAACGCCAACCGGCGTTTTCAGGGACAATGTCGTGCACCTTGCCGTGCGTTGCGACGGGTTTGCGCAGAAGGGATGTCATGGCTCGTCTCCCGTGGTCTTGTCATTGTCATCTGCCGTCCCGGTCCCGATGGTGAGCAAGGCCCGGACCGGGCAGACGGGCTCGATGTTCGCGACATTTCGATAGGTGACCCATCTTGCGCAATTTTTGCATCTGGTCGCTGTCGTTGCGATAGAAACTTGATGACACTGCATATCTGGTGGAGTTTCCATGACGCCCCTCGACCGATCGGTCAGGCGCGCAAGTCTGCCTTGTCGTCCTGAAGAAGACCCTGGTAGCCGTTGCGGTGGCATAACTCCAGCAATCGCCCCCTGACGTCGTCGCAGCCATCTGTCTGGTCGGCCGCGGCAAGGATCTCAAGTTCCGCCGCCAGCAATTGCGCCACGAAGGCCGCCATGCCAACCGGCCCGGCGATATCATGGCCCACGGCAAGGGTTCGCCGTGCGGCGCTGAAATCCCCCAGCCCGGCATGGGCCCGGGCCAAAGGGGCGCAGAGAAAGGCCCGAAGAACGTCGATCTTGGCGGTTTCGCTTGTCTCCGTCGCGAATTGGAGGCGGTTCCGGCTTGCTTCGAAATCACCTTGCCGTTCCGCCAGAATTCCTTCCGAGATCGCGTGGAAGGCGATATCGTAGGCCTTTCCGGTCTGCGCAGCCAAGTCCCCCATCTGATCACACAACGACCTTGCATCCTCGAACTGCCCCATCATGGTAAGTGCGTTTGCATGTGTGCCTTTGCCAAGGACGGAAACAGTCCCATTGGTTCCGGAGTTCAAACGGTCGATCTCGGGTGTAAAAAGATGCCCGTAGGCTTCGGCCACATGGGCCGCCTTCCCGAAGTCACCGGTGAACCAGTAGGCTTGGCTGAGGGCGAAGGCAGCCGTCGCGATGAAAGCAGGCGCGCCGCGGTGTTCGGCACTGCGCAGCATTTCCTCTCCGACAGGCAGGACGGCGGCGACATTGTCGAGGATCGTCATCATTATGACGCGATCGATACCCGCGCCCAAGGCAGAAGAATCGTCACCGATCTGCTGGGCAAGACGCTCTACCTCGGTCGATATCTCGAGAATTCTTGAGAACGCGGCTTTGGGGACATAGGCGATGCGCAAGCCTTGCCGCGCCTGCATGTTGATGGTGGCCGTTTCGATCGGGTCCGTCTCAAGCCGGCTGGCACAAGAGATTGCACGATCGAAATACTTGATGCTGTCGTCGAACGCGCCCCGTTCCAGCGACAGGTGCCCGCTGGCTACGTAGGCTTTGGCCGCCTGCGTCCAACGGTGGGACCGTTCGGCATGGAAGGCAAGGGAACTTGTCATGGAAAGGTTGGGCGCATCGTTCAAGCCTTGGGCAATATCGACGAACAGACCATGCAGATGACGAACGCGCCGTTTGGGCAGGCTGGAATAGGCAACCTGCTGGATCAGCGCGTGACGAAACCTTGCGACCGGCGCGTCGATGTTCACCAACAAGTCCATGCGCGCGAGAGACAAGAGCGATTGAGTCTCTTCCAGCCCCTCCTGACGCAGAAGCCTTTGGAGCAAGTCCACCGAGAATTCGGCCCCGATCACCGCAGCGAGTTGCAGGGTTTGCCTGTCGGTAGCGGTCAACATGTCGATCCGCTGTGCGATCAGCGGCTGCACGCTTTCGGGAACCTGAAAGCCCTGCCCGCTAACGCCATCGACAGGCAAGCCAACTGACTTCAGGTTCCGGATGATCTCTTCGATGAACAAGGGCGTCCGGCCACATATCTCATCGATGAAAGCGCTGAGATCCGTACGGGCGTCGTCATGACTGAGCAGGCTTCGGATCAATTTGCGGCTGGATGGGTCATCCAGCGGGCCCAAGGTCAAGCGATCGACGACCTGAACCAGATCAGGCGGCAACTGGATTGGCGTTCGCGCAGTCAGGACAACCATGATCTTGTGATCCGCGGTTGCACGCATCAATTCAGCTCCAAGTGCGAGCGTATATTGGTCCGCCCAATGCATGTCCTCGAAGATGACAACCATTGGCCCTTGCCGGGCCATGGCGAGAAAGACGGACAGCAAGGCTTCGACGATGGCCTCTTGTCGTACTTTTTGGCCCAATGCCGTCCATGCCGGGTCGACCCGTCCGGACTCCAAGATAGATTGCAGGGCGCTGACCTGGCGGATGTAAGCCGGGGACTCCGCGTCGAGATACGCGCCGACCCTCTCGGTAACCTCCGCCTCGTTCCCTTTGGATGACAGGTTCAGGCTGTGTCTCAAGGCCCGTGTTACCGGAGCATAGGCCACCTGCTTGTCCAGGACACTGGCGCTGACCACAAGGACTTGAACAATGTTCCGGTCCATACTGCCCGTGAATTCATGGACCAGCCGGGATTTCCCAATGCCCGCCTCGCCAACGATCGAAACGACGGATCCGGATCCTTTCAAGGTCGATGCCCAGGCACGGTTCAGATGTTCGAGGTCGGCATCTCGTCCGATGAACGGCGACAATCCGTGGCCGATCCTGACACTCCATCGCGATATTTCGGGGTTGCGGTCAATGATCTGAAAGAGCGGCATCGGTTGTTCGATGCCACTGACGACCATCTCCCCAACCGGGATGTTTTGAAACATCTCTCCCACCGTCTCGATCACCGCTTGAGAAACGGTTACCGTGTTGGCCTTGGCGGCGGACTGGACCTTGTCGGCCAGATGGACCACGGGACCGGTCAAGGTCAGTTCATCGAAGGTCGTATGCGACAGGCTGCCGAACAGCACCGGGCCAGTATGGAGGCCAACCCTGATATCGACCCGGTCCGCCTGCATATCAGACACGCGCTTGATGATGGCCAACCCGGCCTCCACTGCACGAATGCAGTGATTTTCGTCGGCGGTGGGAAACCCGAAGGCTGCCAGCGCACCATCGCCGACGAAACGGACGGATGCCCCGAATTCCTCACAGGTATCCATGATCAGTTCGACCGCAGGTGCCAGTCGATCCAGGGCATCTTCCGGGTCCAGATCTTCGATAAGGGCAGTCGACTGAACCACATCGATAAACGCGATCGTGCAGATCTTCCGTTCACGCGCCTCAATCTGCATGCTCCTCTTGGGCGGTCCTGGCGCTATCGAGCGTTGCGACACGATGATCCTCCGGGGCAATGGTATCGGTCTGGGCCAATGAGATTTCTACCTTCGGGCGTTCTGTCCAGCGCGCCCGACCCGACCTTACCATCGCGATTTGAGTTTGGTAACTGCTGCGATGGCAGCATGTCACCAGCCCCTTCCTGGCGCAATTGAATCGCACCGGGACCGAGAATCCATTGACGTCGCGGATATCGACCATGTTTACTGAAGACGTGGCAGAGACAGATCCATCCAGCTAGCGGAGGCAACCCATGGCCGACGACGAACACACCCACGGACACCGTCAACTCAAGCTTGACGATGTGCAGATGATCATTGGCCGCGCCGTGGTCGATGAACATTTCCGCACACAATTCACGGGCGACCCCATCGGAACCCTGAAGACCCTGGGGATCAGCATGACTGTCGGTGGTGAGCGTGACGAAAAGGCAGTTACCCTTGTGAAGACGATTGCCGACGCGCTCAGCGAAGAGAACCACGGCGCGAATTTGGCCGACCTCCTCAAGAACCTGAGAAAGTCTTACCTCGACTCCGCAGACGGAATCATTCGCTCGCGGTGTGCCTGACGCACAGGGAGCGTCGATGAAGGTGCCATCGATGCCGGGCGGGGTTCATCTCGTCTCATTGCCGTTCACGTCGCTGCAATCCCCCAATCTCGGCTTGAGCTTGCTTGCGGCTGGCGTGCGGCAGCAAGGCATCGCCTGCGAGATCCACTACCTCGCCTTCGATTTCGCGGAAACGATCGGCGTGGAGTCCTACGCCTTCCTGTCCCATGAAAAGTTCTATCAGGCCTTCTTGGGGGAGTGGATCTTTTCGGCCCTCGTCTACGAACGGCCGGAAGCGCTCGATATGGAATACCTCGCGGAGGTTGTACCAGATTTCGCTACCCCGCTGGAAACCGTTCTGATCACGCACGTTGCGCTGGCGGCACGCAAAGCGGCGGCAGGCTTCATCGACCGCTGCGCGAAGAACCTTGCGGCACGGCAGCCTGGCCTCGTCGGCATCACGACATCTTTCCAGCAAAACATGGCGTCAATTGCATTCGCCAATGCGCTGAAACGCCACTCGCCGGAAACGACCATTCTGTTTGGCGGAGCCAATTGTGAAGCTGAGTTGGGAACGGCCCTGTTGCAGTCCTTCGATTGTATCGATGCAGTTTGCAGTGGGGAAGGCGACACTGCGCTTCCCGCATTCGTGGAGGCCTTTGCAGCCGGGGACGCGATGCCGGAGGTTCCCGGGATAACGACCCGCAACTGCCCATCCGACAAACAACCCGGGCGCATGATCACCGCTCTTGACAACCTACCCATACCGGATTTTTCAGACTTTTATTCCCGGTTTGATCGCACTTCGGGGTTAAAAGATTTATTGCAACCAACGCCCACGATAGAGACATCGCGTGGCTGTTGGTGGGGGGCCAAGCACCATTGCACCTTTTGCGGCCTCAACGGCAACGCGATGACCTATCGAAGCAAGTCTCCGGATCGCGCGCTGAAAGAATTCCGCACACAGGCACGCATCTACGGATCTGATTTCATCGTCGTCGATAACATTCTTGACTATGCCTATTTTGACAGCCTGCTTCCGATGTTGCGGGACGATCCAACGCCGTTCCTGATGCATTTCGAGGTGAAGTCGAACCTGTTCCCGAAACACATACAGGCGATGGCGGCTGCGGGAATCCGGAAGATTCAACCGGGCATCGAAACACTGGACAGCCATATTCTGAAACTGATGAAGAAGGGCGTCAATGCTCTGCAGAACATCCAGACTTTGAAGCTTTGCGCGGAGGCCGGGATCTTCGTGGATTGGGGTTTCATCTTCGGGTTTCCCGGCGAGGATCCATCCAGCTATGATCGGATGGCTGACCTGATGTCGCGTCTCCATCATCTGCAACCACCCGCGGCCTTTGCGCCTGTGCGTGCGGATCGTTTCAGCCCTTACTTTACCCGACCTCACGAGTTCGGGATCCAATTGAAGCCGGCCAAGCCCTATCGCTTTATCTATGCCGGCGTTGGCGACGAACTTGGCCGCTTCAGCTACCATCATGAGATGTCTGCGCCGGACATCGACCATGCCCAGACATATACACGCCGCGCGCGGGACGCCGTGCAGCACTGGATCACACGGCATTCAGATGCACGATTCTATATTGCAGACGATACGGGCGAGACGATGATTCTACATGACAGCCGCGACGGCGGAGAAGAAACCCGCACCCAACTGAGCCGACTGGAAGCTGATATCGTTCGTCTTTGCGCCTGCATGAACTCGGAAGATCGGGTGCGTGTGGCAGTGGCGCCGCGTCATGGCATGAAACAATGCGCCAAAGCCATAGATCGACTGTTGGAGCGTGGCATCCTTGCCAAAGAAAACAAATCCCTGCTGGCTCTGCCCCTTGCATTCGGAACATTCGGAAAAGCGCCAACCTGGGCCGAAATTCGGTCGGAAGTTCTTCATCAAAGCCACCACGAGACGGGACCACCAGTGAGAGGTGAAGCATTTTCGTGAAAGACGGATGCGGAGGGATGTTGCCATCTGTTTTCTGACGGTTTCCAAGAATAGGGAGACTATGGAAATCCGATCGCAAGACCCATGCTGCGGACGGTGAGGCGCGTGCACCATGTCAGATCTGACTTTAATGCAAGGTGTCGTTCTGAACCCGAAGATTTTGATGCCCGGCAGTTTCAAACGACGCATCATTGTATCGGCGCGATGTCCGCCAGATCGCTCGACCGAGGCATTTCACGACCCGCACGGCCATATTGCTCGCGATGGCGCCCGATGGCGAACCCGATGGCAAAGGCGTGACGGGCGACCCGCCCTGCGTGCCTCCGTGCGCCGGTGCCTCCGTCCCGAATCCCGCGAGTGCCCACGCCTGACCGGAACCCGCCACGGGAGCCGCAGTCAGTCGCTCGGCTCGACACCCCGCGATAGTCGGCAGGTCGCGGCCTGCCGCTACACTCCCGTCCAGTCCAGCACGACCTTGCCGGACTTGCCTGACAGCATCGCTTCGAACCCGGCCACGAAGTCCTGGACCACGAACCGGTGAGTGATGACGCGTCGAACCTCCAGGCCGTTTTCAAGCATTGCGATCATCTTGTACCAGGTCTCGAAGATCTCACGGCCATAGATGCCCTTGATCGTTATGGCTTTGAACACGATCCGTGACCAATCCACCGGGCTCTTTCCCGGTGGTATGCCCAAGAGCGCGATCCGCCCCCCCATGACCAGTGCCTCGACCATCTGGTCGAGCGCTTGCTGGTTTCCAGACATCTCCAACCCGACATCGAAACCCTGCTTCATCTTGAGGGAGGCGATGACTTCGCGCAGATCTTCCTGCGTCACGTTCACCGGTCTGCAATCGACCACCTGTCCTGCAAGTGCCAACCTGTCGGAATTCACATCGGTGATGACCACGTTGCGCGCGCCTACATGGCGGGCGACGGCAGCGGCCATGATCCCGATGGGTCCCGCGCCGGTGATCAGCACATCCTCTCCGATCAGATCGAACGACAGCGCGGTATGGACCGCATTGCCGAGCGGATCGAGGATCGCCCCGATCTCATCGTCGATCTCGTCGGGCAACGGCACGACATTGAACGCGGGCAGCCGCAAATATTGCGCGAAGGCGCCCTGTTCGTTCACGCCGACCCCGCGCGTTCCGGGGTCGAGGTGGAACTTGCCCGCACGGCTTTGCCGACTGCCATGGCCGACCAGGTGCCCCTCGCCCGAGCAGCGTTGCCCCACGGCCAGACCCCGGACGTCACGGCCAAGCTCCACGATCTCTCCGGCGAATTCGTGGCCGGTGATCATCGGCACCGGCACGGTGTGGGAGGCCCATTCGTCCCATTTCCAGATATGGATATCCGTTCCGCAGATGCCGGTCTTGTTGATACGGATCAGGACATCGTCTGGTCCGATCTCGGGCATCGGGGCCTGCACCATCCACAGGCCGGTTTCCGGCTTGGACTTCTCCAACGCCATCATCATGTTGGTCATTGCAGCACTCCGGTTTCGCGTCCGGCCTGCGCGAAAGCCGCAAGCGCTGCGTCCAGGTCATTCCGACCCAACGCGGCGTTCATCTGTGTCCGGATGCGCGCCTGCCCCTCGGGCACCACCGGAAAGACGAAGCCCTTCACGTAGACGCCCAGCTCAAGAAGGCGCCGCGCCATGTCCTGCGCCTTGCGCGCGTCGAAGGTCATCACCGGGATAATCGGATGCTCGCCGTCCGGCATGGTAAAGCCCGCCTCTGTCAACCCGGAGCGCCAATAGGTGGCGTTCTGCTCCAAGCGCGCGCGAAGGTCATCTCCTTGCTCCGCCAGATCGATCGCAACCATCGACGCCGCCGCCACTGCAGGTGGGATCGAGTTGGAAAACAGATAGGGACGGGCCCGTTGGCGCAGCAAGTCGATCACCGGCTGAGGCCCCGCGATATAACCGCCGATCCCACCACCCAGCGCCTTGCCAAGCGTCCCGGTCAGCACATCCACCCGGACGCCCGCATGGGCCGGCGTGCCTTTCCCACCCGGCCCCATCACGCCGGTCGCGTGGCAATCATCCACCATCAGCAAAGCGTCATAGCGGTCGGCCAGCGCCCGGATCTCGGGCAGCTTCGCCAGATGGCCATCCATGGAGAACACGCCATCGGTCGCGATCATGACGTGGCGCGCGCCATCCGCACGCGCGGTCTTGAGTGCAGTTTCCAACTCATCCATGTCCGAATTCGCGAACCGGAACCGCCGCGCCTTGCAGAGCCTAATGCCGTCGATGATCGAGGCATGGTTGAGCGCATCGGAAATGACCGCATCCTCCGGCCCCAGAAGTGGCTCGAACAGCGCGCCGTTGGCATCGAAACAGGCGGCGAACAGGATCGCGTCATCGTGGCCGAGATAGGACGCGATGCGGGCCTCCAGCGCTCGGTGCAGGTCTTGCGTGCCACAGATGAAGCGGACCGACGCCATGCCATAGCCGTGGCTGTCCATCGCCGCCTTCGCCGCAGTGATGATCGCGGGATGATCGGCGAGGCCGAGGTAGTTGTTGGCGCAGAGGTTTGTCATCTTCGCCCCGCTGGCCAGCTGGATACGGGTCGATTGCGGCGAGGTAATCACCTCTTCCGCCTTCCACAGGCCCGAAGCCTCGATTCCGGATAGGCGGGTGCGGATGTCGTCCAGAAACAGCGTCATGTGCATGTCCAATTCCATAGCCCAAGGGCGGGCGTTCTCGATGCGGCGTTGGCGGCGCCGCGCCGATCAGTCAGTGCCGTCTACAGCGATCATCATAGCGCAATCCGGGACGGCTTCAGCTTCAATATCGATTCTGGACGCCGACCTTGGCGTTCAGCCGGATCGCTTCGGGACATGAGCCTTGTCGGTGGTCAACCTGCCGCCCGTGTCATCACGCCGGCGATGGCCTCCGGCGCAAACTGGTGGCTGTCGATCCCGAGGCCAAAGAGCATTCCACAAACCGCCATCGCAGTGACGGATCGCGCACGCCAGGATACTCCCTGTTCGCCCCTTGAACCAGCAGGACCTTCCCCATGTCTGCACGTCCTTCGTGTGTCGGCTGAACCTGCAGGCCAAAATCTGTCGTCGGCCCGTTTCAACGGATCGGGGACATGGACAGAAGACCTTGGACTGCGTGCGACGCAGCCGAAGATCCGCGCCGCGATGCCGGAACGGGTGAAAATCGACAATCTGCCGAGTTGTCTATCTATGTGCGCAATCATACAAACGCAGGCACATGGGGATAGGCGCACGCCCATCTCCGCCTTGGGAAAGGGTCGCTGACACATGGGTCGATCGCCGCTTTGGACCGCCATTCGCACCGCCCTCAGCGAAGAGATCGCCAAGGGTCAATACGCGCCGGGGGACCGCTTGCCGACGGAAGCGCAGTTGGCCGCGCGGTTCGCTGTGAACCGCCACACCGTGCGCCGTGCCCTGGCCGCCCTGGCCGAGGAGGAGATCGTGCATGCCCGGCGCGGCTCTGGCGTTTTCGTGCGACACGTCCCGACGCCGTATCCCATCGGCCGTCGCGTGAGATTTCAACAGAACCTCTTGGCCGCCGGACGGGTTCCGGACCGCCGGATCCTGCACCTCGAGACGCGCACCGCCAATGATCGCGAATGCGCGGCCCTGCGTCTGGACGAACCCGCCGACGTGCATGTGTACGAGGGCATCAGCCTGTCCGATGGCTTTCCCCTCGCCTTCGTTCGGTCCGTTTTTCCGGCGATCCGGTTTCCCGACATGCTGGACGCCCTGCGAACCACGCGTTCCATCACCGCAGCCTTCGCCGTCCATGGTTTGGCGGACTATACCCGGGCCTCGACCGAGATCACTGCGAAAACCGCCAGCAGCACGCTTTCGGCCCTGCTGGAATTGCAACCGGGCACACCGGTGCTGCGGACCGTCAGTGTCAACGTCGATGGAGCGGGCGTTCCGATCGAGTTCGGTCGAACGTGGTTCAATGCGGACCGAGTGGCGCTGACGCTGGACGATACCTGACCCTCTGCGATGGTAGGCACACGGCGACGGTGGATTTGCGGGATAAGACGATGATCGAATGGTTAGAGCGTGTCGCGTTCATTCGCAGTCACGCGATCCACCCTGACCGTTTGATTGCGCACGTCCGGGACGCGCAAGACCGGTCCCACTCTTGCGCGACGAATGTCGGGTGAAATCGAGGCCGAGGCCGTGGTCGAGCGCGTGGTCAACCCAAAGGACGAAATCAAAAATACTCGATCCCCTCGCGATCGGGTGTCTCGCGGTATCGCAATATTGAAATGCCGGTTCGGGCGGCGGCGGCCGGTATCGACCCTGAGGCGCGCTCCAGATCCGCGCGCAACGCAATCAGGCTGCATACGCGGTCCGGCTTGTTGCCGACGGCCGGAACGCGCCACTCGACATCCCATTGAAGGCTCACTTCGCCGAAGATCACCTTCGCAAACAGGATCGCAGTGCAGTGAACTCGGCCTGATCGTAGGGTGCACCTTCCGCCGTCAAAAGGTCGTGGAACCAGACGGATCGATCCGTCCTGCCACCATGGGCCGCGACCAGTTCGGCCGGCCATGGTAGCCAGGTTTGCGTCCGGCCCTGAACAAGTCCCCATTGGAAGCAGCTCACCTGGCGATCCTTGAAGAGGCTCAATTGATCTTCGATCAGGCTGCCGATCGGGCGCGCCATCCATTCCGTGCAAAGCATGGGCCGGTTCAGCCGTGCCAATTCGTCGATGATTGCAGCGACCTTTCCTGTGGACAGGTAGGCATGGAAACTCGTCACGTCGGACAGCGCCAGTGCTGCTCTGTCGATCTCCGTTTCGTAGGCGGCATTGGTCGCGCCTGCGACTGGCGTGCTCCATGCGCTGGCCGTCAGCGGCTGTTCCGGCGCAATGCTGCGTGCAGCCGCAAATCCATCCTGCAAAAGGGCAAGGCTCTGCCGCGAGAAATCGGGTTCATGGAGCGTCGCGCCATCTGGCCCGAAGACCATGCGGTTTCCAGGCTCGTTGTAGATATCCCAACACAGGACACGGCCATCGAACCGGAACTCACCGATGACGTCGCGAACGTAGTGAAGAAAGCCATGAAACTCGGTGCCGTCAAAAAGAAGTGCGCGTCCCGGACTGGCGACGGCGCGGCTGTTGTGGACACCCGGCAGCGGATCGGGTTGGCGGCCATATTCCGGTTCGAACCCGCCGAATCCGCAATCGTCGAACAGCACGGGCACGGTGACGATTCCCCGTGCCGCCGCCATCCCCATGACCCGGTCCAGTCGATCCAGCAAGCCATCTCGATCGTGTTTCCAGATCAGGTATTGAAGATTGATTCGGAATGCATTGAACCCGAGGTCGGCGGCCCATCCGAGTTCCCTTTCGATGGTGGCGGGATCGAACGTGTCCGCGTGCCACATCTCGAGGAAATTCACAGCCGTCGAAGGCAGGAAATTGAATCCGCAATACCAGGGCCGGTGCGCAAACCACTCGCGCGTTCGAGCTTCGGTCCAGCGATCGGTCATGAGGCCTCGCAGGTTGATGGAAAACGCCCGACCTGCAGTGGCAGGCCGGGACAACAGGGGCGATCAACCGTCGAGCAGATCCTGGACATCAAGCTCGGCATCGGCCAACGCATCGTCGATCGACTTCCCCGTGAGCCAGATCGCCTGAAGCTCGCGGTTGAGCACATCCTGGATCGCACCATAATTGACTGCCGCAGGCGTATCACCTGCAATGGCAGCCGTGCCGGTATACTCGTCCCGATGCGGCAGGCTGGCATATGCCTCCGACCCGAGAACCGAGTTTCGGACGGCCATGTGCCCGGTGCGCGCCCAATCGATGTTATGTTCATTGATGAAGGCCAGGACCCGCAGCGCGGCTTGGTAGGTCTCGGGGTCCGACTGAAGGCTTGAAGGGATCGCCCACAAGTGGCTGTCGGCCCAGGTCGCGCCATTGTCGAACAGGGTCGGGAAGTCGGCCACGTAGTAATTGGCCAACGCCACGTCCGGGTTTGCGGCTTCGGCGGTGTAGAAATCCACCACCCAGGTGCCGTTCACAAGAATGGCGGCTTCACCATTCAGGAATGCCTGCTGACTATCGGCATAGTTCAGTTGCGGGTCGGAATAGCCGGCGTCGAACAGCTGCGTGATCGCCGTCACGGCATTGCGCGCAGCCGCGCCGTCAATGGTCGCGGTTCCATCATCCGTGAAAATGTTGTCTCCCTGCTGCCACATCAACGACAATACCAGCCTGACGCCGATCGGAAACTGGGCGAAATCGGCGGCAAGGTAATCGACGCCCGTGGCGTCCTCCATCATCCGAGCATGTTCGAGGATCTCCTCGGGTGAGGAGGGCAACATCGGCGTGCCATCATCGTTCACCAGGCCGGCAGCCGCCATCAGGTCCATGTTCACGTGCCAAAGGTTGGCGTGGAAATCCATCGGGACGCCGTAGATGCCGCCCTCATAGCTGACCGCCTCCAGCGCGGCGGGCGCCCAATCCGCGATGTCGATGCCCACCGATGCCAGATCGCCCGAGATATCCGCCAGCGCGCCGAGACTTGCGAATTGCGGAATACGGTGGCGGTGCATGACATGGATATCGGGTGGCGTGCCACCGGCATAGGACGCGATGATCTGGTCGTAATAGTTGCCCCAATCCGTCGGCAAGGTGTTGATGTCGATGCCGTCCAACTCCGCATCGGCGGCATTGATGATCGACTGGATGATACAGGCCTCTCCAACGCTGGTGGTGGTATCGTTGCCGGCATCTTCACATGCCCCGAAGAACCTGCCCAACGAGATTTCCTGCGCCGTGGCACCGGTCACGGCAAATGCCGCGAACGCCGCTCCAAGAACGATATGTCTCATGATCTTTCCTCCCATTTATGACGGGTCCAAAGACCCAGGATAGTCAGCCTTTTGTCCCGCCCGTGGTCATTGCCTGGACGACGTAGCGCTGGAAAATCAGGAACACGATCAGCACTGGCAGGGACGCCATCACACCCGATGCCATCACGCGTCCCAATCCCTCGGACTGTGCGAAATTGGACTGGATGGAGGCGAGGCCGAGAGTGATCGTGAAGAATTCGGGCTCGCGTGCGGACACGAGGGGCCAGAGGTAATCGTTCCATGCATAGAGGAATGTCAGGATCGCCAGCGTCATCATCGCAGGCCGCGCCAGTGGCAGCATGACATACCAGAATATCTGCAACCAGCCGACACCGTCGATGCGCGCCGCCTCCTCGATATCCTTGGGGATCGCCTTGAAGAACTGCAGCATCAGGAAGACGCCGATCGGCACCGCCACGCGCGGCAGGATCAGGGCATGATAGGAATTGTGCCAGCCAAGGTCCGCAAACATTGTGTAGAGCGGGATGAAAACGGCTTGTTCCGGCACCATCAGCCCGATCAGGCAGATGACCGTGACAGTGTTTTTTTGGGGGAAGTCCAGCCGCGCGAGCGCATAGCCGGCGGTCGTGGATACGAAGAGCACACCCAGTGTCATCCCCGCCGCAACCACGACCGAATTCAGGAACCACATCGGTGTCTGTCCGAAGGATAGAAGGCTCGCGTAATTTTCGATTGTGAAGGGAATCGGGATCAGGCCAAGCGCCGTCGTCGAGGTGGTGCGCGCCAACACGTCATTCGGCTGGAAACTGAGCGAGATCATCCAGACCGTCGGGATCAACCAGAGGAAGGCAGGGATCGAAAGCGCCAGAACAAGCCAGTAGTAGGAGCGGTTCAGCATCAGATGTCCTCTCGCCCGACGATGAACTGGACGATGGAAAAGCCGCCCATGATGACGAACAGGAAAACCGCCATGGCCGAGGCCTCTCCAAGGTCGCTGTCACGAAACGCCGTCTGGTAGATATAGCGGACCAGCACCTGCGTGCTGTCATTCGGGCCGCCCTGCGTCATCAGGTGGGATTGGCCGAAGACCTGAAAATGCAGGATGATCTGCAACACGATCACCAACGTGATGGTCCGCTTCAAGTTCGGCAAGGTGATGTACCGGAACGCGCGAAACCCGTTGCAATCGTCGATCGCGGCGGCCTCGTAGATGTCCTTGGAAATGTCCTGCATCCCCGCCAGAAACAGGATCATCGCGATGCCGAGCGACCACCACACCGTCGTCACGACAATCGCCGCCATCGCGAACTGTTCGTCCGTAAGCCATGTCACGGGGGTGCCGCCAAAAAGATTGGTGACATTTGCGATCAATCCCTGTCGGGGCGAGAACATGATTTGCCAGATCAAGGTTACCACTGTAACCGAGAGCGTCTGGCTGAGGAAAAACAGCGTCCGCAGCACCGCCATTGCGCGTGTCTGGCGATCGAGTGCGGCGGCAAGAAGCAGAGCCGAGATGGTCACTCCGGAAACGGCGAGAACCACGAATTGCACCGTGTTCCCGACCGTGGGCCAGAACCGTCGATCGTACCAGCGCCCTCCCTCGCCGGGATGAAAACCGGGCAGCAGGAAGAAGATCGCAGCCCCCAAACCGACGACAAGCGCGGTGGAACGCGAAACGCGCCCGGTCCGCCACCCCAAAAAGGCCAGTCCGGCCAACAGGACACTTGTTGTTTGGATTACCGGACTGGCGAGCGCGCTCCACTCGATGTTTCGCCCCCACATCGTGCGGACATAGTTCTGGACGCCGACGAATTCTCGCGCATCCGGGTTGAAGGCGACCGCGAGCAAGTTCCAATCGTGCAGGCTGATCCAGACGCCGCGAAAGAACGGGTAGACCAGGAACAGCGCGTAGACCGTGATAAAGGGCGCAAGCAGCACAAGGGCTGCCTGTCGCTCGCTCAGGCCATGGCCAACTTTTCTCCCCTGCGCCAACGTTCGTCCTCCCAAACGACCGACCGGCAGATCAGCCGAATCCGGCCGATCGCACTTGTGCTAATATTATTACTAACATTTATTAGCCATCCCGATCAAGACCTGATCTTCTGGTAGCGCGGCAAGAGGAAAACGACGTTGACTGACGATTCCGAACGGCAAGCACGCGGCCGTGTCACCATGCGCGACGTGGCGCATCAGGCGGGCGTCTCGCAATCCACCGTCTCGTTCGTGCTCAATGGCAATGACAACATGAGGATCAGTGCGGAAACGCGACGCCGGGTCATGAAGGCGGTGGACTTGCTCGGCTACAACCCACGTGGAGCAGGAAGGCCGCCGAAATCAAGCAAGCTGCGTGTGATCGGGATCCTGTTCGACGAAGTCGCCACCAGCCCCTTCGCCGCGATCTCGATCGAGGGTTTGCAGGAGGAGGCGTGGAAATCCGGCATCCTGGTGGAAGCAGCCATGTCGGGCGGCGACCGCGACTATGAAAATGCCATCCTGCGAAAATGGGCAGGCGAACGTATCGAGGGCGTGGTCTATGCCTCGATCCTTACGCGCCGGGTCAAGCCGCCGGATATGTTGGCCCGCCACAGGGCGGTGCTGATGAATTGCTACGATGCCGACGGCCGCTTCGGGTCCATCGTTCCGGCAGAACGACGCGGAGGAGAGAATGCCACGCGGCTGTTGCTGGATACCGGACACCGCCGGATCGCGTTCATCACGGGAGAGCCGTGGATGGAGGCGTCCGATCAGCGCATGGAAGGCCATGAACGCGCGTTGCGCCAAGCGGGCCTGCCTGTCGATCCATCATTGATCGTTGAAGGAAACTTCCTGCCCAGTGGGGGGCATTCGGCCACCCAGCGTCTTCTCGACAATGCGTTGGACATCGATGCAATCTTTTGCGCGAACGACCTGATGGCCGTCGGATGTTATGAAGCCCTCAAGGAGCGTGGCATTGCGGTCGGGCAGGACATCGCCGTGATGGGATATGACGACCAGGAAATCGCCCAACATTTGGCGCCGCCCCTCAGCACGGTTCTCTTGCCCCATCGCGAGATGGCGCAACTGGCGGCTCGGCGTCTGATCGACACCGATGACGCCGAAGTGCTGCAAGATCGTGTGGAATGCCCCATTGTCATCCGCGCCTCGCATCTCGGACGGCAACGACAACCCTAGCGAAGACATCCGGTGCGATCGGGCAAGGACCGTTCATCCATTCTCGGACACTTCCGCAATGCAGGATTTTCAAGCAGAACAATCGCGTTTCAGATTCAGGCAAACCACTGAACGGACCAATCGGACGTGCCCTTTGAGGTCTTGACTCTGATCCTGTCGCAGAGCGCCGATAGTCGAGACGTGCTGATCGGCGACGCACCCGACGACAGCGACGTCCAGCATCTTGCGATCTGCCCGGACCGTCTGGTTGAAGGTCCCGAAATATGACAGAAAACCGTTCAACACCGAACCGAGGGCAAGACGACGCCATGCAACGAGGAACGTGATCCGATGTGGACCATTGGCGAAGCGCAGTCGCGCGTCGAGGACGATGCCCTTTTGCGAGGGGTCGGGGATTTCACCCTGGACCGATTGGCGCCCGGAACGTTGCACATGGTGGTTGTCCGATCTCCGATTGCCGCGGGCACAGTGACCGACGTGGACATCGACGCGACCCGCGGGATGCCGGGGGTGGTGGATATACTGACCGCGTTCGAGCAAGAGGCCGACAGCCTCAGACCATTCCAGCCTCGTTTGCGGCTCCCGGGGCGGGACGCCGGCGAAATGGCCGTCCCGGACCTGCGCCCGTTGGCCAACGGTCTCGTCCAGTATGTCGGGCATCCAATTGCCGCGATCATCGCGAGCACGAGAGCGGAAGCGGAAGATGCCGCCGAAACCGTCGGGCTGGAGATCGAGGACCGCGATGCCGTTGTCGACCCGTTGGCGGCCATGGCACCCGATGCGCCGCGCGTCTGGCCAGACATGCCCGACAACATATGCTTCCACGTCGACAGAGGCGACCGCGACAGGGTTGCGAAAGCCTTTGCGGAAGCTGCCCATGTCACCCGCGCAAGGCTGCGGATCAACCGCGTGACCGCAGCCGCGTTGGAGCCTCGGGCGGTCATCGCCCAACACGATCGTGCAACGGGTTATCGGCTGGATGTCGGCACTCAGGCACCACACCGCATCGCCACGGATCTGGGACATGTGCTGGGCGTCGATCCGGCGGAAATCCGCATCGTATCGCGTGATACCGGCGGATCGTTCGGAATGAAGAATTCGGGCTACCCGGAATACGCCCTTGCCCTCTGGGCGGCCCGACGAACGGGTCGCCCGGTAACCTGGACCGCGACGCGAACCGAGTCGTTCCTGTCGGACGCCCATGGGCGTGATCAATATGCTGATGCGGCGATCGCTCTGGATGCGGATGGCAAAATCCTCGCGCTGGAGGTTCAGATCGCGGCCGGATTGGGGGCTTGCCTTGGCCCGGCAACGACCCACCCGGCGGCGGCGAATGTTGCCGGGCTGGCGGGCGTCTACATGACCCCCGCGATCCATGTGACCGTTGACGGCGTCTTCACCAATTGCCAGCAGGTCGCCCCCTATCGCGGCGCGGGACGACCGGAGGCGACCTATATCATCGAACGCATTCTCGACCTTGCGGCAGCACAAGCAGGGCTTGACCGGGTGGAGCTTCGCCGCCGCAACCTGATTCCCCGCTCGGCGATCCCTTATGCGAACCCGCTTGGCTGGATCTACGACAGCGGTGATTTCGAAGGGGTGCTGGACGCGGCACTCCAGGCCGCCGACTGGTCCGGATTCGCGACGCGCCGGGCAAAAAGCGAAGCCGCCGGAAGGTTGCGCGGCATCGGCATCGCGAACCCGATCGAGATCGCCGGCGGTCCTGCTGGCAAACCGCTGCCGGAATACGCGGCGTTGCGCGTGGCCGCGCAGGGCAATTGCCGGCTCGTTCTGGGCAGTTGCAGCGCAGGGCAAGGCCATGCGACGGCGTTCCGACAACTGGTGCATGACCGGCTTGGCCTTGATCCTGCCGCGGTGGAATTCGTCAGCGGCGACACCGGCCTCGTGGCGGAGGGGACGGGGACGTTCGGATCGCGCAGCCTGACGGCGGCTGGAACCGCCTTGTGGCAGGCAATGTCCGACGCCATCGAAATCGCGCGCCCGACCGCGGCTAGGATGCTGGAATGTCCGGCAGAGGACCTGGCCTTCAAGGACACGAGGTTTCGTGCACCGAACGGCGATACCGTGACGTTCCTCGAGGTCGCCGCCCAGGTCGAGCATCCCATCGCATGCGAAGCCCGCGCGACGGCCGACGATGCGACCTATCCCAACGGGTGCCACATCTGCGAGGTGGAGATCGATCCCGACACCGGGCAGACCAGCATCGCGCGTTACACCATCGTCGACGATGTCGGCACCGAGATCAATCCGATGCTCGTCAAGGGCCAGATCGTAGGCGGCCTTGCCCAAGGGCTTGGGCAGGCCTTGATGGAAGACGTGGCGTTCGACCCGGGTAGCGGACAGCTCCTGTCGGCAAGCTTCATGGATTATGCCATTCCTCGCGCCGACGATGTCCCATCGGCGAAAATCCTGTCTCATCCGGTGCCGTCCCCCAACAACCCCCTCGGGGCGAAAGGTGTGGGCGAGGCGGGAACCGTCGGTGGACTGGCCGCGGCAATCAACGCAGTGTGCGATGCATTGTCGACCCGGGGCATTCCGCATATCGACATGCCCGCGACGCCAGCCCGGATATGGCAGGCGTTGCACAATCAGGACCGCTGACCAAAACCACCGTGTCGGCATTACCGATCTCGACGACCAGCTGCCCGAATTGGTCAGAGACGGCATGGCGGCCTGGCGGGAGGTGCGCGAGGCCGGCTTCCAGCCATGCCACAAGCTGACACGAAGGCTGCATGGCTTCTGGAGCATGCGACCGGGTCATGATCGCGCCCCGGCGCACAGGGGTGGCCGACGGATCAAGGTCGCTGGCCGGTCAGCCGACTTTCGGTGACCAAAGCGCTCCCGGGTTCTGTCGCATGACCGCAAGCCCCTTCGGGTAGCTGACCAGTTCCAGCTGCATGCCCCACGGGGTTCGGAAATACACCCAGACGAGGCCTTCCGACGGACCATCCTCCATGATGGTGGGGTCTCCCTGCACCTCGACCCCGCAGGATTTCAGATTCGCCACGGCGGTGGCCATGTCCTCGACGACAAAACCAAGATGCATTGCCCCGATATCGCTGTTGGGTGGCGGCGTCCGGGCGGCTCCTTCCAGGTCATACTCGAACAGTTCGAAGGCCGGTCCGTTGCGACAGCGCAGCATGCGCAACGTCTTGATGACGGCACGGGGATGAACAGCCAGATGCTCTTGCATCCAGTCGTCATCAGACACGAAGGGTCCGATTTCGAACACCACTTCACAACCGATCACATCGACGAAAAAGCGCGTTGCAGCCTCGATATCCGGAACGGTGAACCCGACATGGTCGGTCCCGCACAGCCCCGGAAGCCCGCCGCTCATCTGGCAGATGCCGCGTCTGTCACCATCGTCATCAAGCGCAGCTTCTGAAGCTCGAATACCTTGTCCTTGACGTCCGCGAAGGCTTGAAGATGCGGAAGTTCCATGTGCTTGTCCCACGCGCCTCGATCGGTCCAGTTCTCGTGGAACGTGAACTCCGCAGGGTTCGTTTCTTCTCGACCATCGCGTTGGTCAACGCTCTTGAACAGGAGAAGGCCAAGGAAAAGGCCGGACAGCTTGCCGAAAGCCTCATCAAGCTTGATCTCGTGATCCTGGACGAACTGGGCTACCTGCCATGCTCCGCCTCGGGCGGCGCGATACTCTTCCACCCGGCTCGCGCGAATCATACGAACGCACCGGCGTCGCCATCACCACCAATCTGAGCTTCGGTGAATGGGCGACCGTCTTCGGCGACGCCGAGATGGCCACCGCGCGGCTCGACCGCCGGGCCCATCGCCGCCACATCCCGGAAACCTGAAACGCAGCTTTCGCATCAAGGCAAGTTCGGCCGCAGCGGCGCGGAAAACAATGGAGGACACTCATGCCCTGACCAAAGCCTGACCCCCGAAACATAACCTGAAGGTGGGTCAGTTCTCGATGGAAAACCCGGGTCGCGCTTCCGCGTGAAAGTCAACACCACATGCGGTCGACCGGATCCCGGTAATGGCGGCAAACCCTTGCGCGATCGTGCCCAAACGCCTGATGGCAGGCGCGAATCCGGGTTGTCCCCGCCCTGCATCCACCGCAATGGTGTGACTGGTGTTGCGGGCATCCTGTCGGCCCGAAAGCCATGCCATGACCGCCCTTTCCGACCTGTCGCAAACAGGCGACCCGACGACACGCGAGGCCCGATGAAAGTTCTGATCCTGCCCGATACAGCGACGGCCGTGTCCCGCGTTGCCGATATCCTTGCGCAAACTCTCGACGCCGGTCGCGGCTGCACCATGGGGCTTGCCACGGGCGGAACGATGGTCCCTCTCTATGCCGAGATCGTGGCTCGCCACCGGGCGGGGCAGCTTTCGCTGGCCCAGGTGACCACCTTCAACCTCGACGAATATGTCGGCCTGGCCCCCGATCATCCCGGTTCCTACCATCGCTACATGGCCGAGGTCCTGTTCGATCACACCGATATCCGCCCCGGCCATGCGCACCTGCCGCGCGGCGATGCGCCCGACCCGAGGGCCGAGGCCATGGCCTATGAAGCGCGGATCGCGCGGGAGGGCGGGATCGACCTGCAAGTGCTGGGATTGGGCCAGAACGGTCATATCGCCTTCAACGAGCCGACATCGAGCCTTGGCTCCCGCACCCGCATCAAGACCCTCACCGATGACACACGGCGCGCCAACCGGCCCTATTTCGACCGGGAGGAGGACATGCCGCGCTATGCGATCACCATGGGCATCGCGACGATCCTTGAAGCGCGCGCCATTGTCCTGCTGGCAACCGGTGCGTCCAAGGCCGACGCCGTCGCCGCCATGGTCGAAGGCCCCGTCTCCGCGCTCTGTCCGGCCTCGGCCCTGCAACTTCACCCCAAGGCCACCATCGTGCTGGACGCGAAGGCCGCAAGCGCCCTGCGCCTGACCGACTATTACCACCACGTCCACCCGGACGGGCAGGAAAGCGACTATTCCTGATCCTCGGCGCGGTCGGCGCGGAAATCCTGCTCCATCGGCCCCCTGTAGGCCTGCAACCATGCCTCCGGCACCTCGGTCCCGTCCTTCAGGAACGGCAGGATGCCGCGCGTCAGGGACCGCCCCCGCATCGCCTCGATCTGCGCATCCGACCGTGTGACCCGCTGCGACATCCTGCGGCCCCACCGGGCAAGGTGGCCATAGAGCCGGTCGATCACATCGCCATGGGCGTCGCCCTTGGCCAGGTCGTGGAATTCCTCGGGATCGGCGTGCAGATCGAACAACATCGGGCGGAACCCGCCTTCCGCATGGATCAGCTTGTGCCGCCCGTCGAACACCATGAACAGCCGCGCGTCACGGCTGCTGACGCCAACGACATCGCGCATCGGCGTGACGGAGTAATCGTATTCGCTGATCGCGAATTCGCGCCACTGCGGCGTCGCACCATGGAGCCACGGGATCAGGCTGCGCCCTTCAAGGATATGGTCCGCCACCGTCCCGCCCGCCACTTCCACAAAGGTGGGAACAAGGTCGATCGCCTCCACCAGCGCATCGCAGGTGGTGCCCCTTGTGCCATCGGCCTGCGGGCGCGGATCGAAGACGATCATCGGGATCTTGACGGACGGGTTGTGGAACATGTCCTTCTCCCCCAGCCAGTGATCGCCGAGATAATCGCCATGGTCCGATGTCAGCACGATCATGGTGCCGGCCATCTGGCCGTCGGCCTCCAGCGTATCGAGGATGCGGCCCAACTGGTCGTCGCATTGCCGGATCAGGCCCATATAGGCCGGGATCACCTTGCGCCGCACCTCCTCTTGCTGGAACGCGCGCGCGATCCTGTTGCCCATGAACGCACCATGGACGGGGTGCGGGTCGTCCCGTTCCACATCCGCGCGGGTCGCAGGCGGCACGTGATCCGGCCCGAACATCGCGTGATAGGGCGCGGGCACGATATAGGGCCAATGCGGCTTGATGTAGGAGACATGGGCACACCACGGCCCCTTGGCCTGCGCCATGAAGTCCAGCACCCGCGTCGTCAGCCACGGCGTCTCGCTGTCCTCTTCGCGGATATTGGCAGGCCGGTCGGCATTGTCGAACATCCAGCCGCTGGCGATCTCGCCGTCCCGCAGGCCCGCATTGGCGAAATCCGCCCAGGGGTTGGTCCCCGGATACCCCTTCGAATTCAGATAGGCGTTATAGGGCGAGCGCTTTTCGTCATAGAACCCGTCCGGCCCCTCGCCCCACAGCCCGTCATCGCGCTCCCACACGTCGAAGCCGCATTCCGCCTGACGCGCGCCGATGATGCTGTCGGGCGCAAGGCCCAGCCGCGCCATCCCCTCCGCATCGGCCTTCATGTGCGTCTTGCCGATCAGCCACGCCTCCATGCCCGCCGCGCGCAGGTGGTCGCCCAGCGTGTGTTCGCCGACCCGCAGCGGAAAGCCGTTCCACTGCGCCCCGTGGGACGACGCATAGCGCCCGGTATAGAAGCTCATCCGGCTCGCCCCGCAGACCGGCGATTGGCAGAACGCGTTGGTGAACCGCACGCCTTTCGCCGCCACCCGGTCGAAATTGGGTGTGTGCAGATGCGGATGGCCCGCGCAGGACAGGTAGTCGAAGCGCAATTGGTCATACATGATGAAAAGGATGTTCACCGCAGTGCCCCGGCCCGCGTCACACCCGTACGATCTTCAGCTTCGTCTTCAGGTCGGTCTTGCAGAACGCATGCAGGAAACAGGTCTTCTCGCTGATATCCAGCATCTCCTGCGCCATCGCGTCGGGCTCGCCCGTTTCAAGGTAGACATGGGTCTCGATCGGATCGGCGCTGCCCGCCTGACCGGTGCCGCCCGATGCGCCGCCGAGGCTGAAATGCGTGTCCTGCACGATCCGGTAATCCGGCAGGTCGAGGTTCAGCATCGACACGAAGCGCCCGAACTGCGTCATGAAACAGAAGCCGATCCCCGCCGAAATCAGCGACACCGCATCCGGTGCCCGCCCGTCTTCCGCACTGAGAAAGCGGAAACTCGTGCCATGGGGCGAATAGAGCACCTGCTGGATATCCTTGATCCCGTCCTCGCGCATCACCGCGATGGCGCCCACGTTCAGACGGCGGTTCTGCTCGTCCGACAGGCTCGATCCTCCGGCAGCCGTCCCAAGGGCCACCGCCTTCTTCGGCGTCAGGCCCACAGGCACCAGCAAGCTCTGGTCGGACGGCGCAGGCTCCGCCCTGGCGAAGTGATTGCCGGGGTCGGGAAACAGCGCGCCGTCCAACTCGTTGGCCTGCGCGGTCGCCAGTTCGTGCCCGTTCTTGCCCAGCTTGAACAGGCTTTCGATCCGCCCCCGCATCAACCCGTTGAGCGGCGAGGCATAGGTCGCCTCCACCAGGAACTCCATCAGCGCGGCATCCTCCAGATCGCAGTCGATCTCGACCTCAAGCTCGATATTCTCGGCCCCGCCCACCATGGTGCGCCGCTGCATGGAGCCCTGCATCGTGTAGTAATTGTCCTGCGTCAGCTTCAGCTTGCGGATCTCCAGATCGCGGATTTTCGCCAGCGCAAGGATCTCGTTCATGAAACTGGCGACCATGCCCGTGGACAGGAACGCCAGCGGACAGGGGGCAGCGTCGTGGCCGTTCAGATACGGCCCCTCGTCCGAGACGAAGCGCCACGTGTCACCCGTTCGGGCCGAGCGCACCAGCGCTTCCTTCTGGAACCCCGACAGCGCCCGCACCCATGTGCGCACCGCATCGCCCTTGCGGTTGTCGGGTGCGTCGATGCCGACCGCGTCGGCATTGGCCACCTTGAAGAACGGCGCGGTGACGCTCTGGCCGATGATGTCTTCGCCGAGTTTGGCCATGTCTCTCTCCCTGTTCGATCCGCACGCAGCGCGACGCCGCACCCCTTGGCGGCATTTGCTCAGACCAGCCCGCCGATGACAATATGGCCCGACCGTTCTTTTACAGGAACCGGATCGAGGGCGCAGCCTGCCCCGAACCCGTCGATCCCCTGCCCGGTTCCGGCATCGAAACCGGCATCGTGGTTGGAACAGCGCAGGACGCGCCCATCCCCCGACAGGATGTTCCCGGACCGCCAGTCAAGTGGCAGGAACCGGTGCGGGCAGGCGTTGACATAGGCCCGCAACCCGTCCGCGCTGCGCACCAGCAGCAACGGGAATCCGTCCAGGTCAAACCCCGCAACCGCCCCGTCGAACCCCGCGCAAATCACCGTTCCGGGCGCGGGCGCGCAGGGCATGTCCCGCCAAGCTTCCATCATGCGCACTGTCCCCGGCAATCAATCAACGTTGGAGGCGTCCTTGTACATCACACGGTGGCGGCGGGTCTTGATCCAGTCGTCCAGTTCCGCGTCGGTCATGTGGTGGTCGGTGTTGTAGCCGTCCCAATGGGCGATCTCGTCCAGCGGACGCCGCCACCGCTTGTAGGGGGCGGCGGCGGGCGGGCCGAACAGGAAGATATCCAGCACCGAGATGTCCTCGGGAATGCCCAGCAACGGGCGCATCGCCTCCTGCGCATCGTCCTGACCGATCGCCGTGACCCACCAGACGTTATAGCCAAGCGCCGCGGCGGCCAGATGCGCCGACATGGTCGCGGCGGCTACCGATTGCAGCAGGATGCGCTCGGCGTTTTCCCTGTAGGCGCGGTCCTTCTCGGACCCGTCGTTGAACACCGGGAAGGCATTGACCCAGCGCATGTCCGAACACACCACGATGAACCCCGGCGCGGTGGCCAGGCCCCGGTAATCCGGCGTCGGGAACTTCATTTTCGCCTTCGCGCGGAAACGCTGCTCGGCCACGAAATACTCGGCCATCTGCGCCTTCTTCTCGGCATCGCGCACGATGACGAACTGCCAGGGCTGCGCATTCGCACCCGACGGGCCGTGGCGCGCGGCCTCCAGGATCAGGTCGTAATGCGCGTCCGGAACAACGTAATCGGCATCGAACTTGCGCACGGTCACGCGGTTGCGGATCACCTCCATCAGCGCATCATACCGGGTGCGGTCGCCAATCTGCGGCAGATCGACCTCGGCCTCGGCGGCGGCAAGGTCCACGGCGGGTGTGGTATCGTCCGGGGCGGTTTCGTTCATCTCTGTCTCCTCCCTAATGGGTCGCGGCGTCGTAGAGGAGCCGCGCCGCGATCACGGCCAGCATAATCAGGATCGTGGTGTTGAACACCTTCGGCGACCAACGCCGCGCCAGCGCCGAGCCGATCGGCATCGTCGCCAACAGGATCGCCAAGGTGCCCAGACCGAACGCGACGCGCATCGGTGTCATCAGACCAAGCCCCGCCATCATCGGCAATTGCACCAGCGACATTGCCACGAAGATGGCCGAGATCGTGGCGATGAATACCGGCCGGTCCAGCTTCATCGCGCTCAGGAACGTGACGGAGACCGGGGCCGAAACCCCGATCGCGCCCTGCAACACGCCCGCCACGACGCCCACCGGCAACGTGACCCGCGTGGCGGCGGCCAGCGGCAGCACCCAGCCCGGTCGCGCCATGCGAAACGCGATGAACGCGATACAGACGCAGGCCGTGCCGACCATCAGCGCCTGCGGCGGCAGCGAGACGAGCATGACCGTGCCCAACGCGGCACCGGCGATGGCGGCGATGACGAAGGGCATGGTGAAGCCGCGCGGCAAGTGGTGGGCGCGGAAGCTCCACGATTGCCAGATGTTCGAGAACAGGTTGGGGATGGCGAAGATCGTCACCGCCGTCGGCACGTCGAAGGCCAGCGCCAGCATCGGCACCGCGACCACGGGCGCCCCGGCCCCCGTCGCTCCTTTCACCAGCCCGCCAAGGACGATGCCCAGGACCGCCAGCGTCAGCGCAAGCGGGTCGATCGCCGCCAGTTCAGTGAACATCCGACACCGCCACCCGCACGTCCAGCAGGGCCTGTCGCCGCTCGGTCCGGATCACGCTCAGGGCCCGGTCAAGCGCGTCGGGCAGGTCTTGCGCGCGGTCCACTGTCTCGGCATGGGCGCGGCTGGCCCGCGCGACCATGGTGAAATCCGGCTGCGGCGACAGCGAAGTCAACGGCATCTCGTTGGCGCGTGCCGCCGCCCCTTCCGGATAGGACACAAGCACCGACCGGCGCACGGCGTTCCACGAGGCGTTGTTCTTCACGATGGTCAGGATCGGCAGGTCCAGCGCCTCGGCGATCTGGTGCGCCGCGACCGGGTTGGCGAACATGTACGAACCGTCCCCGACAGCGGCGATCACCAGCCGGTCACGGTCCGCCAGTTGCGCCCCCAGCGCGGCGTTCATCGCCCAGCCCAGTCCGCCGGAATGGGGCGCGATGAAGGCCCGGTTCGGCCCGGCAAGCGCCATGAAGCCCGGCAATATGCCAAGGTCCGAGAACACCACCGCATCCGCGCCCATGGCGTCGCTGACGCACCGGCTCAGGTATTCCGCGCCCATCGGATCGGTCGCGGCCTGCGCGGCGATGGACGCCAGGCGCGCGCGGCGGGCATCGGCAGCGGCGGCCAGCACGGCATTGCGCGCCTCGGCCCCGGGGGCCGCATCGCCCATGGCAACATCCAGCGCCGCCAGCGCCAGCACCGGATCGGCCTGCACCGCAAGGTCGGTCTGATAGCCCCGCATCGGCATCCGTGCGAAATGCGGGTCCGGGCCGACATGCACCACCCGCGTTTCCGGTCCGGGCGCGGCCGAGGCCGCGATCCACGGCACGGCACTGTCCAGCACGATCAGCAGATCGGCCCCGTGCAACCCCGCATCCGGGGCGACTCCCGCGAAGTTGGGATGCGCCGAGGGCATCACATTGCGCGTCATGAACGGGCTGACCACGGCAATACCGTGGCGCGCGGCAAAATCCGCCAGCGCAGCACCCAGCCGCCCGCCCGGATCGCCGCGCTGGCACACGATCACCGGGCAGCGCGCGGCGCGCAGCCAACCGGCCACCTGCACCATGGCCTCGGGCGCCGGGGCAGCTGCGGTCGCGGCAGGCCGCGCCGTCGCGCGCGGCGTCCAGTCCGGGCAGGCCTCCGCCAATGGCTCCCGCGGCAGGCTCAGGTAAACCGGTCCCTCCGGAGCGGACCGTGCCAGCGCCAGGGCGCGTCCGACCACCTCGCCCGCCTGTTCCGGATAGCGCAGTTCATATTCATACTTCACCACGTCGCGCAGCATCGCGGTCTGGTCGAACACCTCCTGCCCGTAATGGATCGGCGTGACGCGGTGGCCGGGCCGCCCGACCTCGGTGACCGGCGTGCGCCCGGACATCACCAGCACCGGGATATTGTCGCTCGCCGCGTTGATCACCCCCATCACCGCATTGGCAAGGCCGACATTCACATGCACCATCACCGATTGCGCGCGGCCCGTCACAAGGTAATGGCCATGCGCCATGGCGACGCCAGCCGTTTCGTGCGGAACCGTCAAGGGAACCGGGGCGGCGTCCTTGGGCAAGGTGGCCATCGCCTCGATGATCGGGGGAAAATCCGTCCCCGCATTGGCGAATATGTAATCGACGCCACTGGCCTTGAGGCCAAGCAACAGCGCCTCGGCCCCGGTTTGCGGGACATGGGTGTCGCTCACGTGCTGTCTCCCCCCAGAAATGGCAAGCACCCTCCCGCGCCCGCCTCCGCTCCACAATTTGTCTTGCCGAACGGCGGCACGCAAGCAATATTCATCCAGAATCTCATTCATTGAGATTCTGGGCAATCTGGGAGGGTGGCCCGCGAAAATCAGGGAGGACCAAACACATGAACAAAGCACTTGCAGGCGCAATGATTGCCGCAGCGCTCGGCGCGGGCGGCGCGGCCCATGCGCAGGCCGTGGGCATCGCCACCTCGAACCCCGGGTCGCTGTTCCACAACATCGGCACCGCCGTGGCCAATGCCGCCAATGCCAGCGGCCTGAACACCACGATCCAGCCCGCCACCAGCCCGAACCAGTTCATCCCCTTCGTCAACGATGGCGGGATCGAGTTCGGCGTCGCCAACCTGCAGGAGGTCGAATACGCGATCACCGGGGCCGCGTGGTGGAACGGGTCCGAATACCCGAACCTGCGCGTCGTGGGGCATCTGCAACCGCTGGTCGAGGCGATCTTCGTGCGCGCCGACAGCGACATCATGTCGGTCGCGGATCTTGCAGGCCAGCCGATGACCGATGGCTACACCGCGCAGAACACCATCCTGCCGCAGCTTTCGGCCTTCTACGCCACGGCCGGCATGACCCGCGATGACGTCACGCAGGTCAACGTGGCCTCGGTCGTGGCGGGGGCGGATGCCTTCATCGCGGGCGATACGGTAGGCTTCATCTTCGCCCATGGCGCGGGCAAGGTGCGCGAGGCGGATGCCGCCGTCGGCGGGTTGCGCGCGCTGGGTGTCGGCGATGACAGCGACGCCGCCCTTGCCGCCGCGCGCGAACATTGGCCGACCGCCTTCTTCACCGTCCTGCCCGCGGGCGCCATGCCCGGCGTGCTCGAAGACACCACCTACATCGCCTTCCCGCAGGTCGTGTTCACCCATGCGGGCGTGCCCGACGATGTCGTCTACGCGATGGCGCGCGCCATGTATGAAGGGTCCGCCGTCATGGGCGAAACCTTCCCCCCGATGCGCGCCTTCCGCCCCGAGAACATGCGCGGCGATCTGGGCGTGACCGCCTATCACCCCGGCGCGCTGCGCTTCTTCGCGGAAGTCGGGCTCGAATAATCGCGCCGCAGGTCAGGGGACATTCATGTCTGACACCCAAGCGGGAGGGGCCGGGTCTGGCCTCTCCCCCCACATCTGGCGACCCATCGCCGATCTGCTTGCGGCACTGGTCACGCTCATCGCGATCGGGTGGGCGGTGTCGTTCCAGCGCGTGCTGGGGCTGAACCTCTACCCGCAGCAATTCTTCGCCGCGATCCTGGGGCTGACGCTGGCGGTGTCCTACCTGATGCTTCCGGCGGTCAAGGGGGCCGCGCGGGTGCGGGTTCCGTGGCATGATGTGGCGCTGGCCCTCGTCGCGCTTGGCACTGTCGGATATGTCGCCGTGGAATATCCGCGCCTCGTGCTGCTCATCTTCTCAAGGCCCGTCGACATCTGGCTGCCCGGCCTGGTCCTCATTGCCCTGACGCTCGAGGCGCTGCGCCGCGCCACCGGGTGGGCGCTCGTCATCATCATCGCGCTCTTCGTGCTGTACGCACTGTTCGGCGATGCGCTTCCGGGGCGGCTTCAAGGCCGCGCGCAGAACTGGCAATTGCTGTCCGGCTACATGGCGCTCGACAGCAACGGGATGCTGGGGCTGCCGATTTCCGTCGCGGCGACGGTGGTGGTCGCGTTCATCCTGTTCGGCACGCTCCTGGGGATCACCGGCGGGTCGCAGTTCTTCACCGATGCCGCGATGCTTGGCATGGGCCGGTTCCGGGGCGGCTCGATGAAGATCGCCGTGGTGGCCTCGGGCCTGTTCGGCTCCATCTCCGGCTCTGCGGTGGCCAATGTCGTCGGCACCGGCGTGGTCACGATCCCGATGATCAAGCGCGACGGCTACCCCGCCCACAAGGCCGGCGCGATCGAGGCCGTGGCCTCCACCGGCGGGCAACTCATGCCGCCGGTAATGGGCGCGGCCGCCTTCCTGATGGCCGAGTTCCTGGCTGTTCCCTATGCACAGATCGTGCTGGCGGCACTGGTGCCCGCGCTGCTCTATTATGTCGCGCTGTTCATCCAGGCCGACCTCGAAGCCGCCAGGCTCGGCATCCGCGCGGTGCCGCAATCGGAGATCCCGCAAGGCCGCATGGTGGCGCGCGGCCTGCACTTCATCCTCGCCTTCGCGGCGCTGATCTACCTGCTGTTCTGGGCCCGCTACCAACCCGAGCGCGCCGCGACATGGGCCTGCCTCGTGCTGATCGCCACCTCGCTTGCGCTTGGCTACGCGGGCCGCCGCCCGTCGCTGCGCAATATCGTCGGCAGCCTCGCGAAATGCGGCCATGGCGTCACCGAGATCATCCTGATCTCCGCCGCATCGGGGATCGTGATCGGCGTGCTGAACGTCACCGGCCTGTCGTTCAACCTGACCTACCTGCTGGTGCAGGTGGGCGGCGGTTCGGCGTTCCTGCTGCTGTTGCTGTCGGCGCTGGTCTGCATCGTCCTCGGCATGGGCCTGCCGACACTTGGGGTCTATGTCCTGCTGGCCGCCCTCGTGGCCCCTGCCCTCGTGCAGGTCGGGATCGAGCCGATTGGCGCGCATCTCTACGTGCTCTACTTCGGCATGATGTCGATGATAACACCGCCCATCGCGCTGGCCGCCTTTGCCGCCGCCTCCATCGCCAAGGCCAATTCCATGGCGACGGGGTGGGCCGCGATGAAGTTCGGCTGGTCCGCCTACGTGATCCCGGTGCTGTTCGTGCTGTCCCCCACCCTTCTGCTCATCGGCGAGACATCCGATATCGTCCTGGCGGTCGTGACGGCAGTCATGGGCGTCTGGCTGGTCTCAAGCGCGCTGGCCGGCTATTTCTCGGGGCAATTGTCGATGCCGATGCGCGCGGGCTTCGCGCTGTCGGGCCTCGTGGCGCTGATCCCGGCAGGGGCGTTCCCCGGTGCCTACCTCACCGACATCATCGGCGTCGCTGCGGGGGTCGGCCTCATGGCGATCGACATCCTGCGCAACCGCGCCCTCCGGCGGGCGGGGGCCGCATGACCCGCGCCAGCAGCGAACGCGTGCTAACCATCCTCGACCTGTTCTCCGAGGACCGGCTGGAATGGTCCTCGCAGGACATGATGGACGTGCTCGGCTATTCCCGCCCCACCCTCTATCGCTACCTGAAGGTGCTGAAGGAAACCGGCTTCCTCGCGCCCATGCAGGGCGGCGGCTTCGGCCTCGGTCCCCGCTTCGTCGAGATGGACTTCCTCGCGCGCAAATCCGATCCGCTGGTGGCCCATGGCACGCCGCAGCTTGAGACGCTGGCCGACACCTTCCCCGGCACCGCCTTCCTCGTGCGCTGGTATGGCGAGCGGATGCTCTGCGTTGCCTCCGTCAGCCGCGACGCCACGGCCCGCACCTCCTACCCGCGCGGGCGTCCCATGCCGCTGCTGAACGGGGCGGCCGCAAAGGCGATTCTCGCCCACCTGCCGCGCCGCCGTCAGCAGCAACTGGCCGAACGCGCCGCCGATCCGGCCCTGCTGGACAGCTTCCGCACCATCCGCCGCGACGGCATCGCCACTGCCCATGGCGAGGTCACGCGCGGGATCGTCGGCACCGCCGCCCCCGTCTTCGACGCCAGCGCGGCGCCCATCGCCTCGCTCTGCGTCAGCATGGACGCCGCCGCCTACCGCGCCATCGACGCGGCACACCTGGCCGATGCCATCCGCGCCGCCACCCGTGCCCTCAACGCCGCCCTGGGCGAACCCGCGACGCCATCCCATACCCCAGTTTCCGCCGAAGGACCCCCATGAAAAAAATCGACGTCTTCAACCATATCTGGCCAAAACCCTTCCATGACGCGCTGATCGACCACCTGGGGGCGACCACGGACATCACGCGGCGCTCCGAAGCGGTGCCGATGATGACCGATCTCGACCGCCGCTTCGAGGTGATGGACATGTTCGGCCCCGATTACTGCCAGATCCTCTCCATCGCGTCGCCGCCCTACGAGAAATATGCCGATCCCGCCAAGGCGCTGGAGCTTGCCACCATCGCATCCGACAGCATGGCAGACCTGTGCCAGACATACCCCGACCGCTTCCCCGGCTTCATCGGCACCGCCGTGATGTCCAATCCCGACGCCATGGTCGAAGATGCCCGCCGCAACATCGAGGATCTGGGCGCCTGCGGCATGCAGATCTTCACCAACGTGTCGGGCAAGCCGCTCGACCGGCCCGAATTCGAGCCGTTCTTCGAATACATGCATGCCGCCGGCAAACCGATCTGGATGCATCCGGCACGGGGGGCCAATTTCCCCGACTATCTGGCCGAAGATCAATCCGAATACGAGATCTGGTGGACCTTCGGCTGGCCCTATGAAACCTCCGCCGCCATGGCGCGGCTGGTCTTCTCGGGGCATTTCGACCGGTATCCGGGGCTCAAGGTCATCACCCATCACGGCGGCGGCATGGTGCCCTTTTTCGAAGGCCGTGTCGGGCCCGGCTGGGACCAGATGGGCGCGCGCACCACCGACCGCGACCTGGCCGCGGTGCGCCGCGCGCTCACGCGCCCGCACCTGGAGTATTTCAAGGAATTCTACGCCGATACCGCCACGTTCGGGTCATCCAGGGCGATCACCCACGCCATGGATTTCTTCTCCGAGGATCGAGTGCTCTTCGCCTCCGACGCGCCCTTCGATCCCGAACAGGGGCCGATGTATATCCGCGAAACCATCCGTATCATCGAAGAACTGGAAATCACCGACGCCCAGCGCCAGAAGATCTTCCAGGACAATGCCGTGCACCTTCTGGGACTGACGCTCTGACATGACCGACCTCGCTCGACACTACATCGCAGGCCAATGGCGCGACGATGGCGGCAGCCCCGCCGCCAGCACCAATCCGGCCGACGGCACCACCATCGGCCATTTCGCCCCCGGCTCCGCCGCGCTGGTGGACGAAGCCGCGCAGGCCGCCCGTGCGGCCTTCTTCGACACCGCATGGGCCGCCTCGCCCCGCCTTCGCGCGCAAGCCATGTTCGAAATCGCCGACCGGCTGGACGCCGCCAAGGACGAGATCGCGGCGCTGGTCGTGGCCGAAAACGGCAAGCTGCGGGCCGAGGCCATGGGCGAAACCATGGCCGGCGTGTCCGAGATGCGCTACTACGCCGGCCTCGCACGGACAGTGCGCGGCACGATGCAGGAAATCGCGCCGGGTGTCCTGTCGCTGTTTGCGCGCGAAGCCGCCGGGGTGGCGGGCATCATCGTGCCCTGGAACGCGCCGGTCACGCTGCTGGTCCGCTCCCTCGCGCCCGCCCTGGCGGCGGGCTGCACCTGCGTCATCAAACCCGCCGCGCAGACGCCGCTGGTCCATGCACGCATCATGGCCTGCATCGCGGACGCGCCGTCGCTGCCCGCCGGCGTGGTGAACTCGGTCAACGAGAACGGGATCGAGGTCGGGCAGGCCATGGTCGCCTCTCCCGATATCGACGTGATTTCCTTCACCGGCTCCAGCGCCACCGGCAAGAAGATCATGGAAGGCGCGTCCAGAACCCTCAAGCGGGTCGGGCTGGAACTGGGCGGCAAGGCCCCCGCCGTCATCTTCGCCGATGCTGACCTCGACCGCGCGGCGACGGAACTCACCCACGGATCGCTCAACATGGCGGGCCAGATCTGCGTCGCCGCCGCGCGCTTCGTTGTCCATGAAAGCGTGGCCCAGGCGTTCGAGGATCGCATGGTCGCCGCCTACCGCGCCGTGCGTGTCGGCCCCGGTGCCGACCCCTCCAGCCAGATGGGCAGCCTGATCGACTTGCCCAACCAGCAACGCCTGATGCGGCTGATCGAACAGGCGGGCGATGAAGGCCACATGGTGCTCAAGGGCGCACCGCTGGACACCGGCGCCTTCCTGACGCCCACGCTGTTCCGCATCGACGACCTGCGATCGCCGCTCGTGCAGACCGAGCTTTTCGGCCCCATCGTCACGCTGGAAACCTTCAGCACCGAGGCCGAGGCCATCGCGAAAGCCAACGCCACCGTGTTCGGGCTCGCGGCCTCCGTCTTCACCGCCGATGGCGCGCGCGCCCTGCGCGCCAGCCGCGCGATCCGGGCCGGGACAGTCTGGATCAACAGCCACCTGCGGCTCTTCGCCGAGGCCGAGACCGGCGGTTTCGGCCAATCCGGCATGGGGCGGCTGCACGGCCCCGAAGGCCTCGCGGATTTTCTCGAAACCAAGCATGTCTATCTGGAACCCGGCGCCATCCAGGGGGGCGCATGACCGACACCCACGACGTCATCATCGTCGGCGGCGGCCCCGTCGGCATGGGGCTGGCCATCGACCTCGGGCAGCGCGGCCATTCCGTCGCCGTGATCGAACGCCATGCCCAGCCGCAACTTGTGCCCAAGGGTCAGAACATGACCCAGCGCACGGTGGAACATTTCGACGCCTGGGGCTGCGAACCGGCCCTGCGCGCGGCGCGTCTGCAAGGGCGCGATGTCGCCAATGGCGGGCGCATGACCTATCGCACGCTGCTCAGCGATCATGCCTATGACTGGCTGCCGCGCGAAAGCGTGCAGCCCTATTACGGCCAGCGCGTCGAACGGATGCCGCAATACCGGACCGAAGCCGTGCTGCGCGCCCGCGCCGCCGAAATCCCCGCCATCGACATCCGCTATGGCCTGTCCTTCGACGGGCTGGAACAGGACGCCACCGGCGTCACGGTCACGGCGTCCGGCGACGGCGGTTCCCACCGGTTCCGCGCGCCCCATGTCGTGGGCTGCGATGGCAGCCGCTCCGGCGTGCGGGAGGCGGCGGGGATCACCCAGACCGTCAAGGAACATGACCGGAAGATGGTTCTGCTGGTGTTCCGCTCGCCCGAGTTGAACGATCTTCTGGCCCGCCACCATCCGCCGCGCTCCTTCTACAACGCGCTCACCCCCGAGCTTCAGGGCTACTGGCGTTTCCTCGGCCGCGTCGATGCCGCGACGGAATGGTTCCACCACTCGCCGGTGCCCGCCGACGCCACCCGCGACAACTTCGATTTCCACGCCCTGCTGCACGAAACGGTCGGCCAGCGCTTCGAACTCGACCTCACCTATACCGGCTTCTGGGACCTGCGCTTTTCGCTCGCCGACCGATACGCCCGGGGCCGCGTGCTGATCGCGGGCGATGCCTGCCACAGCCACCCGCCCTATGGCGGATACGGGATCAACACCGGGTTCGAGGATGCGCGCAACCTCGGCTGGAAGCTGTCCGCCCGGCTGTCCGGCTGGGGCGGCCCGGCGCTGCTGGACAGCTACGACGCCGAACGCCGCCCGGTCTTCGCCTCGCTCTCCCGCGATTTCATCGAGACGTTCATCGAAGAGGATCGCGCATTCCTCGCCACCTACAGCCCGGAAAAGGACGCGGCGGAATTTACCGCCAGATGGAACGCCCGCAACGAAGGCTCGGGCGAGGTCTTCGCCTACGAGCCGAACTATGAAGGCTCCCCGCTCATCGGCGGCCCGGGCCAGCCCAGCGCGCGCGGCGATCACCGGTTCGCGGCACGGGCCGGCCACCACCTCGCCCCCCGCGCGCTCAGCGACGGGCGCACCACCTACGAAGCACTTGGCACCGGCTTCACCCTGTTCGATTTCACCGGCGCAGATGCGGGCGCCGCGTTTCTGCACGCATCTGGAATGGCGGGCATCCCGCTGGGCGTGGTGACGGACACATACGACGCCGAACGCCGCGACTACGACGCGCCCCTGATCCTCGTGCGCCCGGACGGTTTCGTCGCCTTCGCGGGCACCTCCGGCGATGCCGCGGCGGTGCTTGCGACAGCCACGGGACGCACCCCATGACCGGGCGGCTTTCCGGCAAGGTCTGCATCGTCACCGGCGGCGCCGTCAGCCTCGGCCTTGCCTTCACCCGCGCCCTGCTGGCCGAAGGCGCACGGGTGCTCGCCGTCGATATCGCCGACGGGGCGCAGGCACAGGCCGCCGGCGCCGAGGCGCTGCACGCCGACATCACCACCGACGCCGACGCCATCGCCGCCCATGCCATCGACCGCTTCGGGCGCATCGACGCGCTGGTGAACAACGCCGCCCTGTTCTCCACCCTGCCCGTCGCGCGCTACGACGCGATCCCCGATGACCTCTGGGACCGCGTGCTGCAGGTCAACGTCACCGGCACCTGGCGGATGATCCGCGCCACGGCCCCCCACATGGAGACGCAGGGCAGCGGCAAGATCGTCAACATCACCTCCGGCACCGTCTACAAGGGCATGCCGGGGATGCTGCACTACATCGCCTCCAAGGGCGCGGTGCAGGCGATGACCCGGGCGCTGTCACGCGAACTGGGCGCGGCGGGCATCTGCGTGAACAACCTGGCGCCCGGTCTGACCCTCAGCGACAGCATCCTTGCCAACCCCGACCATGTGGAGGCCGCGCGCGCCCGCGTCATCGCCTCCCGCGCGATCCGGCGCGACGGCCATCCCGACGACCTTCTGGGCGCGCTGGTGTTCCTGTGTTCGGGCGAAAGCGATTTCATCACCGGGCAGACCATCGCGGTGGATGGCGGCTCGATCAACACCTGATCCGCCACCCCGAGATTCCCCTTGTTGTATACAATATTTGCGGTATAAACGCTTCATGCCCCGATATTGGCGCGAAAGGGAGGATTTCGCGCCAAATCTGTATACAAAACGGGGATTCGGGAGGAGACTGTCAAAGATGGCAAAGGACCGGCACAGCCAAGCTGACCGCGCGCTTTCAGCGCTCAGGGTCCTGATCCTGGGCGGCGCGTTCGAACGTGGCGAAAAGCTGTCGGAACCGGCCCTGTCGGAACGTCTCGGAATTTCCCGCACGCCCCTGCGCGAAGCCATGATGCACCTGCACCAGGAAGGCCTGCTGACCCGCGAGGACAGCGGATCGGCCCGCGTCTCCAGCTACACGATGCGCGACATCACCGACGCGATCGAAGTGCGCGGCACGCTGGAGGGCCTTGCCGCGCGGCTGGCCGCCGAACGCGGCATGGCGCCCGACCTGCGCGCCCGCGCCCATGCCATCCTCGACGCCATCGACCGCGCGCTGGACGCGAAAGGCGTCGATTTCCGCGCCTATGTAAGCCAGAACGCCGCGTTCCATGACCTTGTGGCCACGGCCGCCGGATCGCCCGTGGTGGCGCGCGAAATCGCGCGCGCCAACCGCCTGCCGCTGGCGGGGCCCAGCGCCTTCCTGACCGGGCAGGAAGGTCAACACCCCTTCCTGCGCTCGCTCATCATCGCGCAGGACCAGCATCGCGCCATCCTCGACGCCATCGAAACCGGCGAAGGCGCGCGCGCCGAAGGTCTGGCGCGCGAACATGCCCGCTTGGCCCGGCGCAACCTGCAACAGGTCATCGACCACCCAAACAGCGATGTCAGCACCATTCCGGGGCTGGCACTGGTATCCCCGAATTAAGCCCCAGGAGACCATGGAAATGCAAAACCTCACCACCGTCATGAAAGGTCACAAGAACCCGGTCGAGATGCTGCGCAACTCGCAGATCGGCATGTATGTCTACCCGGTCGTGACGCCGGAATTCTCCAACTGGCGGGTGGAACAGCAGGCATGGCGCGACAGCGCGGTGCTGTTCGACCAGTCCCACCACATGGACGAGCTGATCGTCGAAGGCCCGCAGGCCGAAGCCTTCCTGAGCCATCACGGCATCAACTCCTTCGCCAATTTCGACCTGAACCGCGCCAAACACTTCGTCTCCGTGACACCCGCGGGCCATGTGATCGGCGACCACATCATCTTCCGCGAGCGCGACGACAAGTTCATCCTCGTGGGCCGCGCGCCGGTGTCGAACTGGCTGCAATTCTGCGCCGCGACCGGACGCTGGAACGTGCGCATCAAGCACGATCCCCGCTCCACCTCCCGCCCCGAGGGCGAGCGCGTGCTGCGCACCCATTACCGCTACCAGATCCAGGGCCCCGACGCGCCGAAGATCTTCGAGAAGATGAATGGCGGCCCGGTGCCCGACATCAAGTTCTTCCATGTCGACTGGATCAATGTCGGCTCCAAGCGGGTGCAGGCGCTGCGCCACGGCATGTCCGGCGCGCCGGGGCTGGAGATCTGGGGCCCCTACGAGGACAAGGCCTATATCCTGTCCACCATCCTTCAGGCCGCGCGGGATGCGGGCGTGAACCTCACCCGCTGCGGCAGCCGCGCCTATTCCACCAACACGCTCGAATCCGGCTGGATCCCGTCACCCCTGCCCGGCATCTATACCGGCGACGGCATGATGGCCGAATATCGCGACTGGCTGTCCTCCGAAAGCTACGAGGCCGCGGGCGCCATCGGCGGCAGCTTCGTGTCGGATAATATAGAAGATTACTACGTCAACCCGTTCGAATTGGGCTATGGCTTCTATATCGGCTGGAAGAAGGACGATTTCGTCGGCAAGGACGCGCTGGCCAGGCTGAAGGACGCGCCCACCAACCGCAAGAAGGTGACCTTCGAATGGAACAGCGAAGACGTGCTGAAGGTGATCGCCTCGGCCTTCGAGGACGGCATCCCCTACAAGTGGATCGACTTCCCGCAGCCCAACTATGCCTCGTCCTCCGCCGACATGATCATGTCTGGCGGCAAGATGGTGGGCATGTCCATGTTCAACGGCTACAGCTATAACGAACGCTCCGTGCTGTCGCTGGGCGTGGTGGATCAATCGGTGCAGGAAGGCGATATCCTGACCCTGCACTGGGGCGAATCGGACGAAACCGCCAAGACCTCGGCCGAAAAGCATCGCCAGGCCGAGATCCGGGTGCGCGTGGCCGCGACACCCTACGCCAAAGAAGCGCGCGAAAACTACGCCGACAGCTGGCGCTCGCGCGCGGCACAATAGCCAGGACCTGTCCCTTGAGATAGGATCTGGTTCGGCGTCGGACGGGGGCGGGAGCTAGGGCCTCGTCCGACAGGCAACAGGGCGACAACGCCCGTACATCGTCATCTGGGAGGAAAGACAATGAACATGAAGATCGCTCTCTTGGGAAGCGCCCTTGTCCTGTCGGCCGGTGCCGCACAGGCGCTGGAGCTTAAATTCGCCAACTTCACGCCGCCGTTCCACACCGTCAACGCCTCGGTGATCGAACGCCTCGGGGCGGAGCTTTCCGCCGCCACCAATGGTGATCTGACCGTGCGCGGCTATCACGGCGGCGAACTGGGCGCGGGCCCGGTGGAGCAATATGTGCGCGCGTTTCAGAACGTGGCCGAGATCACCTGGGGCCTGCCCGGCTATACCTCGTCGCAGTTCGAGCAGACCATGATCGCCGAGCTTCCCGGCGCCCTGCCCGCCGACCTGCCCGGTTACGAAGCGCTCTGGGCCGCCTATGAAGACCATCTGGCCGGCGAGTTTCCGGGCACCGTCCCGCTGGCGCTCTGGACGTCCGAGCCGAACATCCTGATCATGCGCAGCGCGGAAATCCGCAGCCCTGCCGACCTCGCAGGCCTCGACATCCGCGTCGCGGGCGCAACCGCCGCCGACGCCGCCATCGCCCTCGGGGCCACCCCGGCCCAGATGCCGATCAGCCAGGTCTACCAGGCGCTTGAAACCGGCGAGATCGACGGCGTCATCACCGGCGCATCGACCCTGTCGGACTTCCGCCTCGACGAGGTCGCCGACAGCTTCACCCTCGGCGCGCCGCTGGGCCGCAACTCCTTTTTCGTCGTGATGAACGAAGGCGTCTACAACGGCCTGTCCGACGACCACCGCGCCGCACTGGACGCCGCCATCGGCGTGCCCCTGTCGCGGTCGGCGGAAGAGGCTTGGATCGCCGCCGGCGAAGCGGCCATCGCCACCGCACGGGCCGATGCCGCAAACGTCGTCATCGACCTGACGCCCGAGGAAATCGCCGTCTTCGCCGATGCCGTGGCCGGCGTGACGCAAGCCTATGTCGACACCGTCGGCGGGGCCGCGACCCTTGCGGCCATGACTGCGAACTGATCCTCCATGGATCTCCTGCGCACCATCGCGGACAGGCTGATCGGCCTGTCCGCGACCGTCGGATCGCTGGGCCTGCTCGTGCTGGTCGGCACCATCCTCTATGACGTCATCGGCAGCCAGTTCGGCAGGCCGCTCTACGGCGCGCTCGACATCACCATCATGTCCTTCGTCATCGTCGTGTTCGGCGGCATGGCGCTGTGCGACCGGCGCGGCGGCCATATCTCCGTCGATCTGCTGGAACGCAGGTTTCCGCCCCTGCTGAACCGGATCATCGACGCGGGTTCGGCGGTCCTGGGCGCGGCGATCTTCGTGACGCTGGCCTGGGCCGTCTACGAAAGCGCCCGGATCTCCGAGATGCTGAACCTCTCCACCAACCTCCTGCGCCTGCCCAAGGCCTGGTTCCAGTATGCGCTGTGCACGCTGGCCCTTGTCACCGCGTTCGGCATGGCGCTCCGCGCGGTCGAGATCGCCCTGACCGGCCGCGATGTCCGCCGCGACGAAACGCCCTCCCGATGACCGGAACCGCAACCGGCCTGATCGGCATCGCCGCGCTGATGATCCTGCTGATGCTGCGCATTCCCGTGGCCTTCGCCATGTTCCTTGTCGGCTTCCTCGGCATCTCGGCGCTCAACGGCATGTCCTCGGCGTTCAACCTGTTGGCGTCGGAATCCTTCACCCTCGCGTCGTCCCCGGAACTGGTGGTGATCCCGCTCTTCATCCTGATGGGCAACATCACCGCCGCCACGGGGATGAGCCGCCAACTCTACGACGCGGCCTATGCCCTTGTCGGGTCGATCCGGGGCGGGCTGGCCTCGGCCACCATCATCGGCTGCGGCGGCTTCGCGGCGCTGTCGGGGTCCTCCGTCGCCTCGGCGCTGACCATGGGGCAGGTCGCGCTCGACCAGATGGACCGCTTCAAATACTCCCAGCGGCTCAGCACCGGCGCGGTGGCGGCCGGCGGCACGCTCGGCATCCTGATCCCGCCCTCCACCGGCTTCGTGATCTACGCCATCCTGACGGAACAAAGCATCGGCCGCCTGTTCCTGGCCGGGGTGCTGCCGGGCATCCTGCTGCTGACGCTGTTCGTGCTCGCCATCACGCTGATCTGCATCATCCGCCCCGAATTCGGCCCCCCGGGCCCGCGCACCTCGCTGCCCGAAAAGACCCTCGCCTTCCTCAAGGCCGTCCCCATCCTTGGCGTGATCGCCCTGACCATCGGCGGCATCTATGGCGGCTTCTTCTCGCCGGTGGAGGCCTCGGCCGTGGGCGCGGGCGCGGTCATGCTCATCACGCTGTTCCGCCGCACCCTGACCCTGCGCATCTTCATCGAGGCGCTGCGCGGTTCGGTCGTCACCACCGCCACGGTCATGCTGATCCTGATCGCGGCCCACATGATCAACCCGTTCCTCGCCCTCAGCCATATCCCGACCGCCGTGGGCCTGTTCATCGACGGCCTCGGGCTCGGCCCCATGGCGGTCCTGTCGATCATCCTGCTGATCTACCTGGTCCTCGGCACCTTCCTCGAAGGCTTCGCCATGCTGGTCCTGACCCTGCCGATCTTCTTTCCCATCGTCACCGGCATGGGCATAGACCCGATCTGGTTCGGCGTCCTCGTCGTGCTGACGCTGGAAATGGGGCTGATCTCGCCGCCCGTGGGGCTGAACGTCTTCATCGTGAAATCGGTCGCCCCCAAGGTGCCCCTGTCCGAGATCTTTCTGGGCGTCATCCCGTTCTGGATCATGATGCTGGTGACCATCATCATCCTGATGAGCTTCCCGCAGATCGCGCTGATGCTCCCGAACGCGATGAAAAACTGACGCTTCAGGCGAAGACGACCCCGTCCATCAACTTGCGCGCCGTGCGCAGGATCGCGGCCGAGCCGACATCGCCCCCGTCCATCCGCGCGATGATCGTGGTCTCGCCGATCGGATGCTCGATGGGCATGGTCTTTTCCGCGCCCTCGGGAACCGCCGCCAGCGACGCGGCGGGCGTGCCCGGCAACAGGCAGGCGGTGGCCACGCTGACCGCGCCCAGCACCCCGATGGAGGCATGGCAGCGATGCGGAATGAAAGTCCGCGTGGCGATCACCCCGCCATGGCGCGGAGCGCTGACCATGGTCATCTTCGGCACCGTCTGTCCCGACACGTCGCCCAGGTTCATCAGCGGGCCGCATGCCAGCCGGATCGCCTCCAGCCGCGCCTTCACGGCGTCGTCGGCGTCCAGTGCCTCGCGCGTCTCCGCCCCGGTGATCCCCATGTCGGCGGCGCGCAGCACGACAACCGGCATCCCGTTGTCGATCATCGTCACCTCGACCCCCTCGATCACGTCCACCGCGTTCCCCGTCGGCAACAGCGCGCCGCAGGTCGATCCCGCCGTGCCGACGAATTCCAGCGCCACCGCCGCCGCCGTCCCCGGCACCCCGTCGATGGACGCGGCCCCGGCATAGGTCGGCACGCCGCCCGGCGTCTCCACCGTGGCAATCGCCGTCTGCCCGGTATTGGCCATGTAGATCGCAACGCGGGTCTGGCCGTCGTGCGCCGCGACCAGTCCGCGCTCGATGGCGAAGGGCGCGACCCCGGCAAGGATGTTGCCGCAGTTCTGCCCGTCCGACACGTCAGCCCGATCCACCGCCACCTGCAAGAACAGGTAATCCACGTCGACGCCCTCCCGCGCCGACCGCGACACCACCGCCACCTTCGAGGTCAGCGGGTCCGCGCCCCCCATCCCGTCGATCTGGCGCGGATCGGGGCTGCCCATGACCCGTTGCAGGATCGCGTCGCGGGCGGCCACGTCGGCGGGCAGGTCGTCGGCCAGGAAATAGCCCCCCTTCGACGTGCCTCCGCGCATCCACATGCAGCGTATTCCGTCAGCCATGTCTGCCCCCGGCCGCGGGCCCGGACCGTCGGCGGCAAGGGCACGCGCGTATGCACAGGATGTGTACAGGGTGTGTACGGACTGTGCGCCCGGGTTCAGACATACCTCAGGCCCCTCTTGGCCAGCCGCTCGCGCATCTTGTACATGTCGAGGCCAAGCTCCCCGGCCGCCAGCCGGGCGCGTTTTTCCTCCTCGCTGGCCAGCCGCTTTTCGGCCTGCGCCAGGACGCTCTCCGCATCGGCGCGCCGCACCACGACCACCCCGTCATCATCCGCGACGATCACGTCCCCCGCCTCGATCGCCTGCCCACCGCAGACCACCCCAACATTGACCGAACCCAGCGTTTCCTTGACCGTCCCCTGCGCCGAGATCGCCTTGGACCAGACAGGAAAACCCATATTTTTCAGGTCTTTGACGTCACGCACGCCTGCGTCGATCACCAATCCCCGGCAGCCCCGCGCCATGGCCGAGGTCGCCAGCAGGTCGCCGAAATAGCCGTCGGTGCAGGGCGATGTCGGGGCGAGGACCAGGATATCGCCCTCCCGCAGTTGCTCGATGGCGACGTGCAGCATCCAGTTGTCGCCGGGCGGCGCGCTGATCGTGACGGCAGACCCCGCGATCTGCGCCCCGCTCCAGATCGGCCGCAGATACGGCGCAAGGCAGCCCGTGCGGCCCTGCGCCTCATGCACCGTGGCGACGCCAGCACGGCCCAAAGCGTCAATGATATCAGGGGATTGGCGTTCGATTTCCTGTCTCACGATCCCCATGGCCTAGTCCTTCTTCACCACCGGAGGCGTGCCATGGGTATGGAACGTGTCGATGGTTTTCAGCCCCCAGGCCTGCCCCTTCCTGCGCTCCGCCTCGACCCATTTCACCGGCTCCCAATCCGGCGCAAGGATCAGCCGCGCTCCGGCATTGGCCAGTTCCACCCGATTGCCCGCCGGCTCCCAGACATAGAGGAAAAAAGTCCCCTGAATCGCGTGTTTATGGGGTCCGGTTTCGATATGGACGCCGTTTTGCAGGAAGATATCCGCCGCCCGCAGGATGTCCTCGCGCTGGTCCGTGGCGTAGGTCACGTGGTGCAACCGCGCCACGCCGCCGCCATGCTCCTCGGTGCAGGCCAGATCGTAGCTCTTGTTGTTGATGGTAAACCAGCACCCCCCGATCCGTCCGTTGTCAAGCTGGATGTATTCCGTCACCCGACTGCCCAGACAGGTCTCCATGAAGCGGCGGAATTCGGACACGTCCGAGGCCAGCAGGTTCACATGATCCAGCCTGCGCGGCGCCGCGCCGGTGAAGGCGGACGCGGTGTTCTTCAGGGCCGGTTTCTCGGTGCCATCCGCCTGATAACGCTGCGTTTCATAGTAGATCTCGAACACGTGGCCGAACGGGTCCTCGAACCGGAAGGCGCGCCCGTGGCTCCGGTCGCCATCGGTCCAGCCCAACACCTTGAAGCCACTCGCCTCGATGGCGGCGACCCGCCGCTCCAAGGCCGCCGGCGACGCGGCACGATAGCCGATATGCGCCACGCCCGTCGTATCGGAGGCCGTCAGTTTCAGGCTGCACAGTTCGTAATCATCCCACGCCCTCAGATACGCACTGTCCCCCTCCCGCGCGGACAGCTTCAGCCCGTAGACCCGCATGAAGAAATCCAGGCTCTCGTCGAACCGGTCGGTCAGCATCTCGATATGGCCGAGATGCGCGATGTCGCCCCACCCGCTCACAGCTCATCCACCGTGCGCGGGAAGATGGATTGGAAGCCTTCCGCATATTTGCAATCGCGCCCGCCCGACATGCCGCCCGAATTGCGCTTGAAATGGTTGGCGCGCTGCTGCGCCACCCGCGTGTAGTAATCCCACAGATGCACTTGCCCGTTCATATGCTCCATTGCCTTGCGCTTCTTGTCCCAGACCGGGGTGATGTCGAGGAATGTATCAGGTTTCCAGCCCATCTGCTCGGTCTGGTGCGGCTCGAACAGGTAGAGTTGCGGTGCGCCAAGGACCTTTTCGCCGGGGTTATGCCCCCAGGCCTGCGCGACCATCCGCGCCTCCAGCGCCACCTGCGTCATGTACATGTGATCGGTGTTGTAGGGGTCGTATTGACTGTGGCTCATCATGAAGGCGGGCTGCACCCGGCGGATCAGGTCGACCAGTTTCATCTTGTCGTCGCGGTCCAGGTGCAGCGGGTAATCGCCAAGGTCGAAACATTCCAGTTGCGCGGCCCCCAGCGCCTCGGCGGCAGCCTCCGCCTCCGCCCGCCGGATCGCCTTGACCTCCTCCAGCCCATTGCCGTCCTTCCAAAGCTTCGCACTTTCGCCCCGTTCGCCGAACGACATGCAGGCGATGGTCACCTCGTATCCCATCTCGGCATGCAGCGCGATCGCGCCACCGCACCGCCAGACGAAATCGGCGGCGTGGGCCGACAGGACAAGGGCGGTCTTCTTCTCGGTCATCCATGACTCCCAACCGGATTGATGGGGAAGGGTGGCATGTTCTCGTCTCGGGGCGCAATTTGGAAGGCTGTCACCCGGCTTAAGCATTTGCTATAGGATGGCTTTCAGGCCGCTGTTCCAACCAGCCTTCCGGATCGTCAAGCCCATGTCCAGCAGCCCCAGACTTTCCCATAACCCGAGACGTTTTCGCCTGTTCCTGAGCGTTGCCACCCTGCGCGCGCCTTCTCTTGCCGCTGTTGAATGCAGGGTCTCGCAACCCGCCGTTACCCAGGCCCTGAATAAGCTGGACCTAGAGGCCGGAGGCCCCGTCTTCGACCGCACGCGACAGGGGTTCTTCCTGACGGCGCGGGGGCACCTGATCGAGCCTCGGATCCGGCGCGCCATGGCCCGTCTGGACAGGGCCCTGGCCGAGACCGCGCCCAGGCTTGTCCTCACCACGACGGCGTCCCAGTTGCGCGCCCTGATCGCCATGACGGAGGTGCAGAATTTCACCCTGGCCGCCCGCAGGCTCGGCCTGGCACAGCCCACGGTCCACAAGGCGATTACCCAGGTGGAGAAGGCGGCCGCGCGCGTCCTGTTCGAACGGACCTCCTTCGGCATGGTCCCCACCCGCACCTGCCGCGACCTGGCGCAAGCCGCGCGCCTTGCCTACGCCGAGATACAGCAAGCCAATGCCGATCTGGCGGATTTCGACGGGCGCGACGTGGGACAGATCACCATCGGCTCGCTTCCGCTGTCGCGCTCGGTGCTGTTGCCCGAGGCCTTGACCCGGTTCCGCATCGCGCGTCCGACACAGGGTGTCTGCGTCGTCGATGGCCCCTACGCCGAGATGCTGACCGCGCTTCGGCGCGGCGACATCGATTTCGTCGTCGGCGCCCTGCGCGACCCATCGCCGATCGAGGACGTGATACAGGACCCCCTGTTCGACGACGGCATGTGTCTTGTCGTGCGCAACGGTCATCCGCTCGCGGGGCGCGCGACGGCGGTGCCGCTCGGGGTTCTGGCAACCGCGTCATGGGTCGTTCCCAGATCCGGGACACCGTCCCGCGCGCAATTCGACGCGGCCTTCCGGGACGCCGCCCTTCCACCGCCCGAAAGCGTGCTGGAATGCGGCTCCATCCTGTTGATGCGAGAGCTTCTGACCCGGTCCGACATGATCGGCTGCATCTCGGCGCATCAGGCCGCGGCGGAAATCGAGAACGGGCTGCTGGTGGCGGTCAGGGACGATATCCGCTGGACCGGGCGCGCCATCGGGCTGACCTATCGCAAGGACTGGGTGCCGACGCGGGCGCAGGCGCTGCTGCTCGACATGGTTCGGTCGGCGGCAACATCCCTGGCCGGGCGGTCTCAGGCCCCAAGGCTGAACGCGTTCTGAACCTCGTCCCGCGTGGCCTCCGCCTTGCGCGCCGCCAACACCGTGGCGCCCTGGTTCAGGACGTAGAAGCTGTCGGCCAGATCGAACGCGAAGTCGAAATACTGCTCCACCAGCACCAGCGCCATGTCGCCTTCGTCCCGCAACTGCCGGATCACGCGGCCGATCAACTGGATGATGTTGGGCTGTATGCCCTCCGTCGGTTCGTCCATCAGAAGCAGGCGCGGCCGGGTGACCAGCGCGCGCCCGAACGCCAGTTGCTGTTGCTGCCCGCCCGACAGGTCGCCACCGCGACGGCGTTCCATGTCCTTGAGCACCGGGAACATCTCGAAGATCCGGTCGGGGACGTGCCGCTCGCCCCTGGGCAGGCAGGACAGGCCGGTTTCAAGGTTCTCGCGCACCGTCAGCAGGGGGAAGATCATCCGGCCCTGCGGCACATAGGCTATGCCCATCCGCGCCAGTCGGTCGGCGGGCAGCTTGGGCAAGGACTGGCCGTCGAACCGAACCGCTCCGCCAGATCGGTGATGCGTCCCGGCGATCGCATTCATCAGCGACGTCTTGCCAACGCCATTGGTGCCCATGATGCAGGTGACTTCGCCCTTGCGGGCTTCCATCGAGACCCCGTGGAGGATCTGGCTGCCGCCGTAATGCACCGTCAGATCGCTGGTTTCCAACATCGCCCTAACGCCCCAGATAGACTTCGATGACGCGCTCGTTCGCGATCACATGGTCCAGCGTCCCTTCCGCCAGGACCGAGCCTTCATGCAGCACCGTCACCTTGCAATCGAGCTTGCGGACGAAATCCATGTCATGTTCCACGACGACGACCGCGTGGGTCTGCGCAAGCCGCTTCAACAGCTCCGTCGTGTGATTGCGTTCCTGCGTCGTCATGCCCGCCGCCGGTTCATCGACCAGCAACAGCCGCGGGTCCTGCGCCAGCAACATGCCGATCTCCAACCATTGCTTCTGCCCGTGGCTCAGGGTTCCGGCGCGGCGCTGCAAGGCATCTGTCAGGCCGATTTCCTCGGCCAGTTCCGCGATCCGGTCGCGATCGGCCGCCGTGACCCGGTCCATCAACGCGGCGAAGGGCCCGCGCGGTTTCTTCAGGGCCACGCGCAGGTTGTCCCAGACGCTCTGATCCTCGAACACCGTGGGACGCTGGAACTTGCGCCCGATGCCGGCCTGCGCGATCTCGGCCTCGGACATCGACAGCAGGGACACCCCCATTTCGCCGTATCGCACCGTGCCTTGATCCGGCCGCGTCTTGCCGGTGACGATATCCATGAAGGTCGTCTTGCCCGCGCCGTTCGGGCCGATGACCGCACGCATCTCCGGCTGCCCGATCGCGAAACTCAGATTGTTGATCGCCTTGAACCCGTCGAACGAGACGGAAACGCCCGAGACTTCCAGAAGCGTGCTCATGCCTTGTCCTTCCGGCCCAGATAGTCGACCAGACCGCCAAGGCCCTTGGGCGCGAAAAGCGTGACAAGCACGAAGCCGAGACCCAGCAGGACGGGCCACCAATCCGTCCATTCGATGTTGTAGAAGCCCAGGTTCACGTCCGGCGCGCGACCTCCCGTGAAGTAGGTCGACAGCAGCGACACCAGGGCGGCCCCGATGACGGCCCCGTACAGCCTGCCGCGCCCACCGATGGCGACCCAGACGGCCAGGAAGATCGAGGCGATCGGCGCGATCTCGTCGGGGTTGATGATGCCGGCCTGCGGGTAATAGAGCGCCCCGGCGATGCCGCTGAGGATGCCGGTCAGCGTGAAGACGAAAAGCTTGTAGACCTCGACCCGGTAGCCAAGGAAGCGGACGCGCAATTCGTCGTCGCGGATACCGCGGATGATGCTGCCGAACTTGCCCGACACCACCCATGCGCTGGCGATATAGGCCGCGCCAAGCGCCAGCGCCGACGCCCAGAAGAACCAGATGGAAATGCGGTCCTGCCCGATTGTCTCCGCCCCGGGGATATTCTGCAGCCCGGACAGGCCATTGTTGCCCCGCAGCCCGGTATCGTTCTGGAACAGGTAAAGCGACAGGGCCAGCGTCATGGCCTGCGTCAGGATCGACAGGTAAACGCCCGTCACCCGGCTGCGGAAGGCCAGCCAACCGAAGACCAGCGCCAGAAGGCCGGGCACGGCCACGACCAGCACAAGCGTCAGCACCAGGCTGTCCGACGCCGCCCACATCCAGGGCCAGTCCTGCCCCCCGACGATGGAGAAGATCTGCAACGCCGTCGCTTGGCTCACCTCGGCCTGCGTGGGCGGTATGACGGCGGCGGCAAGGTTCGAACGGACCACGGCCTCGGTCCTTGCCGTCATCAGCCACATGCCGATGATGTATCCGCCAAGCCCGAAGAACGCGAAATGCCCGAGGCTTAGAATGCCGCAATAGCCCCAGACCAGGTCCATCGCCAGCGCCGCAAGGCAAAGGCAAAGGGTCATGCCCAGCACCTTGGTGAAACTGACCGAAATCGCCCCGGTTCCATAGGCCGACGACATCACCGTCACGGCGATGGCAAACAGGAACAGCACCCCGATGAAGATCGGGACGGACTTGTTGCGGGTAAAGATCGAACCGTTCATCTCAATCCCCCGCCGCCCGGCCCTTGAGGGCGATGATGCCCCGCGGGCGGAACTGGATGAACAGGATCACGAACAGGATCATGTAGGTCTGCGCGGCCAGCGTGTTGGACGGGTTCATCCATTCCACCGCCTTCTGGAACCCTCCGATCATCGACGCGCCGACCAGCGTTCCGAAGATGTTGCCGACGCCGCCGACCACCACCGTCATGAAGCTTTGCACGATGTAGTTGGAGCCCATGTCCGGCACCACCTGCGCCAGCAACCCGATGGCGACACCCGCGATCCCCGCGATGCCGGACCCGAGGCCGAAGGTCAGCATGTTCACGCGGTCCGGATTGATCCCCATGGAGGCCGCCATGCGGGGGTTCTGGGTCACGGCACGAACCTCCAGCCCCAGCCGCGTGCGGTTCAGGATCAGCCACAGCAGCACGAAGAACACCATGCTCAGAAGGAAGATCGCGATGCGGATGGAACTGATCGCCACCACGTCATTGACCACCACGGATCCGGCCAGCCAGTCCGGCGGCGTCAGGGGGCGGGCCTGGGTGCCGAAGATCTGGCGCACGATCTGTTGCAGCGCGATGGAAATGCCGAACGTCGCCAACAGCGTTTCAAGGGGTCGGTGATAGAGCCAGCGGATCACGGCCCGCTCCATCGCGACGCCCAGTCCGAAGGTCACCGCGAAGGCCAGCGGGATCGCGATGGCGATGGACAACGTGTAGTCGGGCACCAGTGTCTGCACCACATATCCGGTATAGGCGCCGATCATGATGAACTCGCCATGGGCCATGTTGATGACACCCATGACACCGAAGGTGATGGCAAGCCCGATGGCCGCAAGGAAGTAGATCGACGCCAGCGACACGCCGTCCATGGACAGGTCCAGAAACCGGAGCACGCCCACGCGCGTCTCGATGCCGTCAAGGGTGGCGCGCGCGCTGTCGGTCACGACGGCGGAAGGGTCCTGATAGACCAGCACGAACCGGTGCGACTCCAGGACGGCATCCACCTCGGACGCAGTCGGCGCAGGGTCCGCAAGGCCCGCCTCCACCAGTGCGGCATAGGCCCGGTCGCGGGCCGCATCGGTGTCGAGCGTGCCGACAGCCAGGCCGCCGACCCGGCCATCGACAACATTGGCCGCAAGAATGTCGCGCTGTGCGACGCGCGGGACAAGCGGCGGCGCCTGCGCGCCGTCCACCAGCATCTGATAGGCATCGCCCGTGGACAGGGCAGCAGTGCCCGGTTGCAGCTCTTCCGCGATGTTGAGACCGTCGGGAAGGTCGGAATGGACCTGAAGCTCGGTCGTCAGCAGGCGGTTGAGCACGGCACGCGCCTCGAGGCTGACATTGCCGGCAAGGCTTTCGATGGCCGCGACCCGCTCGGCATCATCACTCGCGAACGCGATCACCAGACGCGGCAGAATGACCTCGAGGCGGTCCAGAAGGGCCGGATCGTCTTCTGCGTCAAGACGCGCCCGGATCAAGGGCAGATAGCTGGGATCGGGATCGCTGGCGATGGCGTCAAGCGCGGCACCGCGCAAGCCGACATCCTCGGCGTCCAGTTGGAATTGCACAAGGGCCCCCGCGATCACCCGTCGAACCCCGCCATTGGGGCGCAGTTGCGTCACCTCGCGCGACCCGGCGGTGCCGATCACCTCTCCGGTGGCGATATCCAGCAGGACCAGTGGATCGGCGCGGTCATCCTCGACATGGACGAACAGGCCATCGTCGTTGCGTCGGTAGACCTCCCGGTCGGCCCAACGGGTCAGAAAACCGGGCACTTCGGGCAGATCGCTGTCGGACAGGGTTTGAAGAACCTCTTCCACCGTCCGGCGGGAGGGATCGGCGATCGCCTCGGCATTCTCCTGCAACAGCGCCTGGAACGCCGATTGCGCGTGGGCGGCACCGATGCAGGCGCATGTAAGAAGGGCCGCAAGGAATAGTCGGATCATCGTGTGTCTGCTTTGCAGGCGCGGGCGGGCCGTCCCGGATCCGGGACGGCCCGCAAGTGGTCCCAAAGGGATCAGTAATTGGACTGGATCTGGACGCAGGTCTGGGTTTCGGTGTTGTACATGCCGCACTCAAGCCCCGGCCAATCCGCTTCCAGAACCGCCGATTCTGGCAGGAAATCCGTCCATGCGTCGCCCGGAACCGGATCGGTCTGCGAGATGATGGTGAATTGCCCGTCGGCCTCGATCTCGCCGATCAGGACCGGCTTGGTCAGGTGATGGTTGGGCAGCATCTCGGCCACGCCGCCGGTCAGGTTCGCAAAGGTCTGTCCGACCATCGCGGCGATCACCGCGTCGGGGTCGGTCGTGCCTGCCGCCTCGACCGCCTGCACCCACATGTTGAAACCGATGTAATGCGCCTCCATCGGGTCGTTGGTCACGCGGGTGTCGTCGCCGGTGAATTCATGCCAGGCGGCGATGAAGGCTTCGTTCTCGGGTGTATCGGCGGACATGAAGTAGTTCCACGCCGCAAGGTGTCCGACCAGCGGTTCGGTATCGAGACCCGAAAGTTCTTCCTCGCCGACCGAAAACGCCACGACGGGAATGTCGTCCGCCGTCACGCCTTGTGCCGCAAGTTCGTTGTAGAAGCCCACATTGGCGTCGCCGTTGATGGTGGAGATCACGCCGACCTGCTGGCCGCCCTGGCCAAGCGCCACGACATCGGCCACGATGGACGACCAGTCCGACTGCCCGAAGGGCGTGTAGTTGACGAAGATGTTTTCCGGCGGGACGCCGTTATCGAGCAGATATTGCTCGAGGATCCGGTTGGTGGTGCGGGGATAGACGTAATCCGTGCCCAGAAGCGCGAAGGATTCGACGCCCAGTTCCTCCAGGAAGTAGTCCACCGCCGGGATCGCCTGCTGGTTCGGAGCGGCGCCGGTGTAGAACACGTTGTAGGAGCTTTCCTCGCCCTCGTATTGAACCGGGTAGAACACCAGCCCGTTCAGTTCCTCGACCACGGGCAGGATCGCCTTCCGGCTGGTGGACGTCCAGCAGCAGAAGATGACATCGACGTTTTCCACGGTCAGCAGTTCGCGCGTGCGCTCTGCGAAGTTCGGCCAATCCGAAGCGCCGTCCACGACGACGGGAACAAGCTGTTCGCCCAGCAGTCCCCCGGCGGCGTTTTGTTGTTCGATCAGCATCAGCATGACGTCACGGAGCGTCGTTTCGGAGATCGCCATCGTGCCGGACAGCGAATGCAGGATGCCGACTCGGATTTCTGCATGTGCAGCATTGGCAGCAACCAATGCCAAAGCACTGGCGGACAGTAATTTCTTCATGAAGGACCCCCTGGTCGTATGCGGTTATGTTAGCGCGTGCAGCGTAATCAACACGGAATCCTGTGGTGTTGTCTGCCGTTATTTGAGACAAGGCGTGGTGCGTTTTTTGCACCATGCTGGGGAGCGCTGAAATGAAACACCTCAGACTTTACCGCGCCATCCGGCTGATTCATCGACACGGCTCGATCCGGAAGGCAGCAGATGTGCTGGCGGTTTCGCCATCGGCCCTGAACCGCTCCGTGCAGGCCTTCGAGGAGGAATTCGGGACACCGGTGTTCGACCGGATAGCGGGTGGAGTGCGCCTGTCCTCAGCGGGCGAATTGCTGCTGGACGTGATCGATCGTCATCTGACCGAACACGATGCGTTGCTGGGGCAGATCTCGGACCTGCGCGACGGGTTGGCGGGACATCTGGCAGTGTCCATCGGGGCGGATATCGGGGCCGGGCTGGTGCTGGATGTCGTGGCCGCCTTCGAACAGGCGCATCCCGGCGTCAGTGTCGAGGTGATCGAACACAATGGCATCGACGCCCTGCGCCAGCGGCGGGTCGGCCTCGCGGTGGTCAGCACTCCGCAGACCGACGACTCCGTCGAGGTGCTGCATTCCGTTCAGGCGCCGTTGGGGGTCTGGTGCCATGGCGACAGCCCCGCGGACGGCGGGAAGGTCGGGTTGTGGGACATCGTAGAGGGGCGGGTTCTTCTGCCGCCCGAAGGGACCGGCGCGCGAACGGCCATCAGCCACGTCTTGCGCCGCCATCACTTGCAGGAGGGCGTGACCACCAGCGTCACGGCGGCGCAGTTGTGGCAGCACATGGGCGCACAGGCGTCGGTAGCGATCTTCCCGGACATGGTGCTGCGGCCCCTGTCAGCGGTCGTCCGGATGCGGCGGTTGGAGATCGCGGCGGGCCGGGTGCAATGCGCGATCCTGCGGGCGGCGAGGGTTCCGATGACCCGCCCTGCGCAGGCCCTGTTCGCGCTGTTGCAGGCGCGACTGGATGCGGGCGCGGCTTGACGATCACCGAAACGGGCGTTGTGGACTTCGACGGGATGGGGTGACACGCGACGCCAGACCATCGGGCTGACGGTCGTTGCACAAGTCCGGAACCCGCATCATTTTGCGGCTTTTCACTCTGCATACGGCTGTATACATTCCGCCCCAATCACCCGGGGAAGCCACCATGTCCACCATATCCCGCCGCCGCGCCTTGACCGTGGCACTCGCCGTTCTGGGCACCGGGGCGTTCTGGCTGACCAGTCTGCCGCTGCCGTTCCTGTTCGGGCCGCTGATCGCCTGCCTCGGTGCGGCGCTTCTGGGCGTGCCATTGCTGGGGCTGGGGCAGGTCTCGGTCGCAGCACGCACCATTCTGGGTGTCGCGGTGGGCGCGTCTGTCACGCCGGAACTTGTCGGCCGTTTGCCACAGATCGCGGCGTCGGTGGCGCTCGTCCCGCTCTACATCATGATCATCGGACTGATCGGCGTGCCGTTCTTTCGCAGGATCTACGGCTTCGACTGGACAACAAGCTGGTATGCCGCGATGCCCGGGGGCCTTCAGGACATGGTGATTTTCGGGACCGCGGCAGGGGGCGATCCCCGCGCCCTGTCCCTGATCCACGCCACGCGGGTGCTGATCATCGTGACCTTGGCGCCGATCATCATGATCCACGGGTTCGGGGTGTCTCTCGACAACCCGATCGGCGCTCCGGCCACGTCCCTTCCACCGGGCGAGTTGCTGTTGATGCTGTTCGCGGCGGTCGTCGGATGGAAGGGCGGCGAACGGATCGGGCTGTTCGGCGCCTCCATCATCGGGCCGATGATCGTCACGGCAATCCTCTCGCTCTCCGGCCTGATCCATGTCCGTCCTCCCTCCGAGGCCATCCTCGCCGCGCAATTCCTGATCGGCCTGGGAATCGGGGTGGGCTATGTCGGTGTCACCCTGCACGAGTTGCGGCGCGACGTTGCCGCCGGGGTGGTCTTCGTGCTGCTCTTGGCCGCCCTTGCGGCGGGGTTCACGGAATTCGTCTTCGCCCTTGGCCTCGCCCCCCATGTGGAAGCGTTCCTCGCCTTCGCACCGGGCGGCCAGGCCGAGATGACAGTGCTGGCCATTGTGGCGGGCGCCGATCTGGGATTTGTCATCGTGCATCATCTGACCCGGGTGCTGATCGTCATCCTGGGCGCACCGATCGCGGCGAAGATGTTTGGATTGAACGCACGAAAGGACAAGGAATGACATTCACCACGCGACCGGAACTGTCGGGCACTTTCGGGATGGTGACAACGACCCATTGGCTGGCCTCCGCCGCCGGGATGCGCATGCTGGAAGCCGGGGGGGCAGCGGCGGATGCCGCGACGGCGGCCGGCTTCGTGCTCAACGTGGTGGAGCCGCATCTGAACGGCCCGCTCGGCGACATGCCGGCGATGGTCTGGCCGGCCGGCGACGACGCGCCGACAGTGATCTGCGGTCAGGGCGTGGCCCCGGCCGGCGCGACCATCGCCCATTACCGGTCGGAAGGGTTGGACCTGATCCCCGGCTCGGGGCTGCTGGCGACGGTGGTGCCGGGCCAGTTCGACGCCTTCATGCTGATGCTGCGCGATCATGGTCGCCTGACCCTGCGCCAGGTCATGGAACCCGCGATCCATTACGCGCGCCACGGCCATCCGATCCTGCCACGGGTCGCCGCGACGATTGCGGACATGGCGGACGTGTTCCGCGACGAATGGCCGACCTCGGCCCCCGTCTGGCTGCCGGGCGGCAGCGCGCCGGTGCCGGGAACGCTGTTCGCCAACCCCGCGCTCGCGGAGTTCTGGGATCGGCTGCTGGCAGAGGCGGACGCCGTCGAAGGGCGCGAGGCGCAGATCGAGGCTGCTCGGCTGGCTTTCCACGAAGGCTTCGTGGCCGAGGCCATCGACACCTATCTGCAACAGGCCTGCGTGCTGGATGCCACGGGCGAACGCCGCAAGGGTGTGTTGACCGGGCAGGACATGGCGAACTGGCGCGCGGCCTACGAAGCGCCGCTGTCCGTGCGGCACGCCGGGTGGGACGTGTTCAAGGGCGGACCGTGGACTCAGGGACCGGTGCTGTTGCAAGCCTTGCAGATGCTGGCGGGCGATGACCTGTCCGCCATGGATCCCGTCGGCGATGCCTTCGTGCACCGCGTGACCGAAGCGCTGAAACTGGCCTTCGCGGATCGGGAAGCCTATTACGGCGATCCCCTGGGCTTCGACGTGCCGGTGGAAACGCTGATCTCCGCCGCCTATGGCGCGGAACGGGCAACCCTGATCGGCGCGCGCGCCTCGCTTGAACAACGTCCGGGCGCCATTGCGGGGCACGAGGCGCTGGCGCAGGCGTTCCTGCAACGCGCCGCACGCAAACCGCCCAGGGAGGCAGGGATCGGCGCCGGGGAACCGACCATGGCGCATCTGACCGAAAAACGCGGCGATACTGTTCATATCGACGTGGTGGACCGCTGGGGCAACGCGGTCTCGGCCACCCCATCGGGCGGGTGGCTGAAATCGAACCCCGTGGTGCCGGGTCTGGGCGTGCCGCTGAACACGCGGGCGCAGATGTTCTGGCTGGAGGAGGGCTTGCCGACATCGCTGGCCCCCGGACGGCGGCCCCGCACCACCTTGTCGCCCTCCATGGCGCGGCGGCCCGACGGGACGCGGATCGCATTCGGCACGCCGGGCGGCGACCAGCAGGACCAATGGCAGCTGACGTTCCTGTTGCGGTTGATCCACCACGGGATGAACCTGCAAGAGGCCATCGACGGCCCGCTGTTCCACACCGCACATTTGCAGGCGAGTTTCTATCCGCGCGGAACGCGGCCCGGGCATCTGCTGGTCGAGCCGCATTTTCCGGCCGCCACGCTCGATGCCCTGCGCGCACGCGGACATCGGTTGGAGGTGTCCGCGCCGTGGGCCATCGGGCGATTGACCGCCGCGTCCACCGGTCCGGACGGGATCGTGAAGGCCGCGGCAACGCCCCGGCTGATGCAGGCCTACGCGGTGGGGCGCTAGCCGCAACCGGCCACCGGAAAGCGCAGGGTCACCGAAAGTCCGCGCCGCTCTGTCTGCACGTCAAGTGTGCCGCCATGCCGCTCGACCACGGCCTCGGCGATCGACAGGCCAAGTCCGCTGCCCTCCCCCGGGACCGCCTGGCCGAACCGGGCAAGCACGGTCGCGACATCCGCGCGATCAAGTCCGATCCCGTCATCCGCGACGGTCACGATCGCGGTTCCCTCGTCGCGAACAAGGCCGATCTCCACATGGCGAAGATCCGCACCGCCATGGTGCAGGGCATTGTCGACAAGGTTGGTGATCGCCTCGGTCACCATCACCCGGTCGGCGGTGACCGGCACCGCTCCCGGCGCCAGCGCCGTGTCAAGCGACACACCCTGCTGCGCGGCACGGGGTCGGAAATCCTCGGCGATCTGCGCGATCACCTCGCCCAGATCTATTTCGACATCGAATGTGCCCGGCGGTGCGGCCCGAACACGCTCCAGCGTCAGCAACTTGTTGGCAAGATCGCTGGCGCGCCGCGCGGCGCACAGCACGCCATCGGTTCGGGCGCGTGCCTCGGCATCGGTCGGGGCGGATCGAGCCGCCTCGGCCATGGCGAGAACCCCGGCAATGGGGTTGCGCAACTGGTGGGCGGCATTGGAAATCAGCGTGGTCTGGGCCTCCATGGCGGAATGCACCTGCCCGAACAGGGTGTTGAGCCGCGTGACCAGCCCCCGCGCCTCCACCGGCACCGGGCGACGGATGGGGCTCAGATCATCCGAGCTGCGGCGCGAAATCGCGTCCTCGAGATCCAGCAGCGGGCGCAGACCCAAGCCGACACCGAACCAGACAACCAGCGCGACCGACCCGATCAGCGTCGCGATGACGGTGAAGGTGCGTCGCACAAGGTCGTGGACAAACGCATCGCGGACAGCGACATCCTGCCAGACCGTGTAGGTGAAGACGCCACTTATGCCGTCCACGGTCGTCACGGCGCGAAAGCGCAACACGCGGACATCGCGGGAATGGTAGCGGCCGTCGTAGAACGTGATCTCATCGTCGGACGGTGCCACCCCGTCGCCGCGCACCGGCGGCGTGGCATAGCCAAGCACATAGATGCCATCCGGCGCATACACATGGTAGAATACCAGACCGCCGGAAGTGTCGGACAACAGATCCGCCGTCTCCCGGGAGATGGCGTCGCCATTGCTTCGAGCCACATCCGCCGAGATCGCAAGCGCCGCCGACAGCAACGAACGGTCGAACACCTCCGCGCCCTTGGTCCGCGCATACTCCACTTGCCACGCAGCGATGGCGGCGCCGATCGCAAGCAGCGGCGCCAGAATGATCACGATCAGGCGCAGACGCAGCGACGTCGAGGTCACGCGTCGGCACCGACCGAGATGGCATACCCCAGGCCACGCTGCACGGTAATCGCGATGCCGTGAGGCTTCAGGCGTTTGCGCAGGCGCGAAAGATGGGCCTCGATCGCGGATTCGTCGATGTCGGCGCCGGTCCCGTAGGTGTGCTCCAGCAGGTGCGATTTGCGCACGGTGCGGCCCTCGGCAATCAGCAAGGCCTCAAGCAGGGCGACCTCCCGGCGCGGAATGCTCAACGGGGTGCCCGCGATGACGACCTGCCGCGCATCCAGATCCAGAACCATCGGTCCAAAGCGCAATGTCTTGCGGTATGGCGCCAGCTTGCGCCGCGCGAGGGCGCGAATGCGGGCTTCGAGTTCCTGCATCTCGAACGGCTTCACAAGGTAGTCATCCGCTCCCGCATCAAGGCCCCGCACCCGCTCGTCGGTATCCGCCCGGGCCGTCAGCAGCAGAACCGGGCGGGTATCACCGCGCGCCCGCATGGACCGCAGGACGTCCAGCCCGCTCTGGCCGGGCAGATTGATGTCCAGGATCACCAGGTCGGCCTTGTCCGAGCGCAGGAAATCCTCGGCCGCACGACCATCGTCAAGCCTGTCCACGGAATGGCCCGCATCCTGCAACCGGTATGTGATGCCTTGCGCAAGGGCTGCGTTGTCTTCGACCAGAACGATGCGCAACGTCGGCCTCCCGCCGGAATCTGCAAGCTTGACGCAAGGTTCGCAGGTCAGGAAGGTGACATCAAGCGGGGAACACACCCGGCTTGAGGCATGTGGATCACGCCCGGGAGGGGTGCTGGACACATAAGGGAGGAAAACATGAACACAACATCCATCATGCGCCGCACGGCGCAGGGCTTGCTGGGCGTCTCCGCCACGCTGGCCGTTTCCACGGCTGCGTTTGCGGACGCACATGGCGTTGATTTCTCGGGCGAGACGATCGAATTTGTGATCCCGTTCTCGGAATCCGGCGGCTCGGCCCGGTGGGCGAACTTCTACGCGCCCCTGCTTTCCGAGGCGCTGCCCGGGAATCCGACCGTCGTGGTCCGCTATCGCCCCGGCGCCGGCTCCACCACCGGTGCGAACTGGTTCCAGGAACAGGATACCGGCGACGGCACGCTGCTGTTCGGCACTTCCGGCTCCACCCAGTTCCCCTACCTGCTCGGCGATCCGCGCGTGCGCTACGAATACAACGACTGGCAGGTCGTGCTGGCATCGGGCACCGGCGGCGTCGCCTATCTGCCGCCCGACATGGCGGACCTGATGGACGGCCTCGATGTCACGGCGCTGCAGGATATCGACTTCATCTGGGGCAGCCAGGGCGCGACCGGTCTCGACCTCGTGGCCAATCTCGGCTGGGAACTTCTGGGCATGAACGTGGAGCCTGTCTTCGGCATCGAAGGGCGCGGCGACGGTCGCCTGATGTTCGAGCGCGGCGAGGCGAATATCGATTACCAGACCTCCTCCGCCTATATCCGTTCAGTCGAACCGATGATCGAGGAAGGCCTTGCCGTTCCGATGATGTCGTGGGGCGCCATCGACGCAGAAGGCAACATCGTCCGCGATCCGACCTTCCCGGATATCCCGAGCTTCGCGGAAGTCTGCGAAGCGACGCCGGCCTGCGAGACGTCCGGCCCCGGATGGGACGCGTGGGTTGCCTTCTTCATCGCAGGGTTCCCGGCGCAGAAGATGGTGTTCCTGCCCGGCAATGCCGCACCCGAGGTGGTCGAGGCCTATGCCACCGCGTTCGACGCGATCATCGCGCGCCCGGACTTCGCCGAAATGGCCGCGTCCGACCTTGGCGCCTATCCGCAGATGACCCGCGCTGCGGCGGCTGAAGCGTTTCGCCTTGGAACGCAGGTGTCGCCCGAAGCGCGTGAATTCGTGGTGAACTGGCTGCAGGACTCCTACGGCGTTTCGCTCGAGTAATCCTGCCATCCGGCCCCGCCTGTCACCGGGCGGGGCCAGTCCCCCTTTTCCGTGACATATGGCGGGCCACCCCATGGACCTACTTGCAACAGCGCTTCCGGCGCTTGGGGATGCAATCTCCCTCATCCTGCATCCGCAACAATTGATGTTCCTTATGGTCGGGGTCTTGCTTGGCCTGTCCGTCGGCGTGTTTCCCGGCCTGGGCGGCATCGCAGGCCTGTCGCTCGTCTTGCCGTTCATCTTCGGGATGGAACCTGTCTCGGGCCTCGCCCTGATGGTCGGCCTGATCGCGGTGGTGCCGACATCGGATACCTTCGCCTCCGTGCTTCTGGGCATCCCGGGATCGACCGCCAGCCAGGCCACGGTGCTGGACGGATTCCCGCTGGCCAAGAAGGGCGAAGCGGCACGCGCCCTGAGCGCCGCTTTCGTCTCCTCGTTGTTCGGCGGCATCCTCGGCGCCATTGTCCTCACCTTCTTCCTTCTCATCGCGCGCCCCCTGATCCTCGCCTTCGGCACGCCCGAAATGCTGATGATCACGCTTCTGGGCCTGTCCATGGTCGCCATCCTTGCCGGGCGGATTCCGCTCAAGGGCGTCGCGGCGGCCGGCCTCGGGCTCATGATCGGCACCATCGGCGCATCCGACGCATCGGGCAGCCTGCGCATGTCGAGCTATTCGCTGCCCTACCTGACCGAAGGGGTGAAACTGGTGATCGTGGGCCTCGGCATTTTCGCCGTGCCCGAGATCGTCGCGTTGCTGCGCCAGGACCGTGCAATCTCCAAGACCGGCGGACTTGGCGCGGGCTGGTTGCAAGGCCTGCGGGACTGGTGGGAAAATATCTGGCTCTCGGTCCGGTCCGCCGTCATCGGTGTTCTGGTCGGGGTCATCCCCGGCCTTGGCGGATCGGTGGTGGACTGGATCGCCTACGGCTTCACCGTGCAAAGCGCCAAGGACAAATCGCAATTCGGGCAGGGCGATATTCGCGGCGTGATCGGGCCGGAATCCTCGAACAACGCCAAGGAAGGCGGCGGGCTGGTTCCGACCCTGATCTTCGGCATCCCGGGCTCCGGCTCCATGGCCGTGTTCCTCGGCGGCTTGGCCCTGCTGGGATACGACCCCGGCCCGCACATGGTGCGCAACAACCTCGACATCACCTACACGATCGTCTGGTCGCTGGCGCTGGCCAATATCTTCGGCGCGGGGCTCTGCATCCTGTTGTCGGGCCCGATCTCGCGCATCACGACGATCCGCTTCACGCTGGTGGCCCCCTTCCTGTTCATGCTGATCGCCTTCGCGGCCTTCCAGTCGAGCCAGTCGCTCAACGATCTGGCCATGCTGATGGCCATCGGAATCCTCGGCATCCTCCTGCGCCGATTCGAATGGTCGCGCCCCGCCTTCCTGATCGGCTTCGTGCTGTCCTCGCAGGCCGAAAGCTTCGCCAATCAGGCGGTGCAGATCGGGCGCATCCAGTTCCGCCGCGATTTCTGGCAGGGGATGGAGTATGTCTTCTCGCCAGTCGCCATCGGCATCCTGATCCTGCTGGTGATCTCGGTCGTCATCGGCATCCGGCAGGGCAAGCAGATCCTCGGCGGGCAGGCCGCTCCTCCGACCGGTGCGAAACGCGCGCCGCTGGTCTTCCTTCTGGCGGTCACGGCCTATGTCGCGATCGCGGTCTACGACGCATCGACCATCGCCACCCTGCGCGACAAGATCTTTCCCGTCACCATCGGCCTCGTGACGCTGGTCGCCTGCGCGGCACTGCTGATCCGGATGATGCGCGTCCCCGAAGGCGACCAGATCTTCGCCGACCTCGAAGCGGGCGGCGAGGATGCCATGGCACCACACGGCTTGTGGCCGACACTGGGCTGGTTCGCGTTCCTGCTGGCGCTGTCCGCGCTGCTTGGCTTCGTTCTGGCCCTGTCGGTCTTCCTCGTGGCCTTCCTGCGCAGCCGTGCCGGCCTTGGCTGGCCCCGCGCCGTCATCCTCAGCGCCATCGGCATCGGCGTCCTTTGCTTCCTTGGCGGCATTCTGGGGCGCGATTTTCCGCCGGGCCTGCTTCAGGACGTCGTGGATCTGCCCTGGCCGCTGACATGACACCGCACATCCGTGCCCGGCCCGGCGACGGGATCCCGCCGTCCCCGGCCCGGGTCATGCTGTCCCACTGCCAAGGAGCCGCCCCATGATCCAGCGCGCCATTCCCTACCACTTCCTGCGCGGCGGTACCTCGCGCGGGCCGTATTTCGACCGTGCGGACCTGCCGCAGGATCGCGAGGCGCTCAGCGATATCCTATGCCAGGTGATCGGAGCGGGGAACCCGCGCAACATCGACGGCATCGGCGGAGGGGACGCAGTGACCTGCAAGGTCGCCATGCTCAGCCCGGCCGCCGAAGACGCCGCCGATATCGACTATTTCTTCGCGCAGGTCGACGTGCTGGAGCGGATGGTGGATTACGGGCCAACCTGCGGCAACATGCTGGTGGGTGTCGGGCCCGCGGCCATCGAAAAGGGCATGGTGCCGGTGACGGGCGACACCACCATCGTGCGCATCCGCGCGGTGAATACGGGCGCCTTGGTGGAGGCCGTGGTGCAAACGCCGGGCGGGCGGGTCAACTATGCCGGCGACACGGCGATCGATGGCGTGCCGGGAACGGCGGCGCCGGTGGGGCTGAACTTCCTCGATGTCGTCGGCTCCCGGTCCGGGGCGATGTTCCCGACCGGGCAGCCGCTAGACACCATCGACGGTATCGACGTCACCTGCATCGACGTCGCCATGCCGATGATGATCGCGCGGGCAGCGGATTTCGGCATCACGGGATACGAGACCCCCGCCGAACTGGATGCAAACGCCGCCCTCTTCGCGCGGATGGAGGCGATCCGGCAGGAAGCGGGCAGGCGCATGGGCTTCGGCGATGTCTCGAAATCCGTCACGCCCAAGATCGGCCTCATCGCAGCGCCACGCCGCGGCGGGCACCTTTCGGTGCGCTACTTCATGCCATGGCAGACCCATCCGACAGTGGCGGTGACCGGCTCGCAATGCCTTGCCGCCTGCGCATTGGCCCCGGGGACCGTGGCCGAAGGGATCGCCCGCCCGGTGCAGGACGGCCCGCTGGTGATGCAGATCGAACATCCCGTGGGCAGCATGGATGTCACGGTCGATTTCACCCGCGCGGGCGACCGGCTCGATTTCCACTCCGCCGGGGTGGTGCGCACGGCGCGCCTGATCGCGCGGGGCGAGGTGATGGTGCGCGATGAGTGACAGCGTGAAGACCTTCGACATGCTGGCCCGCAGCTTCCTGCACGAAGAGGTCTCGACCTGTTTCGCGCTGCTGGGGGACGCGAACATGAATTTCGCGACCCGCCTCGCGGAGGGCGGCTGCGCCATGATCCATGTCCGCCACGAACACTGCGCCGTCGCCGCCGCAATGGCCTATGCGCGGAAGTCCGGCGCTGTCGGCGTGGCGACCGTGACCTGCGGGCCGGGCCTGACGCAGGTGATGACGGCCCTACCCGCCGCCGTGCGCGCGCGCCTGCCGCTGGTGGTGTTCGCGGGCGAGGCGCCGTTGACGGCGGCGTGGTATAACCAGGCCATCGACCAGGCGCCGTTTGTCGTGGCGACCGGCGCCGCCTATCACAGCCTGCATCACCCCGATCGCATGCCGACGGCGGTGCGAGACGCGTTCCTGCAAGCCAGGCGGGAACGCCGCCCGGTGGTCCTGGGCGTGCCGTTCGACCTGCAGAACCGGATTTGGACCGGATCGGAGGCCTTGCCGCCGCCGTCGCGCGCGGTCATGCCCGCGCTCGCGCCCCTCCCGCCGCATCCCGACGATCTGGCCCGCGCGGCGGCGATGATCGCGGGGGCGACGCGCATTGTCCTGTTGGCCGGAATGGGCGCCGTGGCGGCAGGAGCGGGCCCCGTGTGCCGCGCGCTGGCAGCCCATTGCGATGCGCTTCTTGCAACCACCCTGCCCGCACGCGGGCTGTTCCACGACGATCCGTTCAACCTCAATATCGCCGGCGGATTCTCGACCGACCTCGCGCGCGACTGCCTGGCCGAGGCGGATCTGATCGTGGCCATAGGGGCGTCCCTTGCAAGCCACAGCTCGGATGGCGGCAAACTGTGGCCGAAGGCGCAGGTGCTCCAGATCGACACCGACCCCGTGGCGCTCAGCCAGGGCCGCATCGCCGCCCAGGCCCATCTGCGCGCCGATGCACGGCTTGCGGTAGAGGCGCTGTTGAACGCCCTGCCGCCACGGCCCAGCGCATGGCGGCGTCCATCGCTTGCGCAGCGCATCGCCACGACACCCGCCGATGGCAAGGCCTACCCGGCCGAACCCGGCCTGCACGACCCCCGCGACGCCGTCGCGGCGTTCGAGGCGCATCTGCCCGCCGACTGGCAGATGGTGAATTCCTCCGGCCATTGCTCGTTCTTCTTCGCGCAGATGCCATCGCGCCCGCAGACCCATTTCCTCACGATCCGGGAATTCGGCGCGATCGGCAACGGCATCTCCTTCGCCATGGGTGTCGCCGCCGCGCGGCCGGCCGATACTGTGGTGATGTTCGACGGCGATGGCAGCCTGCTCATGCATGTTCAGGAACTGGAGACCATCGCCCGCCACCGCATGAACATCTTGATCGTGGTCCTGAACGATGGCGCCTATGGCTCGGAAATCCACAAGCTGCGCGCCGAGGGGCTGTCGGACAGGGGCGCCGTCTTCGGCCGCACCGATCTGGCGGCCATCGCGCGCGGATTCGGCATCGGGGGGGAAACGATCCGCGATCTGGACGACCTGCCGGACCTGATCGCAGCCTTTGCCGCGACAGGTGGCGCGGCGGTCTGGGATGTGCCGGTCTCCGATCAGGTCGCCTCGCCCGTCATCCGAAGGGCGCACCCGCCGCATTGAGGATATGGACAGGGACTATCCAAACGGTATACTGTGGTATACAAAACGGAGATTGCCATGATAGACTCGTCGGATATCGCCGTCGCGCGGGCGCTGGACGCTCTGCACGCCGCGCGCAGCATCCTCGCCGCAGAGATCGGCGCATACCCCGGCCCGATCTCGGGCTGCGACGCGCAATTCAATCATCTGCTGGCGCAACGCGCGCAGGTCAGCCGTGCACTGGAGGCATTGGAAAACGATGTCTTCGTTCCCACACCCCGCAGTCCGATGCCTCACAACGGGATCGAAAGCCGATGATCGGGCGCGACCCGCGTGACCGGACCGACACTCTCCGCCCCTGGTGCCGGATCGCGCCAGGGGCCATCGCGCCATGAGGTCAGCTGGACGGCTGCGGGCCGCCTTGGGGAAAGACCAGCGCGCCGTCCGCGTCGGCGACGATCATGTCGTCCTGCGCCACTGTCACGCCCTCGATGCGCAGGGTGGCGCCGATCTCGCCCTCGCCCTTGCGGACACAGCGGGCAGGCGTGTGCCCCAAGGCCATGATGCCGATGGGCGTCCGCGAAAGTTGCGCCACGTCCCGCACGGCACCCCAGATCACGATACCGGCCCAGCCATTGGCCGCCGCTTCCGCCGCGATGACATCGCCGCACAGCGCGCGGCGCAACGATGCGCCCCCATCGACAACGATCACCCGCCCCTCGCCCGGCGTGTTGGCCAACTCCTTCACACGGGAATTGACCTCGAAGGTCTTCACGGTGACCGCGCGGCCCTGAAAGGCGGCGTGGCCACCGTAATGACGCAGCGGTGCGGGCAGGACGCCAAGGGCATCGCCATGCTCATCGAAATGATCGCAGGTCGGCTTCACGATACGGTCCATTCTGCTGGTCCCCCTTGCCGCGGACGGTGGCACGAGACCCCGGTCTTGGCAACCGCCACGCCATGCTGACGCTCCTGCCCGAAGGACTGTCCCTGGCCGCCTTCTGGGCACTGCTCGGGGCAAGCTTCGTCGCCTCCTTCATCACCGCCGCCTTCGGCATCGGCGGCGGCGGGCTGTTGCTGGCGATCATGGCGATCCTGATGCCGCCGACCGCGCTGATCCCGGTGCACGGGATCATCCAGTTCGCCTCCAATGCCAGCCGGATGGCGCTGCTGTGGCGCAACATCTTCTGGATGGCGCTGCCGTGGTTTGCCGTCGGCTCCGTGGTTGGCGTGGCGATCGGCGGCGCCGTCGCGATCACCCTGTCGCCCGCCTTCGTCCAGATCGGGATCGGCCTGTTCGTGATCTACACCGTCGCGTTCCGCGCCCCGAAATGGTTCAGCCGCTGGCCCGTGCTGACCGGGCTGGTGTCGAGCGTCCTGACCATGTTCTTCGGCGCGACCGGGTTGTTCGTGGCCAGCTTCACCAAATCCCATGCGCTGCCACGCCATGCCCATGTGGCGACCCACGCGACCTTGATGACCGTGCAGCACGGCTTGAAGGTGGTTGTGTTCGGAGTGCTGGGGTTCGCCTTCGGCCCTTGGGTGCCCGTCATGGCCGCGTTGATCGCGACGGGTCTCGCCGGCACCTTCAGCGGTCGGCTCGTGCTGAACCGCATGACGGACGCCCGGTTCGGAATGGCTCTGAACGTGCTGCTGATCGCGATCTCCCTGCAGTTGATCTGGAACGGCATCCGCGCGTTCTGAAGCATGTCGCGTTCATTCGCAGTCACCCGATCCACCCTGACCTTTTGATTGCGCATGTCCGAGACGCGCAAGACCGGTCCCCGCTCTTGCGCGACGCGCTCTAGCGACCCAACGCGGCGATCAAGGCCCGCGCCACGTCCATCGGCCCCGCCTCGGGCGGTGCGCTCGGCGCGGCAATGGCTCCGGCCAGACGTCGTTGCCAGCGAATGGTGCCCTGCGTGACATCCGAGAACAGGCCAAGATCCTCCAGCGTCTTGGCGACCTCCTCCATCTCGGATGCACGGCGCGCACCGTGGACGATGGAGCGCTCGAAATTGTAGGCGGCGGCGACCGGCCAGTCGGTTCCGGGATGGCTTCGCGCCAGCGAGCCCAGAACCTCCCCCTCCACCCCCGCCGCCACGGCGGCCAGCACGCACTCGGCCGTCAGGGCCTCAAGCCCCTTCACCATTACGGACCGGATCATCTTGATCGACGACGCCGCCCCCACCGGGCCATCGACGACACGCACGGCCATCGGCAAGGACGCAAGGACCGGGGCAAGATCGGTCGCGTGCGGGCCCGACAGCAGGCACGGCACCATGTTCAGCTTCGGATGCACCGGCGACATGACCGCAACATCCAGATACCGCCCGCCTGCCGCTTCGATCACCTCGGCAGAGCGTCGTTTCGACGACGGCGCGCAGGAATTGAGGTCCAGCCAGACCGCGCCTTGCGCCAACGCAGGCGCACCGGTTTCCGCCGCGATCACCGCCTGATCGGCCGTGACGGTGCAGAACACCAGGTCCGCGCCATCGACCGCGTCCGCCGCATCGGCACAAGCCTCGATGCCGAGCGCGGCGCAGCGGGACGCGATGTCTTCCCGCGTCTCGGGCGCGTCCGACTTGATGTCATAGGCGCGGATCCGGCCCGCCTGCGCGGCGCCCCAGCCCTGGACCAGGGCCGACCCGGCCTCTCCCATCCCGATGAATGCGATCTGCATGCGTGGCCTCCTCCGGCGCGATCCGTTGCGGCACTCTGGGACATTGATCCGTGAGTTTCCATGGCCTTGCGCAGCCCTGCACGAATTCTGCACGAAAGCCCCCACCGCTTGCGCATGCCGGTCCCGCCGCCTGCGGATCGCCCTGCCATCTTCCTGCTCGAACGGCACACCGATCGAGCGGCGAACACGATGCGCAGTCAATGGGTGGTCAGACGAGTGCCGGAAAGCATCCGGACAGATGGATGGTGGCTGTCGGACAGCGGCGCGGACATCGCGAACGCGGCCTTGCTGCCGGTCGGAGCGGGCCCGGTCCTCCCTGATCCTGTTCAGCACGCTGTTCGCGGTGCAGACGGTCACGGATCCTGGCGTGATGCGCGGCGGCTTGACCGACCCTGCCCGAGGCGTCGAACTACGCCCAATACGCCCCAGCTGGACATCGGCGACCTGTGCGAGATCGGCGAACCGGCGGTCCCGGCGATGATGGAATAGGGCGAGATCACCGACAACGTCGCCTGCGGGCACGGCGGCCTGCCTGCGATCCGGTTCGATCCGGTCGACGACTGGCGGGATTTGGGTTTTTCCGAGGTGGCGGTTGCAACGCTGCCTTGAGACTTTCCACGACCTCTGAGGGACACCGATGCCGCCCAACCTGCTGATCATCGACGACGATCCCCTTATCCGCGAGGTGATCGGCTTCGCGGTGGAGGCGGCGGGCTTCCGCGACCGGATGGCCGAGGATGGCGCGGGCGGTCTGGCACGGGTGCGGGACGGCAACATCGACCTCGTGGTATTCGATATCGGCCGCATCGTCGGCATGGAGTTGGGAGCAGACGATTACGTCACCAAACCGTTCAGCCCGCGCGAACTGGTGGCGCGGATCAAGGCGATCCTGAAGCGGTCCCGGATCGTGGTGGCGGACGCGCCCGACCTCGCGCGGCGGGGCGATCCGGAGATCGACGCCGCCCGGCACCTGTGCCGCGTCTTGGCACGGGAGGTTGCGCTGACGACCTCGGAATTCACGATCCTTCGGGTCCTGCTGCGTCGCCCCGACCACGCCGCCGCGCGCGGCCACCCGGACCCATGCACCGCCGTTCCCCTCGGTCACGATGAACCCGGCTACATCCTGCGCGACGCCCCCCGAAGCTTTGGCCATCATGCTGCGGCACCTGTTGGACAATGCCCGCGCATATGGCGCGGCCTCGCTGCGGATCGCCTTGGATGGCGCCTCCATGCGGATCACCGAGGGCGGCACCGGGATGGGCCCGACCATCATGCGCTCGATCTTGGAAACGGCGGGCGGCACGATCGCGCGGGTCCCGCCGGACCCGGGCACCGCCGTCCGGGTGGATTTCGCGCCATGGTGCCTCTGGACGTTTCGGCCCCGCTGACGTTGAGTGAGCGCCACGCAGGCGGACAGGACAGGCCATGGACAGCAGCAAGATCAGACTCGGGGTGGATATCGGCGGCACCTTCACCGACGTGGTGCTGGAAGGGGCCGGCGCCCCGACCTCGACCAAGGTGCTCACGACCCATGCCGCGCCCGAGGACGCCATCATCGAAGGCCTGCTCCGGGTCTGCGCCACGGCCGGTGTCACGCCGGGACAGATCGGCCAGATCATCCACGGCACGACGCTGGCGACGAATGCCCTGATCGAACGGCGCGGCGCGAAGACCGCGCTGATCACGACCGAGGGGTTCCGCGACGTGATCGAGATGCGCAGCGAGTCGCGTTTCGAACAATACGACCTGAACCTGACCCTGCCCGAACCCCTCCTGCCACGCCAGTGCCGGTTCACCCTGTCCGAACGGGTGAACGCCAGGGGCCGCGTGATGATCCCGCTCGACCGGGCCGAGGTGGACGCCGTGGCCGACCGCATTGCCGAGGCGGGGTTCGCCTCGGTCGCCATCGGCCTGATCCACTCCTACCTCAACCCGGACCATGAACGCACGGTGCGCGACGTGCTGTTGGACCGGCTGCCGGACCTGTCCGTCTCGATCTCGTCCGAGGTGTCGCCGCAGATGCGGGAATACGAGCGTTTCAACACCGTCGTCGCCAATGCCTATATCAAGCCGCTGATGGCCTCCTACCTCGGTCGGCTGGAGGCGCGGCTGCGGTCCGAGGGCGTGGGATGCCGCATCTTCCTGATGCATTCCGGGGGCGGCATCATCTCGTTGCGCAGCGCCGCAGATTTTCCCGTGCGGCTGGTGGAAAGCGGCCCCGCAGGCGGCGCCGTCTTCGCGGCCCACATCGCGGCGCGCCACGGGCTGGACAAGGTGCTGAGCTTCGACATGGGCGGAACCACGGCCAAGATCTGCCTGATCAAGAACCAGTCGCCCAAATCGTCCCGCGTGTTCGAAGTGGCGCGAAGCTATCGGTTCAAGAAGGGATCGGGCATGCCGATCTCCATCCCGGTGATCGACATGGTGGAAATCGGCGCGGGCGGCGGCAGCCTCGCCCATGTGGACGTGATGCGCCAGATCCGCGTCGGGCCGGAAAGCGCCGGGTCCGAACCGGGGCCCGCCTGCTACGGGCGGGGCGGCACGCGGCCCGCGGTCACCGATGCCGATCTGGTTCTGGGCAGGCTGGACGCGGCGAATTTCGCGGGCGGGTCGATCCGGCTGGACATGGCGGCGGCGCAGGCCGCCCTGGCGGCGGACATCGGCACGCCCCTGCAAACCGACGCAGTGGAGGCCGCCTTCGGTCTGGCCGAGGTGGTGGACGAAAACATGGCCAATGCCGCCCGCGTCCATGCCGTCGAAAACGGCGAGGATCTTGCCGAATACACCATGATCGCTTTCGGGGGCGCGGCCCCGCTCCATGCCGGGCGGCTGTGCGAGAAGCTGGGGATCGCGCGCTGCCTCGTGCCGCCGGGCGCAGGCGTCGGGTCGGCCATCGGGTTCCTGCGCGCCCCGTTCAGCTTCGAATCCAACCGGTCCGTCTACATGCGCCTGTCGGATTTCGCCCCCGACACGATCCGCGCACTCCTGTCGGAGTTGCAGGCCGAGGCGGAGGGTTTCGTGCGCACCTGCGACGAGACCGCGCCAATCCGCAGCGAATTCAAGGTCTACATGCGCTATTCCGGCCAGGGCTGGGAGATCCCCATCGACCTGACCGAGGCGCAGGCGATGCACCCCGACGCCGCGGTCTTTCAACAGGTGTTCGAGACGGAATACACGAAGCTGTTCGGGCGCACGGTCGCGGGCATGGATATCGAGATCACGGTCTGGGCGGTCAACGCGACGACGCCGCCACAGGCCGCAGCGCCGCTCGATCCCTACAATCCGACGGGCTCCGCCGTCTCCGAGGCGACCCGCCAGATGTTCGAGCCGGCAACAGGCCGTTTCGTTCAGGCCCGGATCGTCGCGCGCGACACCATGACGACCGGCCAGGTCGCGCAAGGCCCCGCCATCATCACCGAGACCGAGACCACCATCGTGGTGCCGGACAGCAGGGATGCCATCCGGGCCAGCGATGGCTGCATAGAGATCGTCGCAGAACCGGCCCGCACGGGAGAGACGCCATGAACCAGCCATCGACCGTCGCCTATCAGGTGATGTGGAACCGCCTCATCTCCGTGGTGGAAGAACAGGCCCAGGCCCTGATCCGCACCGCCTTCTCCACCTCGGTCCGGGAAGCGGGCGACCTCAGCGCCGGGGTCTACGATGCCAAGGGCCGGATGCTGGCACAGGCCGTGACCGGCACGCCGGGCCATGTGAACGCCATGGCCGACGCGGTGCCGCATTTCATCCGGCGGATCGGTCGGCAGCACATGCATCAGGGCGACGTGTATATCACCAACGACCCATGGGAAGGCACCGGCCACCTGCATGACATCACCATGGTCACGCCATCCTTCTACAAGAATCAGCTGGTCGGCTTCTTCGCCTGCACCGCCCATGTCGTCGATATCGGTGGACGCGGCTTCGGGGCGGATGCGGCCAGCGTCTACGAGGAAGGCCTCTACATCCCGATCCTGAAATTCGCCGAGCGGGGCACGGTGGACGAAACCCTGACCCGGATCATTCGCGGCAATGTCCGCGAACCGGACCAGCTGATCGGCGACATCTACGCATTGGCCACCTGCAACGAGATCGGCCACCGCCGCCTGACGGACATGATGACGGAATTCGCGCTGGACGATCTGGAGGGGATCGCCACCTTCATTCTCGACAATTCCCGCCGCGCCACGTTGGAGCGGATCGCCGCACTGCCAAAGATGTCTGCCGAGGGCGAGATGACCGTCGATGGCTTCGACGTGCCGATCACGCTCAAGGCGCGCGTCACCGTGCACGCAGACCGGATCGTCACGGATTTCACCGGCACCAGCGGTGTCGACAGGAAGGGCATCAATTGCCCCATGGTCTATACCAAGGCCTATGCCTGCTATGCCCTGAAGGTCGCCATCGCCCCCGAAATCCCCAACAACGCGGCCTCGCTGGCGCCGTTCGAGGTGACGGCCCCCGAAAACACGATCGTCAACGCGCTCCACCCGGCGCCGGTCGCCCTTCGGCACATCGTGGGCCATTTCGTGCCCGACGTGGTGTTCAATGCCTTCGACAAGATCGTGCCGGGCGTGGTGCCGGCCGAGGGCGCGGGGTGCCTGTGCAACTTCCAGGTGTCGTTGCGACCGGTCGAAGGCGCCCCCGAAGGCGCGCGACGGGCGGAAGTGCTGACCTTCAATTCCGGCGGTTCGGGTGCGCGGCCCGCGCAGGACGGCCTGAACGCGACGGCGTTCCCCTCGGGCGTCATGACGATGCCGATCGAAGCGACGGAACATGCCGGGCCCGTCATCATCTGGCGCAAGGAACTGCGCCCCGGTTCGGGCGGCGCCGGACGGATGCGCGGCGGCCTCGGGCAATTCATGGAGGTCGGAGCGATGGAGGGGTATGAATTCGACATCTCCGCCATGTTCGACCGGGGCGACCACCCGGCGCGCGGGCGGCGGGGCGGACAACCCGGCGCGAATACCACCATCGCGCTCGATGACGGGACGCCGATGCGGGTGAAGGGCAAACAGTTCGTCCCCCAAGGCCGCCGCGTGAAGATGGCGTTTCCGGGCGGCGCTGGATACGGCGACCCGGCCGAGCGGGACGCAAGCCTTGTCCGAAGGGATCTGGCCCGAGGCTATCTTTCGGCGGAGGAGGCGGCGCGCGATTACGGCTTGCCCGCCGCCGATATCGCGGCGGTTGAAGCTGCGATCCGCCGGGGCGAGGATGTGTAGGGCGCGACTGGCAGGTGCTGGACGACGGCACATGATGCGTTCCAATCCGGAACGGCCGCGTCGATGCAGGCGGGCGTGATCGCGCGCAACCCATGCGGCGCGGTTCCTTTGCGCCGCCACGCCCGGCGACAGCGCGACCTTGATGTTTGACGGGCGCACGGCCTCCATCCCCGGCGCGGCCTTCGCCGCTGCACCCCGCATCGACGATATCGTTGCCCGTGACGGCGACAACCCGACCACGGGCCATATCGGATGCGCCGCGCTGCCCGTCCTGTACGCCGTCGCGGAAGACATTCCCGACCTCTCGGCGCGGGGCGGATTGGTGCGCTGGTGATGGTTTGCGCACGTTCGGCCCGCGCCGCCGTCGCGCAGCACGGCACGGTCAGCGACTACCACTGTTCCGACGCCTGGAATGCCCGTGGCGCGGCGACCCCGGGCTGTCGCTTGCGTCGGTCATCGCACCTTCGATAACGGTCGACGCCGACGCCAATTGTCCCATATGGGACGACCTGGGGTTCGAATGGAACAATGGGAGGAACGACATCAAGCCCTTTCCGATCCGCCGATGGGCCCATGCCGCCATCGATACCTTGGGCCCCGTGGTCGACGCCCACGGCATCGCGTTCGAGGATGTGGCCGGGATCGAGCTGCGCAGCTTCGCACAGGTGGCGGCCCTGAATCCCCCTTGCCGCTTGCCCTTGTGGAGGCAAGATTTCACAATATTGCCAGTGCCTTACCGCACGATCAACACAAGGCTCTCTGGGCGATGCGCGCGCGTATGCACGACGCCGCGACGCCGTTTAGACAGTTGCTCGCCCTGATCCATCGCGCTCCGCAGGCAGATCATGCGTGACCCATTGCATCGTCTCATCCACTGCAATCGCGGCGCGGCCCTGCCGGGAAGACGGCGCGCCGCCGTGCGCAACATCGAAGCGACGCTCTGCGATCGCCACCCGGACCCGCCCCGTGCCCTGGTCAATCATCGCCCCCAAGTGGTTCATTTCGTTCGGTTTTCCGGGGCAGCGCCATTTCCGGGGACGGCCTTGTCGGATCGCATGGCCCAGGCTGGATCGCCAATTGCGGGGTCGGGACACACAGCGCCAGGTCTGTTCTCTGGCAGAATGAACGCGATCCGAAGGAGGATCGGCATACCATTGATAAATAGAGACGATTCTGCAAATGGTTACCGAACAAGAACCCTCATCCCGGACGAACGCCGCGACCTTCCGCCATCGTGCATGCGGCGCCCGCAGAAAGGGCAGCCTGACGACACAAGACACCTCGTCAGGAGCCTTGCACCATCCCGAGCCAGCAACACCCCACCACACACAGAATACCGACCGGCCGCGTATCCCGCGCAGATCGCCACGATCTGAAGAAATGACGCATCAGCCCCATTGCGGAGGGTGCCAAACAAGCGCGCCGCGGCCCGCATTTCCGGTGCCGACCCGATAAAGTAATCCTGCGCGCGCCATAAAAGTGTTGAATAGCAATCCAGAGCGGGCAGTATGATCGCGAAGGCAAAGCCGACCAACGGCGCCTCGAACTCAACGGATTTCAGGGAGACGAAAATGACCCGATCACTAGGACGCAATGGCGTAAGCCGCCGGGGCGTGCTGCAAGGTGCCACCGCAATCGGCACCGCCGCACTGATCACACCGTGGGGCACGCGCTTGAACGCGCAGCCCGTTCGCGGCGGCACATTACGGGTGGGCATGGCCCATGGCTCGACCACCGACAGCCTGGATCCCGGATCGTGGGAACAGGATTTCATGATCTTTCAAGCGCATCAGCGCAACAACTACCTGACCGAGATTGCCGCCGATGGCACTCTGGTCCCGGAACTGGCCGAAAGCTGGGAAGCCTCCGCAGACGCGGCGACCTGGACGTTCACGATCCGCTCGGGCGTCGAATTCCACTCCGGCCATGTTTTGACGGCCGAAGATGTCATCGCCTCGATCAACCACCACAGGGGACCCGACAGCACCTCGGCTGCCGCTCCGCTGGTTTCGGCGATCACTGACATGCGGGCCGACGGGATGAACGTGATCGTCACGCTCTCGTCGGGCAATGCCGACTTCCCGTTCGTGATGTCCGACTATCACCTGCCGATCCTGCCCGCCCAGGCGGATGGCACCATCGACCCGATGACGCGGGATGGCTGTGGCCCGTTCCGCATCACCGATCTGGAGTTCGGGGTAGGCGCGAGCTACGTGCGCCATGACGGCTACTGGAAGGAGGGCTTGCCCTATTTCGACGCCCTCGAACAGATCGTCATCTTCGACGACGCGGCGCGCCAGAACGCGCTGATCTCGGGCGAAGTGGACTACATCGACACCGCCGACCTCAATACCGTGCATCTTCTGCAGCGCGCGCCAGGGATCGAGATCCTGTCGGTCACAGGAACGCAGCACTACGGCTTCCCCATGGACACACGGGCGGAACCCTTCACGAACGTGAATATCCGGCTTGCGCTGAAATATGCCATCGACCGACAGCAAATGGTCGAAACGGTGCTCAACGGCTTTGGTTCGATCGGCAATGACCACCCGATCGGATCCGGCCAGCGCTACTTCAACACCGAACTGGAGCAGAAGGACTATGACCCAGAGCGGGCGCAGTTCCACCTGCGCGAGGCCGGGTTGGAAAGCCTCGACGTCGATATCTACCTTGCGGACGCGGCCTTCGCGGGCGCGTTGGACGCCGGTGTGCTGTTCTCGGAAAGTGCTGCGGCTGGTGGCATCAACCTCAATGTCGTGCGCGAACCGAATGACGGCTACTGGTCCAACGTGTGGATGCAGAAATCCTTCTGTGGCACATATTGGGGCGGGCGTCCCACCGAGGACCTCATGTTCGCAACGGCCTACGAAGCGGGCGTTCCGTGGAACGAGACGTTCTGGACTCACGAGCGCTTCAATGCTCTGCTGCTCGAGGCCCGTTCGGAACTGGACGAAAACCTGCGCCGCGAGCAATATTTCGAGATGCAGCAGATCGTGTCCGACGAGGGAGGCATCATCATCCCGATGTTCGCCAACTATGTCGGCGCCTACAGCACAGCGTTGGCGCATCCCGAGCAGGTGTCGTCCCATTGGCGCAACGATGGTCACCGGATCGGCGAACGCTGGTGGTTCGCGGCCTGATCCCACCACTGGCCCCGGGCGCGCCATCCGTGCCCGGGGTTTCCTTTTCGGCCACCCGGCCCGCGCATGCGGAAACCGCCTGCGCAACCAAGGGGACCCCATGCCACATATCTGGACCATGATCCTGCAACGCCTGGCCCTCGGGCTTGTGACGCTGTTTGTCGTTTCACTGATCATCTTCCTTGGAACCGAACTTCTGCCCGGTGACTTCGCGCAAGAGATCCTTGGCCAATCCGCGACGCCCGAGACGGTCGCCGCTCTGCGCGCGCAGTTGGGTCTGAACGATCCAATGCATGTACGGTTCGGGAACTGGCTGGCGGATGTGGTGCAAGGCGACTTCGGTGTAAGCTTGGCCAATGGTCAATCGGTCTCGGCCCTCATTGGCCGACGATTGGGCAACACCCTGTCGCTGGCGCTTTATGCCGCCGCGATCGCGGTGCCACTTTCGCTGATGCTGGGGATCCTCGCGGCCCTGTTTCGAAACTCCATCTTCGACCGGGTGGCCAATGCCTCGGCGCTGACGGCGATCAGTTTTCCGGAGTTCTTCGTCGCCTATATCCTGATCTTCTACCTCGCCGGGGCAGGCGGAGCCTTCCCGTCGATGGCGAACTTCCGCGGCGAACCCAGCCTTGGGGACTATCTCTATCGCTCCTTCCTGCCCGCGCTGACACTGACGCTCGTGGTCACCGCCCACATGATGCGGATGACCCGCGCGGCAATCATCAACCTGCTCGCCAGCCCCTATATCGAAATGGCGCGCCTGAAAGGCATGACGCCGATGCGCGTCATCGTGCGCCACGCGCTACCCAATGCGCTGGCGCCGATCATCAATGTGGTGGCCCTGAACCTCGCCTATCTGATCACCGGCGTGGTGATCGTGGAGGTCGTATTCGTCTATCCCGGCCTCGGGCAGTTGATGGTCGACAGCGTGTCGGCCCGCGACATGCCGGTGGTGCAAGGCATCGCGCTGGTCTTCGCCGCGGCCTATGTGCTGCTGAACCTGACCGCAGACGTGTTGGCGACCCTGTCCAACCCGCGCCTTGTGCACCGGCGCTGAGGAGGGCGGATCATGGGTTTCCTGACCGGCCTTCTGTGGTTCTTCGCCGCCATCGCCGTCGCCATGGCCGCAGGCTGGCTCTTCCGCAAGGGCGTCATCGCCGTCGCGCCCCGCGGCGTCGCCAAGGAAATGCGCACAGCCCCCCTGACCGCGAGTTTCGGGATGCTGATGATCCTGATCTACATCCTCGTGGCGCTGTCGGCCCACTGGATCGCACCCTTCGGCGAGACCACCATCGTCGGGCGCGAATATGAACCCTGGGGGAACGTGCATCTTCTGGGCACAGACAACCTTGGCAGGGACATGCTCTCGCGTCTGATCTACGCGGCGCGCAACACGGTCGGCATTGCCTTCGTCACGACGGCGCTGGCGTTTATCCTGGGCTCCATCTTAGGCCTGCTCGCCGCGATCGTCGGTGGCTGGCCCGACCAGTTGCTGAGCCGCGCGGTCGATGTGCTCATGGCCATCCCGGCATTGATCTTCGCGCTGCTGCTACTGACAATCGTCGGGACCAGCGTCGTCAACATGATCCTCGTCATTGCCCTGATCGACAGCACCCGCGTGTTCCGCCTGGCCAGAGCGGTGGCGATGAATATCGTGGTCATGGACTACGTGGAGGCCGCCAAGCTGAGGGGCGAAGGCCTATGGCGGCTGATCATGCGGGAAATCCTGCCCAACGCGATGGCGCCCCTGGTGGCAGAGTTCGGCCTTCGCTTCTGCTTTGTCTTCCTGACCATCTCGGCCTTGTCGTTCCTCGGGCTTGGCATCCAGCCGCCCACGGCGGATTGGGGCTCCATGGTGAAGGACAATGCAACGCTGATCTCCTTCGGGGACATCACGCCGCTTCTGCCCGCCGGTGCGATCGCTTTGCTGACAGTCAGCGTGAACTTCGTGGTCGATTGGCAATTGCACCGCGCATCCGGGTTGAAGGAGTAACGCAATGGCCGAGAAGAACGTCCTCCTGACCATGAAGGGCCTTCGCATCGAAGGCCGCGCCGACGAGGAATGGCTGGAGATCGTGAAGGGCGTGGACCTGACGCTTCACCGGGGCGAGGTTCTTGGTTTGATCGGCGAGAGCGGCGCGGGAAAATCGACGATTGGCCTCGCCGCGATGGGCTTCGCGCGCGACGGCTGCCGCATCTCGGGCGGAGAAATCCTGTTCGACGGGATCGACCTGCGCAAGGCGTCCGAGTCGGAACGGCGCGCGCTGCGCGGCAAACGGATCGCCTATGTGGCGCAATCGGCGGCGGCAAGTTTCAACCCCGCACACAAGTTGATCGACCAATACTGCGAGGCACCGGTTGAACACGGCGTCATGGGCCGCGCCGAGGCCAGCCACGACGCGAAGGAGCTTTATGCCAAGATGCAGTTGCCGCAGCCTGAGACCATCGGTTTCCGGTATCCACACCAGGTGTCCGGCGGACAGTTGCAGCGGGCGATGACGGCGATGGCGATGGCCTGCCGCCCCGATCTGATCATCTTCGACGAACCGACCACGGCGCTGGACGTGACCACCCAGATCGAGGTGCTGGCCGCGATCCGCAACATCGTGGAGCAGTTCGACACGGCGGCGATCTATATCACCCACGATCTGGCGGTGGTGGCGCAGATGGCCGACAAGATCAAGGTGCTGCTGCGGGGCGAGGAGGTGGAGGAGGCCGAGACCCGCGCCATGCTGGACGCGCCGAGCAAGGACTATACCCGTTCGCTCTGGGCGGTGCGCAGCTATGCGCGGGCCGCGCAGGCGCCGGTCAGGGACGCGACGCCCGTGGTGTCCGTGCGGAATGTGACGGCCGGTTATGGCACCATCAATGTCCTCACGGATATAAGCTTCGATATCCATGCGCGCCGAACGGTCGCCGTGGTCGGAGAGAGCGGATCGGGCAAGTCCACCGCCGCGCGCGTCATCACCGGGCTGTTGCCGCCCCGCATGGGCGAAATCCTGTTTAACGGCAGCGCCCTTCCGCCCGATTACCGCCGCCGCACGCGCGACCAGTTGCGGCAGGCGCAGATGATCTACCAGATGGCGGACACCGCCCTGAACCCCAAGCAAAAGCTCCGCGAACTGATCGGGCGACCGGCGCAAATGTATCTGGGCCTGAATGGCAAGGCTCTGGACGCCCGCGTCCGGGATCTGTTGCGCGTGATCGAGTTGGAGCCGAACGACTATATCGACCGCCTGCCGTCCGAACTGTCGGGGGGACAGAAACAGCGCATCGGCATCGCAAGGGCGCTCGCCGCCGAGCCGCAATTCATTATCTGCGACGAGGTCACGTCGGCGCTGGATCAACTGGTGGCCGAAGGCATTCTGAAACTCCTCGACAAGCTGCAATCGGAATTTTCGCTGGCCTACATGTTCATCACCCACGACCTTGCCACCGTGAAGGCCATCGCCGACGAGGTCGTGGTGATGAAGAACGGTGTCGTGGTCGAGCAGGGGCCGAAATCCGAGATGTTCCAGCCGCCGCATGACCCTTACACGGAATTGCTGCTCTCTTCGGTTCCCGAGATGGACCCGGATTGGCTCGATAACCTTTTGGCCGAACGGGCCGCAGGCGGCGCCGGGGCCAAAGCGGAGAGCGCCGGCAATTGAACGCTAGAGCGTGTCGCGTTCATTCGCATTCCCACGACGCGCTGTAAAATTTTGATACCGCCCGTCCGAGACGCGCAAAACCGTTACCCACTTTTGCGCGACGTGTTCTGACGTGTTCTAGGGTGCGATCAGCTCGATCAGATAGGCCTGCCCCGCGCCCCGCCCCCGCTCCAGTGCCCCGGCCAGGTCTTGCGGGCCGTCGATCCGCTCTCCCGGCATCCCGTACGCCTTGGCGACGGCGACGAAATCTGGCGCAGAGGGATAAACCCCCTCGGGCTTGATCTCCTTGGTGAGCATGTAGTTCTCGATCTCGCGATAGCCGTTGTTGTTCCAGACAAGGAAGATGACCGGCGTTTCCTCGTCCATCGCGGTGCCAAGCTCGGACAAGCAGAACTGCAGCCCACCATCGCCAGTAACGCAGACCACGGGCGTCGCCGCATCGCCAATGGCGGCACCGATCGCTGCCGATGCCCCGTAGCCCAAAGCGCCATAGCCGGTGGAGGAGTTGAACCAGCCGCGGGGCGCGGCGATGTCCGCATACATGTTGCCAGCATAGACGATCTGGGTGCTGTCGCCCACGATGCGGCATCCGGGAAGCGTGGCGGTAATGGTGTCGATCAACGCGACATGGGCGCGATAATCCGGCGAAAGGGCATCGAGCGACGTCATGCGCGCTGCGGACGCCCGTGCGCCGCCCTGCGCGACATTCGCATGGCCATCGGTCGCATCCAGAAGCGCCGCAACCGCCTGGTGCGCGTCCGACACGATCGCCAGATCCGGCAGGCGCCCGCGGGTGACTTGCACCGGATCGCAATCCACGCGGATCAACTGGACGATGTGCGGCACGCCACCATCCTCATACATGTCGTAATCGGTGCGCCCGAATTGCGTGCCGATGGCAAGGACCAGATCGGACTCGGCCATCATCATGCGAATATGCGGGAAACTTGGGCTGGCGGGCACGCGCAGCGGATGACCTCCCAGAACACCGCGCGCATTGGTGGTGGTGACGACCGGCGCGTCGATCCGCTCAGCCAATGTCACCAGAGCATCCGCCGAGTTGATGGCGCCACCCCCTGCCAGGATCAGAGGCTGCCGCGCGGCCCTGATCCGCACGGCAGCCTCCGCGATCACTTCTGGGTCAGGCCGACGACGAGCCACAAGCGCGTCCCGCTCTGCCGGCATCGCGATCTGCTCGCGCATCATGTCCAAGGGCACCTCGATATGAACGGGGCCGGGCCTTGCCCCGGTCATTGCAGCGAATGCGCGGTCCAAGACTCGCTCCAGATCGGCGCCCCGATGCAGGGTGTGAGACCATAGCGCCACCTCGCGCATCATGGCGCGTTGGTCGGGCAACTCGTGCAGGACCCCTTCCTCGTGCCCGAAGGTCGCCGCCTCGTTGACGCCGGAGATCACCAGCATCGGAATGCTGTCGGCGCGGGCCTGCGCCATCGGCGTGATCGCGTTGGTCAAACCCGGCCCGGTGATCAGCAGGCAAACGCCCGGCTTTCCCGTGGCGCGCGCATAGCCATCCGCCATGAACCCCGCGCCTTGTTCGTGTCGGGGCGTGACGTGCCGGATACCCGAACCATCAAGCCCCCGATACATCTCGACCGTGTGAACACCGGGAATGCCGAAGATGGTGTCGACACCGCGCCGCTCCAGCAGCGCTATCAGAACCTCTCCCACGGTCTTCAGCATCACCTTAGCCCTTTGCCATTCGCTGCGCCCGCACGGCCGAAGGCGTGATCCCGTAGTGCGCCTTGAACGCCCGTGTCATAGCCGTGGCATCGTGGTAGCCCGCGCGCAAGGAAATCTCGGCCACGCTCTCGCGGGTTTGCTCCAGTCGGCGGCGGGCATCTGCCAGGCGAATGGCGCGGTAGATCTGCGCAGGGCTGAGCCCTGCATGGGTCCGGCATGCCAACTCAAGCGTCCGCCGTCCCAGGCCCACACCATCTGCGATGTCATCTATGCTCCACGGATCCTCCACATGCCGCCGCATCAGCGCCGCCGCCGCCCGGACAGACCGCTGAGCCGGGATCAGCTGCATCGGATCGACCCGGGGATCGCGCTCTCCATACATGAAAAGGGCCGCAACCTCGAGGCCGAGAGCGGCGCCATGGCGCCGTTCGATCAACTCCAGCATGAGATCAAGGGTTGTAGTGGCCCCACCGCAACTGGCGCGATTGCGGTCGATCACAAAGCGATCCTCTGTTACCGCGACATCGGGATAGGCTTCGGCCAGGGCATCGAGAAGGTCCCAATGGCAGGTCGCGCGGTATCCGTCGAGCAGACCCGCATGCGCAAGAAGCCATGCGCCAGTGTCGAGACCTGCAAGCGTCGAAAAGCGGTTTGCGGCAGAGCGCAATCGGCGCATGGCAGCAGGAGTCGCAAGGGCGGTATGGCCATAGCTCGGCATCACGAACAGATACGCACCCCGCGATTGCGCTGACAGGGGCTCGGCGTGCACTGGCAGCCCGCTGGACGACTGAACCGGCGCGTCACCGAGCGACAGGAAGTTCCAGCGATAAAGCGTCCTGCGCGAAAGGCTGTTGGCCGCACGAAGCGGCTCTACCGCATTGGCAAGGCAAAGATTGGAGAACCCGTCGAAGAGCAGCATGGAAAAATGATCGGGCTGCGCATTCTGCATGATTGAAACGTATACTGCATATTCCTGAAGGCGAGCCAAGGTTAACTCGTGGTATGATAGCGGAGGGGACGGCATGGATTTCGGATTGAACGATGAACAGGAGATGATCGTCTCGACCGTCCGCAGATTCGTGGAACGCGAGATCTACCCACACGAAGCCGAGGTCGAAAGAACCGGACAAGTGCCCTACGACGTCGGGCAGGAGATCAAGCGGAAGGTCATCGATCTCGGGTTCTATGCCTGCAACTTCCCACAGGACATCGGCGGCGCTGGCCTCAGCCATCTGGATTTCACGCTGGTGGAGCGGGAGTTGGGACGCGGCTCCATGGCGTTGACGCATTTCTTCGGGCGGCCCCAGAACATCTTGATGGCCTGCAACGCGGACCAGCGCGACCGCTACCTTTTCCCCGCCGTGCGGGGCGAGCGAATGGACGCGCTGGCGATGACCGAGCCCGACGCCGGATCGGACGTGCGTGGCATGAAATGCACGGCCCGGCGCGACGGCGGGGACTGGGTGGTGAACGGGACCAAGCACTTCATTTCAGGTGCAGAGCACGCGGACTTCTTCATCGTGTTCGTCGCCACTGGCGTCGATGACACGGCCCATGGCCCCAAGAAACGGATCACCTGCTTCCTTGTGGATCGGGGCCATCCAGGGTTCGACGTGCGGGACGGTTACCGGTCCGTCAGCCATCGCGGCTACAAGAACTGCATCCTGAGTTTCGATGATTGCCGCTTGCCCGACGCTCAGGTTCTGGGCGAGGTCGACGGCGGCTTCGCGGTGATGAACGAATGGCTCTACGCCACGCGCCTGACCGTTGCTGCGTTCAGCGTAGGCCGGGCACGGCGGTGCTTCGACTATGCCGTGGAATATGCGGCGCAGCGCAAGCAGTTCGGGCAAGCCATCGCAAAGTTTCAAGGCGTCAGCTTTCAGGTCGCCGACATGATCACCGAGATCGACGCCGCCGATTACCTGACGCTTGCGGGCGCTTGGCGGCTGGACCAAGGCATGCCCGCGAACCGCGAGATCGCCAGCGCCAAACTCTACGGGTCCGAGATGCTGGCCCGTGTCACCGATACCACCTTGCAGATCTTCGGCGGGATGGGGTTGATGGACGACTTCCCGATCGAGCGGTTCTGGCGCGATGCGCGGGTGGAACGGATCTGGGACGGCACCTCCGAGATCCAGCGGCACATCATCGGCCGGGAATTGTTCCGGCCGTTGGGCGCGTGAAAATGGAACCCGCATCGACCAAGCGACTGGAGCGCCTTCTGCGCCCCCGCACCATCGCCGTGATCGGCGGCGGCGGCTGGTGTGCCAACCTTGTCGAGCAATGCGACAAGATCGGTTTCAAGGGCAAGATATGGCCGGTTCACCCGACGCGATCCGAAGTCTCCGGACGCCGCGCATTTGCATCGATCGATGCGTTGCCGGGGGTGCCCGACGCCACGTTCA
>CAZTUG010000008.1:0-25121 GCA_964615955.1 uncultured Roseicyclus sp.
CTCGCCATCGCGCATCTCGACTGCGACGCCTTCTACGCCTCGGTGGAGAAGCGGGACGATCCCGGCCTTCGCGACCTGCCGCTGATCATCGGCGGCGGGCGGCGGGGCGTGGTGTCCACGGCGTGCTACCTGGCGCGGACGCGGGGCGTGCGCTCCGCCATGCCGATGTTCAGGGCGCTGGCCCTCTGCCCGGACGCGGTGGTGCTGGCGCCGCGCATGGCCGCCTATGCGGAGGCGTCGCGCGCCATCAGGGCGCTGATGGACGCGATGACGCCGCTGGTGGAGCCGCTCTCGCTTGACGAAGCGTTCATGGACCTCAACGGAACCTTTCGGCTGCACGGCGCCTCGCCCGCGGCGGCGATGGCCGGGCTGGTGCGGCGCATCCGGGCGGAGGTGGGCGTGGACGTGTCGGTGGGGCTGAGCCACAACAAGTTCCTCGCCAAGATCGCCTCCGACCTCGACAAGCCGCGCGGCTTCTCGGTGATCGGCAAGGCCGAGACGCAGGTCTTCCTGTCGGACAAGCCCGTACGGATGATCTGGGGCATCGGAGAGGTCGGCCAGGCGGCGTTGAACACCGCAGGCATCCATACCTTCGCCGACCTGCAACGCTGGGACAGGCAGGCCCTGCAAGACCGCTTCGGCACCATGGGCGCGCGCCTGTGGCACCTCGCACGTGGCGAGGATGCGCGCGGCGTGACCCGCGACCGCGCGGCCAAGGGCGTGTCGAACGAAACCACCTTCCACGACGACATCTCCGACACCGACCTGCTTGACGGCCACATCTGGCGCATGGCCGAAAAGGTCGCCGACCGCCTGAAGGCGAAGCAGATTGCCGGGCGCACCGTCACGCTCAAGCTCAAACGCGCCGATTTCAAGCTGATCACCCGCCGCACCACCCTGCCCGACGCCACCCAGACCGCCGAGCGCATCTACCGCGTTGCGCGCGCGCTTTTCGACCGGATGGAACACCCGCAACCCTACCGCCTGCTCGGCGTCGGCACCTCCGACCTCGTGCCGGAAGACCTGGCCGACCGCGAAGGCAACCTGCTCGACCCGACCGAGGCCGCGCGCCTCAAGGCCGAACGCGCGACCGACGCCATCCGCGCCCGCTTCGGCACCGATGCGATCCTCAAGGGGCGGGCGCTGCGTTGATCGCCCGGCCTCCCCCGTGCGCATCGGGGTCGCAGCCTCCGGCCGGCAGTCCCGGGCCAGGATCAAGCCACGACGCCTCCCTTCATCTGTCCCAAGATACTCCGGGGCAGACCGCAGGCCGGGGGCCGCGCCGCCTCGGACACCGACCGCCCGGCGCATCGCTGCCGGTCCGCGCCTATTCCGCCGCCAGCGCCACACGGCCCGGAAGCGCATGGATCACCCGCGCCAGCACGCCGCTGATCACCCGCTTCATCGCGTCGAAATTGGCATTCGGGCGCACCAGTTGCTCGTTCATGTAAAGCGCGCGGTCGATCTCGATCTGGATCGCGTGATAGCCCGTCGCGGGCCGCCCGTAGCGCTGCGTCACGTAGGCACCGGCGAAGGGCGCATTCCGGCTGACCACAAGGCCCGCCTCGATGAAGCCCTCCTCCAGCACATCCACGATCTCGCTGTCGGCCGACGCGCCGAAGCGGTCGCCCAGAACCACCTGCGGGCGGAGCGTTCCGGGCCGCGCCACGGCATCGAGTGCCTCGTGGGGCATGGAGTGGAAGTCCAGCAGGACGGCGCGGCCGAACTCCATCCGGGCGCTCAGCAGCAGGCCATCGAGCGTCGCGTGGTAGGGACGCCAGACCTGTTCGATCCGCGCCTCCGCTTCCGCGCGGGACAGCTTGCCGCGATAGATGGCGCGCCCGTTGGCCACCACCCGCGGCACCACGCCCAAGCCGGAATTGATCCGCGGCGTCTGCACCACGCGGCCCACGCCGTCGATCACGCCGGGGTCCAGTTCGTCCTCGGCCCGGTTCAGGTCCAGCCAGGCGCGCGGCCACTCGGCGGCAAGAAGCGGCGCGCCAAGCGAGGGCGTCGCCGCCACCAGCCGGTCCATGAACGCATCCTCGGACGAGCGGATGACCCGTTCATCCAGGATCGAGGCGCGCAGGAACTCGGCCGGGTAATGCCGCCCGGAATGCGGCGAGGCCACCACCACGCAACTGGTGACCTGACGTGGCTGATCCAGACGAAATGCGGGGTGCATCGATGCTCCATGGGTGACGCCGTCTCAGAAGGTATAGCGGTTTTTTTCGCCAAGCCAAAAGCTCTTGCGGTCAGGGGGGCAACCTTTTATACGACCGCTCACCCACGCGGTCCCCGCGCCATGGGTCTTGCCATCTGGCAGGGCACCGGCACAGGTCAAAGGGGTCATTCGGGCGATTAGCTCAGCGGTAGAGCACTTCGTTGACATCGAAGGGGTCACTGGTTCGATCCCAGTATCGCCCACCAAGCAGTCCTTTTCCCGGAAAAGTGCCTGCGGACCACGTTTGGACTTTGCTGCAGGGTCCGAAGTCGGTAAGCCCCAACGGGCCGGAAGATTCGCCGGACGCCCCAGCGTCCAGACAGCAACCAGGCGCAACTGACGCGCCGCGACGAAGGAGACGACCCATGAAGGTCAAGAACTCGCTCCGCTCGCTCAAGAACCGCCATCGCGATTGCCGCGTTGTGCGCCGCAAGGGCCGCGTCTACGTCATCAACAAGACGCAGCGCCGGTTCAAGGCCCGTCAGGGCTGAACGGTTGAGCATATGTTACAAGAAGCCGCCTTTCGGGGCGGTTTTTTTGTGCCCGCCGCGACTGCCCGCCGCGACGCGACAGGCCGATGGTTTCCCCGGGTCGCACACGCGAACGTAAGCGGTTCAGGGGTGGGGGATGTCTTCCATGGCGACGGGGCCGGGCCGCTGCGCTAGCCTCGGGTCATATCGCCATTGCGCCCACAAGGACACAACCTCGTGCCCCTTCGCGGCCTCATCGCCCCGCTTCTCCTGCTGGCCGCCCTGCCCGCCACCGCGCAGCAGGCGACCGACCCGCCCATCCGCGTCGATGGCTATGCCGACATCGCCCATCTCGACCTTCAGGGCTGCATCGGCAACTCCAGCCATACCTCCTGCACCGGCACCGATGGCGTGACATACGTTTTCCCGACCCCGATCATCTCGCCCATCTCCGCCCCGGATACCGCGATCACGGCAGGCGGGTGGCCCGGCCTTGGCCCTGTCACGCCCGGCAACTGATCCCGCCCCGTTTGCGACCAAGATTTTCCATCATGTCCCGAATTTTCGCCCTTGCCGCCATTCTCGCGGCGCTCGCCTCGGCTCCCGCGCTTGCACAGGATGCCGACGCTTCCGCGCCATGCGTTCCGACCTCCGACACGGCGTCCTGCCCCGCGCCGGACAGCACCGAGATCAACCTCGCGCCCTGATCGCGCTCAGCGCCCTTCGCGCTGCATCAGGTCGCGCAGGGTATAGCTTTGGGCGATCGGCCCGCCACTGCCGGGGACGAAGTCGGGATCCTGCCCCATGCAGCCCAGCCCGCACAGCTGCGTCGCGACCCCCCGTCGCCAGTCCACGAACCACAGGCGACCGCCCGGCGTGGCGATATAGCCGTTCACCCGTTCCTCCATGTCGCCGATCAGATCCTCGGTCGACGGCACTTCGCTGTCGGCGGCGCGATCATAGGCGGCATGGGTGTGGAAACTGGCCACGACCGCGACGAAGCGATCCTCGTCGCCGCGGCTCAGGCAGCCCCATCCGTCGCCGCGGGTGACTTCGGTGGCGGTCAGGCGCCCGTCGGGCATCCGCCCGATATAGCCGCAATACTCCACGTTCTCGGCGAAACTGCGGGCCTGAAGCTGCATCAGCACCCCCCGCGCCACGGCCAGTTCCGCCGCGTCCTGCGCCAGGATCGGGGCCGGTGCGGAGGCCACGAGCATCATCGACGCCACGGTCAGCAGGGCCACCCGCATTCGGGGTCGGATCACCGGTTGATCACTCCATCCAGCCGCAGGATGCCGCCGACGCTCTCCGCCAGCAGTCGCACCACGCTTGTCTGGTCGAGATAGCCGGTCACGTCCAGACCTCGCGCGCCCTGGTAGCGGCGAATGGCCCGCCGCGTGCGGTCGTCGAACTGCCCGTCGATGCGCCCCGGCTCCAGCCCCAACGCGGCCAGCCGCTGTTCGATCAGGGAACGGGTGACGGGCGGCAGGTTCAGCGCGGCTTCCCGCGCCTCATACTGCGCGATCTGTTGCGGGCTCGGTTGGCCGCCGGCGCCGGTCAGTTGCGCAATCCGGTCCCGCGCCTGATCGACGAAGGCCCCGCCGGGACGGGTGCGGATGTAATCCTCGTAGGCGGCCACCACGTCGGCCCCGCGCGCCGCGTCCCAGGCCGCGCGATCCTGCGCCTCCGCCTCGGCGCGGGCGGCGCGCTCGTATTGGTCCAGCCGCTCTTCCGCGACTTCGGCGTAAAGGCCATCGGGATAACGGTCGAGGTAAAGCCGCAGGCCGTTCTCGGTCGCGCCCTGTCCGGTGATCTGCCAATAGGCGCGGTCGGCGCGCTCTTCCGCCTCGCGCGCGGCTTGCGCGGCGGCCTCCAGTTCCGCCGCGCGGACCGAGGCTTGTTGGCCAAGCGTGGCGATCTGGTCCGCGTCCAGATAGCCGGTCACGGCAAGACCCTGCGCCGTCTGCCAGCCCTGGATCGCCGTGCGCGTGCCGGTGCCGAAGATCCCGTCGATGCCCCGCGTGTCGTAGTCGAGGATCGCCAGGTTGCGCTGGATCTGCTGGCGTTGATCGCGGCTCAGGTTCAGGGCCTCCTCCGCCGCGCGGGCCAGGGCTGCGGGATCGGTCTCGATCGCGCTGGCGCGGGCCTGCGCCTCGGCGGCATGGAACCCGTCGGGGTAGCGGGCCAGGTAGGCGCGGTAGGCCCCGGGCGTGTCCAGTTCCGCCGCGGCGTTCCACAGCGCGGTCTCCTCGCTGCCCGGCTGGCTCGCGCCCGGCTGGCTCGCGCCCGGCAGGGTCGCGCCCGGCAGGGTCGGCGTGCCGGGGCCGGGGGTCGGGGGAACCGCCGCGATGAAGGGCAGGTGCGGCGAGACGAAGCCGAACGCCCGGATCCGGCGGGCATCGGCAAGGGCGGCGGACAGGTCGGTGCCCGCCACCAGCAGGTGTTCGGTGGTGAACCCGGCAAGGTCCTGCGGCGCGCCGGACAGGACGGTCACGCCCTGCGGCGCCTCCACCACGCCCACGCCATTGCCAAGCCCGGCACCCAGATCGATCCCGCGCCGTTCCTGCGCCAACAACACCATGGCGCGCCCCGGCGCGCGACCGGCCACTTCCATCAGGATCGACAGGCTCAGGCCAGCATCCCCGACCGTGGCGAGGCTCGGCACATCCGCATCGCGCCCCAGCAGCCAGTTGTCGGCGCCCGAACGCGCGTAGTGGCCAAGCACGGCGATCAGCACGCGCTCGTCCTCCTGCCGACGCACCAGCTGGTCCAACGCCGCACGCATTTCGCCGCCGGAGGCGTCGCGGGCGACGATCACCTCGAACCCGGCCGCCTCAAGCGGGCCTTGCAGCGCCTCGATCACACGCCCCTCGCGCAGGTTCTGGGCAGTGTCGTAGCGGTCGTTGACCAGCAGCAGGGCGGTATCGGCCAGGGCGGCCTGCGTGGTGAAGGCGGCGGCCAGCGCCGCGAGACAGGGATAGAAGCGCATGCGCATGGGGATACTCCGTTGCAGATTCGCGTGACGCCGCCACACCTAGCATGAAACGGCACCGTTACCGGATGACCGGGCCTGCCCACCGCCTGCCAACCGCACCGATATCGGATGACGCACGCGGCCCGGATCGGCCCGGATCGGCCCGGATCGGCGCGGCACCGCCGATGGCACGCAATCACGCAATTGCGAGTGTCTTTCGCCGCCGCCGCGCGGTCCCATGGCCGCCAACCCGTTCCAACCCGAGGTCCGTTTCCATGCCCTGCATGCGCCCCCTGTTCCTGCCCGCCTGCGCCGCCGCATTTCTGCTGTCGCCGGGTTCCGCTGCCGCGCAATACGAATCGGAAAGCGTCGCGGCCTTCCTTGCCGCCGATACCAACGGGGACGGGTCCCTCGATCATGACGAATTCCGCGTCTTCATCCAGACCATGGCCGAGGTCGGTGCCCCCATGTCCCGACGCATCCGCACCTTCGGCGTCTACGGCATGGCCTTCGGACGCGTGGACCTCGACGAGGACGGCCTCGCCTCGCCCGAGGAATTGCGCGCCGCCGAGGCCGTGGAATAGGCCTCAGTCGTAGCTGCGCCGGTCGTCGATGACCTTGCCGTCGTTTGGCAGGCTGCCCGGCGCCACGATCTCGACCCGGCCCTTCAGCTTCAGGATCGCCGCCACCGTGTCGCCCAGCGCGCCCACGTCGCCGCCTTCGGCCTCCACCTGCACCGTCATCACGTCGACCTCGCCCGACCGCGCGGCGATGACCCGCGCCTTGGACACCCCGGTGCGCGCCACGAAATCCGCCACCTGTTCCGGGCGCACGAACATGCCCTTGATCTTGGTGGTCTGGTCGGCGCGCCCCATCCAGCCCTTGATACGCACATTGGTGCGCCCGCAGGCACTTGTGCCGGGCAGGATCGCGCTCAGGTCGCCCGTGGCGAAGCGGATCAGCGGGTAATCGGGGTTCAGCGTGGTCACCACGACCTCGCCCACCTCGCCAACCGCCACCGGGTCGCCGGTGCCGGGGCGCACGATCTCCACGATCACGCCCTCGTCCAGGATCATCCCCTCGGGCAGACCGCCTTCGGGGTTCGGCACCTCGTAGGCGATATTGCCCAGATCGGCCGTGGCATAGCATTGCAGGCAGGCAATGCCGCGTTCGGCATATTCGGCGCGCAGCGACGGGAACAGCGCGCCCCCGCCGACCGCCGCGCGGGTGAAGGCAAGCCACTCGCCCATCTCGTCGGCCCGGTCAAGGATCACCTTCAGGTAATCCGGCGTGCCCGCATAGGCGGTGCAGCCGATATCCTTCGCCGCGCGCACCTGCAAGTCCGTCTGCCCGGTGCCGGCGGGAAGCACCGCCGCGCCGACCGCCCGCGCGCCGCTCTCGAAGATCATCCCCGCGGGCGTCAGGTGATAGCCGAAACAGTTCTGCACGATATCGCCCGGCCCGATGCCTGCCGCGTGCAGGAAGCGCCCCATCCGCCACCAGTCATGGCCGATGCCGCCGGGCTCGTAGATCGGACCGGGCGACTGGAAGACATGGGCGACGTTGTGCACCGGAAACCCGCCGAACGGAGGCTTTTCGGACTGCCGCGCGACCAGTTCGGACTTGCGCAGGACGGGCAGGCCCGCCAGCGCATCCAGATCCCTCAACGCCGACGCCCCGTTGCGCGCCAGTTGCGCGTTCAACTTCGCCAACTGCTCCGCCGCGCGCTGGTCGGCACTGCGCGTCTCCAGCGTGTCATAGTGACTTTGGCTCATGTCCGGCATCCCCGACGCTCCCTCTCAAACCGTGTAACCGCTGGCCCGCGACGGGCCGTCCGGGGTCGCTTCCGCCGCCGCCCCGCATCCCGGAGGGCCGCCAGCGCGCCGCCCGGCCCCATCAACTCAGCCAGCGCTTGCGGCGGCGATAGGATCGCACGTCGCGGAAACTCTTGCGCCCCTCGTCACTCATGCCGAGGTAGAATTCCTTCACATCCGGGTTTTCGCGCAGGTCCTTTGCCGGGCCGTCCATGACCACCCGGCCGCTTTCGAGGATATAGCCGTAATGGGCGAAGCGCAGCGCCACGTTGGTGTTCTGCTCGGCCAGCAGGAAGGTCACGCCCTGCTCCTCGTTCAGCCGCTTCACGATGTCGAAGATCTGCTCCACCAGTTGCGGCGCAAGGCCCATGGACGGCTCGTCCAGCAGGATCGTCTCGGGGCGGCTCATCAGGGCGCGCCCGATGGCGCACATCTGCTGTTCCCCGCCCGAGGTATACCCCGCCTGGCTGGTGCGCCGCTCGCGCAGGCGCGGGAAGTATTCGTAGACCAGCTCCAGATCCGCCGCGATCGCCGCGCGCCCGTCCTTGCGCGTGTAGCTGCCGGTCAGCAGGTTTTCCTCAACCGTCAGATGCTCGAAGCAATGCCGCCCCTCCATCACCTGGATCACGCCCCGATCCACAAGGTCGGACGGCAGAAGATGCTGCACCACCTCGTCGCGATACTTGATCGACCCCTTGGTGATCTCCCCGCGTTCGCTCTTGAGCAGGTTGGAGATCGCCTTCAGCGTCGTCGTCTTGCCTGCGCCATTGCCGCCCAGAAGGGCCGTGATGCCGCCCTTGGGCACCTTCAACGACACGCCCTTCAACACAAGGATCACGTGGTTGTAGATCACCTCGATATTGTTGACCTCCAGCAGCGTGTCCGCCTGCGCGTCAACCTCAGTCACCTGATCCAGCATCCCGTTCATCCCCGTTCGAGGCCATCGACGCGCCCGCGATCGCGCGGGGCCCCTGTTTCATCTTGGCAAGAAAACTCAAGAAATTCCGGCGGCAGCGACCACGCGCCGCCGCCGCCGGAGGTCTCGCATCAGCTGTCGGCGCATTGCGGCTCGATGCCGTTCTCCGCCGCGTATTGGGCCGAATCCTCTTCGATCAGCGGCTGCGTCACGCTGTCGTCGGGCGCGATGAAGTCGGTCAGGGTGACCCACTGCGCGCCGTCCCACTGCTGCATGATCGCCATGCCGGTGCCGCCGTGGTTCTCGCAGGTGACCGAGAATTCCGGCCCGATGCCCGGCATGCCCGCCGCTTCCATGGTCTCGTTGGTGATGACCAGCGCTTCCATCGCGTCGCGCATCATCGCCGCATCGATATCGGCGACGCCGTTCATCTCCTGCGCCAGCCGGGCGGCTTCCGCCGCAAGGAACGCCGCATACATGCCCCGCGTATACAGCACGCTGCCGATCTGCGATCCGTCCCCGGCACCGAGGCCCGCGTCGATCACAAGTTCCTGGATCTGGTCAAACACCGGCATGTCGCCCAGCCGGTTCAGGTTCAACGAACGGTAGCCCGCCGCGGCGGCGCCCACGGAGGCCACGTCATGCTCGGCCCCGGCCCACCAGTTGCCGATGAAATTCTCCATCGGGAAACGGATGTTGACGGCTTCCTGCACCGCGACCTGGTTCATCACGCCCCAGCCCCACATCACGACATAATCGGGACGCTCGCGGCGGATCTGCAACCACTGGTTGCCCTGCTCCTGCCCCGGATGGTCCACGGCGATCTCGGTCAGGGTGAAGCCGTGCTGTTCCGACAGGGTCTGAAGCGTGCGGATCGGCTCCCGGCCATAGGCCGAGTTGTGGTAGAGCAGCGCGATGGACTTGCCCTCCAGCGAGCCGCCGTTCTCGTCCAGCAGGATGTTGACGATCACGCTCGCCGCATCCCAGTAGTTGCCGGGATAGTTGAACGTGTGGCTGAACACGTTGCCATTGGCGGCGGAGGTCCGGCCATACCCCATCGTGTGCAGCGGGATGCCATCCGCCGTGGCGCGCGGGATCAGCTGGTAGGTGATGCCGGTGGACAGCGGCTGGTAGACCAGCGCCCCCGATCCGCGCGTGCTCTCGTAGCATTCCACGCCGCGCTCGGTGTCATAGGCCGTCTCGCATTCCGGCACGCTGGTCATCACCCCGCCGATGCCGCCATCGCGGACGTTCAGCAGCGTCATGTAATCGGCATAGCCATCCGCGAAGGGAATGCCGCCCGCCGCGTAGGCGCCGGTCCGGTAGCTCAGCGACGGGAACACGAGATCCGCCATCGCGGGCCCCGCGGCGATCGCCGCTCCTACGGTCAGTGTCAGAAGTCTCTTCATCGAATCCATCCTCCCTAAGGTTCTTTTCGATTTCTCCGTGTCCGGGACCGTTCGGCCCGGCTCTTTCGCAACCGCCGCCCTAGTGCGGGAACGGCCACAATCTCAACTTGTCCTTCGCCAGCGCCCAAAGCCGCGCAAGCCCGTGAGGCTCCACGATCAGGAAGAACATGATCAGCCCCCCCACGATGACGAACTGGAAATGCGCCGACAGCGCGGTATCGAGGCCGAAACCATCCACCAGCAGCACCTTCAGGAGCACAGGCAACAGCACCATGAAGGCCGCGCCCGCGAAGCTGCCGAAAATGCTGCCAAGCCCGCCGATGATGATCATGAACAGCACCAGGAACGATTTCTGGATGCCGTAGGACGCGCCGACCTCGACCGCGCCCAGATAGACGGTGAACAACAGCGCCCCCGAGATCCCGACATAGAACGACGACACCGCGAAGGCCGTCAGCTTCGCCTTCAACGGGTTCACCCCGATGATTTCCGCCGCGATGTCCATGTCGCGGATCGCCATCCATTGCCGCCCGACCGAACCGCGCGTCAGGTTGCGCGCCATCCAGGCCAGCACGAAGACGAACAGGAAACAGAACAGGTATTTCGCCCAGGACTCCGCATTCGGCCCGGTCACCGCGATGTCGATCCCGTAGAAGAAATTCCGCTCCGGCGCCGCGATCTGCCCCGAGGCCGAGTTGTTGTAGAACCACGGCACCTTGTTGAACAGCCACACAAGGAAGAACTGCGCCGCCAGCGTGGCGACAGCCAGATAGAACCCCTTGATCCGCAGCGACGGCAAGCCGAAGGCCACGCCAACCATCGCCGTCATCACGCCCGACAGCAACGTGATGGAAATCATGTCGAGTCCCGGAAACGCCGTCATCAGCTTGTAGGACGTGAACGCCCCCACCGCCATGAACCCGCCCGTGCCAAGGCTGACCTGCCCGCAATACCCCGTCAGGATGTTCAGCCCGATGGCTGCGATGGCATAGATCAGGAACGGGATCAGGATCGAGTTGGCAAGGTAGTCGTTCAGCACCAGCGGGATCACCACCGCGCCCACGAACAGCACGAAATAATACCGATACCGGTCGAACAGGATCGGAAAGGTCTGGCCGTCGGCGACATAGCTGGTCTTGAAATCGCCCGCTTCACGGTAAAACATCAGGCCCTCTCCCGCGCCATCATCACCCGCCCGACAATGCCGATGGCCAGGCTCACCGGCGTCAGGATCGCCGGCCAGAACGTCAGGTCCCGCGGCCCGAACCATTCCGCGGCCAGGAACAGGGCCGAGAACCAGAAGATCCCGAACCCCACCGTCGTCACCAGCGCCCAGACCTTCTTGGATCGGTTGCCGCCTTGGACGAAGGCCGGGCGGCCCGCATTGACGAAGGGGTTCGGCGGGGTCGGTTGCCTTGGTTCGCTGGTCATCTTCGGCCTCCATGGATGGGCATCAAGCGACGGGGCCGGGCCTCGAACAGCCTGAGGCACCGTCGCCCCCGATCATCTGCCGGCCTCACGCCGCATCCCCGCGCACCGGATCGCCCGTGAACAGGCAGCGCGCACAGTGGTAATTCATCCATCCCGCGTCCCCGGTCATCTGGCCGATGCCGTCGCCGGTCCTCCGCGCGGGCCGTCTGACCCGGACCCTCCTCGATGCGCCTGCGGATCATCCGGCCGTGGCCTCCCGGCAGACCGGCAGGGCGTCCCGGGCAAAGGCGCGGGCCTGCCTCCGGGCGGCATGCTGCGACAGGTAGCCGGCCAGCGTCGGGCGCTCTGCCGCCACCCGCAACGCGGTGCATTGGCAGACCGGCTCGTTCCGGCCGGCCGGAACGCCGTCCTCCTCCCGCAAGGCGCGCTCGCACACGTACCCGGCCGATTGGCGCGCGAGGTCGTCCCAGTTCCGCCCGCCCGCGAACGCCGCCAGGCCGATCGTCATGGCCGCGATGGACCCGATGGCGATCGCCGTGCCGATCAGCCACTGCCGCGGTGTCGCCTGCGCGGCCCGTTCGATGATCTGCCGCCGATATCGTCCCATGGCTACACCCGTTCAATGATCTTCTCCCCGAACAGGCCCTGCGGGCGGAACACCAGGAAGGCCAGCGCCAGCACATAGGCGAACCAGTTTTCCGTCGCGCCGCCGATCATCGGGCCGATGGCAAACTCGAACAGCGCCTCGCCGACGCCGATGATCAACCCGCCGACAATGGCACCGGGGATCGACGTGAAGCCGCCCAGCATCAGCACCGGCAAGGCCTTCAGCGCGATCAGGCTCAACGAGAACTGGACGCCCGATTTCGACCCCCACATGATCCCCGCCACCAGCGCCACGATCCCCGCCAGCGACCAGACCAGCACCCACACGTAGTTGAGCGAGATGCCCACGCTCAGCGCCGCCTGGTGATCGTCGGCCACCGCCCGCATCGCGCGCCCGTTCTTGGTGTATTGCGAATAGGCGATCAGCCCCATCACCAGAATTGCCGCGATGATCGACGCCGCGATGTCGAGGTTGTCGATGAAGAAGCCATAGCCGAAGGCATCGAATGTCGTCGCGTCGAGCCAGTCGTTGATCCCCTGCGGCAAGCCCACGTCCATATTGCGGATCTCGCTGCCCCACATCAGGTCACTGACGCCCTCCAGGAAATAGGCCAGCCCGATGGTGGCCATGAACAGGATGATCGGCTCCTGCCCCACCAGGTGCCTGAACACGAAGCGCTGCACGCACCAGGCCAGCCCGATCATCACCACCACCGTCAGCACGATGGCCAGCAGCGCCGGAACCTCCCACCCGAACTCGTGCAGTTGCGACCCGAAGATCGCGTTGATCAGGTGGCTGAACGGCACCCGACCTTCCTGGATGCCCACCAGCGTCATCGCCGCGAACAGCGCCATGACCCCTTGGGCATAATTGAAGATGCCGCTCGCCTTGAAGATCAGCACGAAGCCCAGCGCCACCAGCGCATACATCACCCCGGTCATCAGCCCGTTGAGCGTGACTTCCATCGCGTAGATCAGTTGGTCAGGCATGTCTCAGCTCTCCAGATCCGTTTCGATGACCGTCAGGCTCGGGGCCTCCCGGTCGATTTCCACCTCGATCACGGGTTCCCGCAGAAAGGTGGAGCGCAGGGTTTCAGGCACCCGGTCCACGGCGATGTAATCGCCGGAGGCGACTGCCCCCTCGATCCACGCATCGACGCCCGCACCCAGCGGCCCGTGGATCGCGCAATACTGCACCTCGGCCCCCGGCAGCGCGCGGCGCAATTCCCACGCCCCGCCCTCGGGCACCCAACTCTCCCACGCCGCGCGGTGCGGGATTCGGGTCAGGCCGCCGACATCGCTGTCGCGGACCTCGATCATCGGGATCAGGCAGCGGGCCTCGAAGACGTCCAGCGCGTCGGCCGCCGCGCTGGACGCGGCCATGGCGATCGCGATGGCGGTGCCTGTCGTGTGCACGGGATGTGTACGCGCTGTGCACAGGGTGTGACCGCCCCGCTCACTCATGGGCCACCCCCAGGTAGGCATCGATCACGGCCTGGTTGCCGCGCACCTCGTCGGGGGAGCCGTCGCCGATCTTCTTGCCGTAATCCATCACCACGACCCGGTCGGACAGGTCCATGACCACGCCCATGTCATGCTCGATCAGCACGATGGTGCTCCCGAATTCGTCGTTCACGTCCAGGATGAAGCGGCTCATGTCCTCCTTCTCCTCCACGTTCATCCCGGCCATCGGCTCATCCAGCAGCAGGATCGACGGCTCCGCCGCAAGTGCGCGCGCCAGTTCCACCCGCTTCTTGAGACCATAGGGAAGACGCCCCACCGGCGTCTTGCGGATCGCCTGAATCTCAAGAAAATCAATGATTTCCTCGGCCTTGGCGCGGTTCGCGACCTCTTCCGCCTGCGCGCGCCCCCACCAGATCGCCTGGCTCAGGAACCCCGACGTCATGTGGTTCAGCCGTCCCGTCATCACGTTGTCGAGCACGGTCATCCCTTCGAACAGGGCGATGTTCTGGAAGGTCCGCGCGATACCCTGGCGCGCCACCTGGAACGGCTTCATCGGCGGGCGCCGGACGCCGCGATACATGACCTCCCCCTCCTGCGGATGGTAGAAGCCGCTGATGACATTGAGCATCGAGGATTTTCCCGCCCCGTTCGGCCCGATGATCGCGCGGATCTCGCCCTCGCGCACATCGAAGGAGATGTTCTTGATCGCCTCCACACCGCCGAACCGCAGCGTGATATTGCGCATCTCCAACACCACCGGCCCGATCTGGCGGCCATCGGCGGTCACGTAACCTTCTGCTGCGTTGTCAAGCATTTACTCCGCCCTCTCCCGCGCGCTTTGCGCACCCCTGAAGACCACCGCCGCGATCAGTCCGTAGATCGCGAGGGCGATCAGGGCCCAGATCAGGTTGCTCCCGACCATGTCGGACATTCCGATCAACAGCGCCGCCACCCCACAAGCCCCGACAGCCCCGCCCTGAAGCAACGCCGCACCCGTCTCGACATACCGCCCCGCGATCCACGACGCCGCGAAGCCCAACAGGAACAGGCCGATCGCCACGACGCTCATGGATGCAGACCCCGTGGGATGGCGGGCGGGGCGAAGCCGAAAGGCGCGCGTCGCATCGTCATTCCGCCGCCATCCGCGTGCCATCCACCGGCACAACCGCCGCATCGATAATCTGCAACGTCGCCGAGATGTTGCCCTTGCGCCCGTCCTCGTAGGTCACCTCGGTTTCCGTGTATTGCTCGGTCTTGCCGGAATAGAGCGCCTCCAGAAGATCCGCGAACTTCTCCTCGATGATCCGCCGCCGCACCTTGCGGGTGCGGGTCATCTCGCCGTCGTCGGCGTCCAGCTCCTTGTGCAGCACAAGGAACCGCGCCACCTGGCAATGGGACAGGATCGGGTCTTCGGCGACAGAGCGGTTGACCGCTTCCACATGGCTCTTGAGCGAGGCCAGCACCCGGGGATGTCCCGCCAGTTCCTGGTAGGATCCATAGGCGATATTGTTGCGTTCAGCCCAGTTTCCAACAGCGCTCAGGTCGATGTTGAGAAAGGCGGTGCAGAATTCCCGCTCGTTGCCGAAAACGACGGCCTCCAGGATATCGGGGTAGAATTTCAATTTGTTTTCCACGTATTTCGGCGCGAACAATCCGCCCGACGCGGTCTTTCCCACATCCTTTGCGCGGTCGAGGATGCGCAGGTGGCCGGTATCGGGTTCGATGAAACCCGCATCCCCCGTGGCGACCCAACCCTCCGCATCCTTGGTGGAGGCGGTGCTTTCGGGGTTCTTGAAGTATTCCACGAAGGTGCCGGGCGAGCGGTAGAAGACCTCGCCATTCTCGCCGATGCGCAACTCCACCCCCGGCGACGGCACACCGACCGTGTCCGGGCGCACCTCGTTGTCGGGTTGCTGGGTGATGAAGACACTCGCCTCCGTCTGCCCGTAGAGTTGCTTGAGGTTGATCCCCAGCGCCCGGTAGAAATCGAAGATTTCCGGTCCGATGGCTTCCCCGGCAGTATAGCCGACGCGCACCCGGCTCATGCCCAAGGTGTTCTTCAGCGGGCCGATGACCATGAGATTGTCGAAGGCATGGGCCAGCCGCTCGACTCCGCTGACCGATTTTCCGTCGAGGATCTTCGGGCCCGTCACCTTGGCGCGCGCCATGGCACGGTCGAAGAGCCACTTCTTGAAGCGGCCCGCGTCTTCCATGCGGATCATCACCGTGGTCAACAGGGTCTCGAACACGCGCGGCGGGGCGAAGAAATAGGTCGGCCCGATCTCGCGCAGGTCGGTCATCATCGTTTCAGGGCTTTCGGGACAATTGACGCAGAACCCCGCCCAATAAGCCTGTCCGATGGAAAAGATGAAATCGCCCACCCAGGCCATCGGCAGGTAGGCCAGCACCTCGTCCTCCATCCGCAATCCGTCGAACTCCGACGACGCCTTCGAGGCTTCGATGATGTTGCGGTTCGACAGGACAACACCCTTCGGCTTGCCCGTCGTGCCCGACGTGTAGAGCATCACGCAGGTGCTGTCATAGGTCAGTTCGGCCTCTCGGGCGTGCAGTTCTCCAATCAGTCGATCGCGCGCGGCGCGGCCCTCATCCTGCACCGAGGCAAGGGCATACAGCTTGGAATGGTCATATTTCCGCAGACCGCGGGCCTCGACATACAGGATATGCTCGATCCCCGGCAGCGTCTCCTGCGCCTCGATGGTCTTGTCGACCTGTTCCTGGTCGCCTGCGATCACGAAGCGGGCGCCGCAATGGTCCAGCACAAAGGTCATCTCTTCGCTGACGGCATCCTGGTAGAGCGGCACGGGAACACCTCCCGCCATCTCGACCGCGACCATGGACCAGTAAAGCGCCGGGCGATTGCGCCCGATGATCGCCACGAAATCCCCGCGCTCAAGGCCAAGCACCAACAGGCCAAGCGACAGAGCCTCCACCTCGGCGAGGGTCTCGGCCCAGGTCCAGCTTTGCCAGATCCCGAACTCCTTCTCGCGGTAGGCATCTCGCGATCCGAACTCGGACGCATTGCGCCGAAGCAGGGCCGGCACGGATTGCGGCGCGCCCGCGGGCGGTGTGATAGGTGCCAAATTGTCCTCCCTCTTGCCGGAGTCTCCCCAAGCGGCACGGCACGCGTGGCGATGCAGCGGTGCTTCTCCGTCTTCATCAACGTGCCACACAAGCCTACCCGGTCAAGGGTTACATGACTTTTTCATGAACCTTTCGAATTGTTACAGATCGCGCAGTGCCCTTGGCGGGGCGGGCCGGGCGCGGTAGCCATTATGCAGGAGGCCCCGGCAATGCCGCGCGACAGACCGACCGAGAACTTCATCCGCGCTGGATTGAACCTGATCCAGCAGGCGCTGTCGATCTACGACGCGAATCTCCGTCTTGCCGTGTGCAACCGCCCCTTCCAGGAGATGTTCGGCCTGCCGGAACACCTCGTCACCCCGGGCGCGTCCTTCGAAGACACCATCCGGTTCCTCGTCACATCCGGTGAATACGGCGCGGTCGAAGACAACGAGGCGTTCGTGCGCACGCGGGTCCAGCAGGCGCGCGCCTTCGTGCCCCACTACATGGAACGCACCCGCGCCAATGGCTGCACGATCAGCGTCGAAGGGTCCCCCCTGCCCGAAGGCGGCTGGGTCACGGTCTATACCGATATCAGCCCCGCCAAGCGTCAGGAAGCCTTGCTGCGCGCCCGCTCCGAGGAACTGTCGGATCAACTCCTGACCCATGCCGAGGACCTGGCACAAGCCAACCGACGGCTGGCAGCCACGATCGCCCAGTTGCAGGAAGCCAAGGCCGAGTTGACCGAGATGGAAGCGCGCACCCGGCTGGTCACCGAGATGACCCCCGCGCATATCGCCCATCTCGACGAGGGCGGGATCTATACCTTCACCAACCGTCGCCTTGCAGCGCTGCTGCCCGGCCGCAACAGCGCCATCGTCGGGCTCAGTTTCGAGCAGGCATTGGGCAAAGACACCGCCGCCATGCTGCGCCCGACACTGATGCGCGCCGCGTCGGGCGAAAGCGCGGTGCTCGAGTTCACCGAACCCGTCACCGGACGGCGGATCCGCACGGCCTTCACCCCCGACCCCACCACGCAGGGCGCGGTCTATCTGCTGTCCACCGACGTGACGGAGGAAACTCAGGCCCGCACGGCGTTGGCCCAGACCCACAAGCGCGAGATGGCGGCGCAACTGACCTCCGGCCTTGCCCATGATTTCGCGAACCTGCTGACGATCATCCTCGGCCTTCAAGCGCGGCTGGAGAAAATGCCGCTTCCCCCCGGTGCACACGAGTTGACGGGGGCAACCCGCATGGCGGTGCGCCGAGGCGGGCTGCTGCTTGACAAGATCGCGGGCATGACCGGCAAGCGAGACATCCAGGCGGCGCCGGTGGTGGTGCAGGATTTCCTTGCCACCTTCGCGCCCCTTGCCAGGGCCGCCCTTCCCGAGGGCATCGTGCTGACGTTGGCCTGCGACGTGCACGCGCCCGCCTTGATGCTGGATGCGGGATCATTGCAGGACTGCCTGCTGAACCTCGTGCTGAATGCCCGCGATGCCATTGGCTCGGATCCCGGCCAGATCACGATATCCCTGCGGGACGTGCAGGAGACATGGCTTGAAATCACCGTCGACGATACCGGCGCCGGCTTTTCGGACACCGCATTGGACAAGGCCTTGCAACCGTTCTTCACCACGAAGGGCGATGCCGGGTCGGGCCTTGGCCTTACGATGGTTTACGATCTGGTGAAGCTTGCAGGGGGCACGTTGCGTCTTGGCAATACCGATACCGGCGCGCGCGTTGCGGTGCGGCTGCCGCTGCGTCCGGTAACGGCAGGGGCGCGGCCACGCCTGATCCTGCTGGTCGATGACATGGCCGACCTGCGGGCAGAGGTGCGCGGCCATCTGACCGAGCTTGGTCACCAGGTGATCGAGGCCGGCTCGGCAGAGGAAGCAATGGCCCTGTGCGATCTTCCCGGGCTGGACTGGGTGTTGTCCGACATCCGCCTCGGGGCCACTGACGGGGTGGCAATGCTGTCCGAAATCGCCGCGCGCCATTGCGGCCTTCACCTTGCCTTGATGACATCGCTTCCCGCGCAGGACCGGCTCCGCGCGGATGGTGCACGGCGCTGGCCAGTCCTCGACAAGCCGGTCCGCGCCGGTGATCTGCACCGTTTGCTGTCGGCAGAGGCCGCCGCGTGACCGCGCGCCCGGCTGCACCGCTGGTCTCCATCCTCGATGACGAACCGCAGATCCGCGCCCTCCTCTCCGAGGCCCTGACCGAGGCCGGCTTTCGCACCGCCAGCTTCGCGCGCGCGACGGAGTTCGAGGCCGCCCTGCGCCGCACCACGCCCGATGTCTGCCTCGTGGACCTTGGCCTGCCCGACCGCGACGGGCTTGCCGTCGTCCACCGCCTCGCGCTTGAATCCGGGGCCGCGATCATCATCATCTCGGGTCGTGCCCAAGTGCAGGACCGCGTGACGGGGCTGGAGCTTGGGGCCGACGACTATATCATCAAGCCCTTTGATCCGGCCGAGGTCGTGGCCCGCGTCCGCGCCCGTCTGCGCACGCCAAAGGCCCCCGACCGCAGCCATGCCACGGCGCGGTTCAACGGCTGGACGGCCCGGTTCAACAGCTACACCCTTGTGGCCGAGGACGGCACCGAGGTGCCCTTTTCCCATGCCGAGGGAGAGGTGTTGCGCCTGTTTCTCGACGCGCCCAAACGCCTGATCTCTCGCGTGCAGATGCAGGAAAGCCTCGGCGGCGCGGCGGGCGACAGCTTCGACCGGGCGATGGATGTCCGCATCTCGCGCCTGCGCACCAAGCTGCGCGAGGACCCGAAGAACCCGCGCCTGATCAAGACGATATACGGTGCCGGTTATATTTTTCTGGGCGAAGTCAGCTGGTCCTAGGCGGGCGGGCGGCGCGCGTGCTAGCGTTTCGCCATGGATTTCACGGCCCTTGCCTTCTACGCCGCCATTTGCGGCCTTCTGTCCGTCGCTTCGCCGCGGTTGGACACGCCGCTGGTGCGGTTGCTGATCGGGGCGGTCGTAGGCATCGCCGCCGCCGCATTGCTGCCGGTTCTCCGTGCCGGGTTCGGCGGCTAAGCCGTGGTGCATCTGTGGATCCGGGCCGAGGAACGCGCCGACGAGCGCCGCGTCGGCGCAACGCCCGGCGGGGTGTCCGACCTGCTACGCGCAGGCTTTCGCGTCACCGTCGAGGACAGCCCGAGCCGGATCATCCCCATCGAGGCCTACCGTCAGGCGGGCGCGACCATCGCCGCACCGGGATCGTGGCGCAGCGCCCCGGCCGAAGCCATCATCTACGGCCTGAAGGAATTGTCGGCCGAGCCCACACCCCTGACCCACCGGCACATCCTGTTCGGTCACGCCTACAAGGGCCAACCCGAGGGGCGCGCGCTGCTCGACCGCTTCCGCGCAGGCGGCGGCACGCTCTACGACCTGGAATATCTGCAGGACGAGGTGGGCCGCCGGGTCGCTGCCTTCGGGTTCTGGGCCGGGTATGTCGGTGCAGCCCTTTCCGTCGCGGCGTGGGCTGCGCAGCAGAATGGCGACACGTTGGATGCCGTCAGTGTCTGGACCGACAAGGACAGCCTGATCCGCGATCTGCGCGCGATGCTGGTCCCGCTCGCCCCCCGCAAGCCGACCGCCCTGATCATTGGCGCGCTTGGGCGCACCGGTTCGGGGGCCTCGGCGCTGCTGGACGCGCTGGGCATCGTTCCGACCCGCTGGGACATGGCCGAAACGTCCCATGGCGGCCCGTTCCCGGAGGTGCTGGATCACGACATCTTCCTCAACTGCATTCTTGCGACGGAAGGGGTGCCGGTCTTTGTCCCCGCCACCGCGCCCATCAGCCCGCGCCGCCTGTCGGTCATCGGCGATATCGCCTGCGATCCGACCTCTGCATTCTCGCCCATCAAGGTCTATGACCGGGTGACGACATGGGCCGCGCCGACCCTGCGCGTGACCCGAACGCCCGTGCTGGATGTCACGGCTATCGACAACCTGCCGTCGCTTCTGCCGCTGGAAAGTTCCGCGGATTTCGCCGCGCAGGTGCTGCCGCATCTCCTGACGTTGCCGCAGATCGACAGGGGTGTCTGGGGGCGGGCCGAGGCGATCTTTCAGGACGCGCTGGCAGGGCTTTAGAGCGTGTCGCGTTCGTTCGCAGTCACGCGACACGCTCCAACCGCTTGATACCGCAGGTCCGAAAAGCGCAAGACCGGTTCCCACTCTTGCGCGACGTGCTCCAGGGCCGACCGGCCTCAGAGGAGGTCTTCTTCCTCGCCCAGGATATCGAGGCCCAAAGCCTCCATTCCGGCTTCGAGGTGGTCCGCGAAATGGGGACTTCCCAGCAGGTAATCCACCGTCGGGGTCGTTGCCTCGGCTTGCGCGACGTCCACGGCTTCACCGAAATCCGAGGCGTCATAGCTGCCGCGCCCGATCCAGAAGATCGCCACCAGTTCCGCCTGTTCATCCACGTCCAACCGGTCCACGAAACCGCGCAGCTCGCCCTCGGCACGCTCCAGTTCCCGACCCATCAGAATGACCTGCGCCACGGCGCGTGGGGAAATTTCCATGCCTTGACCCTCCCTGTTCACGTGCAACAGCACATCAGACCGTCCCGGTTCGCGCCTTGACCCAGGACAAACTCACCGCCGAAAGAAGATGCTTTCATATAGTGCCGTCGGCAGCAGACGCGAAAGGCGAAACAGCAGGCTGAAGCCAAACGGAAACGCATGGTGGAATCCGTCCGAATTCATGTGGTCGAAGATCCGCCGCGCGGCGTCGTCGGGGGTCATCATGAAGGGCTTGGAATGGGGATTGTCGTCCTGCATCCGGGTCTGGATGTAGCCGGGATTGCTTAGCTGCACGTCCACGTTGGTGTTCCGCAGATCGCCATGGACGGATTCCGCCAGCGCCATCAGCCCGGCCTTGGACGCGGAATACCCGATGGAGCCCGGCAGGCCGCGATAGGCCGACAAGGAGCCGATCAGCACGATATGGCCGGCATCCCGCGCGACCATCGGGCCGATCACCTGCCCAAGAACCCGCGCCGGACCGATCATGTTGATGTCGAGCATGGCCTCGACCTTCGCGGCATCCCAGTCCTGCGCCTTCATCAGCCAGGCGACCCCGGCAAGGACCACGACCCCGTCGACCTCGCCCGCCTGCTCGGCGGCCGCAGAGACCGAGTCGCTGTCTGAGATGTCGAGCGCAACGACCGTGGACGGTCCGGGCAACTCTGCCTTCAGCTCGTTCAGGCGGTCTTCGGAACGCGCGGACAGGATCAACTCGACCCCGGCGCGGCTCAGCAGATGCGCAAGACTGCGGCCCAGCCCTTCCGAGGCACCGACCACCCAATATCGCTTTCCACTCCACTCCCGCATCACGTGTCCTTTCTCAATCTTCCCGGCAAGGGCGTCACAGTCAAAAGGGCCATGGCCCCCAGTTTCAGCACGCAGGGCAGGCCTGCGTAAAGGTATGTCAGCAAGCGCACGACGTCATCGGTCGCGGTCTCCCCCGCGCGCAATCCCGTCGCATCGAGCGCCGGGAGCAGGGTAACGGCGGCCAATGCCAATGTCGCCTTTGAAACGAACGCCCATAGCCCAAACCCCGTTCCCCCGTCGGGGGCGATCCGCGCCAGCCGCGCGGCGAAAGCAGCGGGCAAAAGGGCGAAATCAGCCCCCAGCGCGAATCCCGTCGCCACGCAAAGTACGGCGAAGGCTGCAATGTCACCTGGCCCGAGCCAGAGCGCCGCACCCGACCCGACAATCGCCAAGGTCATCGCCAGGAACAACATCGGGCGGCTGCCGAAACGACCGGCCAGTCTCGTCCAGACAGGGGCGGCTAGGGCGGCCATGGCGAAGAACAGGATCAGGAACGGGCCTTCCCAGTTGGGGGCCTGCAGCACCGACTCGACATAGAACAGGAACAGGGTGGACGTCACGGCAACGGGCGCGGCGTTCAGCAGCGCGATCAGCAACAGGCGGCGCGCCACCCCGTCGCGCAGCACCGGACCAAAGCCCGAACCCACGGTATCTGCCTGCCCATCGCCCCAGTCCCGGCGCATCAACCACAGGGCCAGGGCGACCAGAACCGCGAAGGCAAGGGCGAACCCCGCGAAGCCCAGCACGAAGGGCGCAAGAGAGGCCACGCAGACACCGATCAACGCTCCCGTTTCCCGCCACGAGGCCAGCTTCAGGTGGCCGCCTTGCCCGATCCGCCCCGCGGCGCCCACTCCCTCGGCATACATGGAGATGCTGAGGAACGAGAAGGCGGAAAAGAGTCCGATCATCGTCAGGGTGAACCACGCCAACGGCGCCACCGGCGGGGTGATTGCGAACAGCCCGACCATCGAGCCCGCCAGAAGCCCGCCACCGATCAGCACAGCGATACCGCGCCTGCCACGCAGACGGGACGACAGCCAGCCAAGGGCCGGATCCTGCACCACGTCGAACAGCCGCAAGACGAACAGAACGCCCGCGAGGGACGTCAGGCCGACACCATAGGTATCGACGTAGAATTTCGGCGCATGGATGTAGATCGGCAAGCCGGCGGCGGCGAGGGTGGCGGCAAGAACAGCATATCCGGGAAGAGACGGGGACTGTGACGGCGACGTCACCGCGAGACCTCGTCCACCGGCGGTTCGGGCCGGACCCGGTATGGCGCACCCTTCCACCACAGCTTCAGAGCCTGCCAATGGATCAACCCCAGCACGCGCCGCGACCCGAACGGACGGCGCAGGCTTGCGCGCAGGATGGATCGGTTGGTCAGGGGCGCGCGCTTGCCGGTCAGCGTGGCGAGCACACCCTCGTTCCCGGTGGAGAATTCGATCCAGATGCCGATGCGCTCAGGACGAATGTCGAAGCGGAAGGCATATCCCCCGTCGACCGGCTGGAAGGGCGAGACATGGAAGATCTTGGTGGCCTGCAAGGTATCTTCCCGGCTGATCGGGCGCAGGTCGTGGTGGCTGCAAAAGTAGGAATGCCGGTCGCCGAAGGTGTTGGACACCTCGGCGATAACGGCGCGCAGCCGTCCCTGTCGATCCTGCGCCAGCCAGAAGGATACCGGGTTGAAGACATGCCCCAGCACCCGGGGCTGCGCCAGAAGCAGCAGCTTTCCATCCGCCACGTCGCGCAAACCATGCGCCGCAAGAACCGCCCGCGCCCACGGCGCCCCCTCGCCCGCTTTGGGAGCGCCGCCATGATCGCTGTCCCAAAGCGAGAAGACCCCCCGCCGGTTGCGACCGAACAGCGCCGGGCCACGTGCCTCTGCCTCGGCGTCCAGCAGCACGTAATCCATGCCGTAGCGGAACGCGTTCTCGACCGCGCCCCGTCGGCCATGGAACGTCTCGCCAGCGATGTGTTCGACGACATCTCTCATGCGGCGGCCAGCGCGTCGGCAGCCCGCGCGCGCAAGCCCGCCACCACGTCCAGTGCGCTGGAATACCCATCCTCGTGGAAGCCGTTCTTCATCCAGGCCCCGCAGAACCATGTGCGGTTCACTCCGTTGAAACCCCGGATCGCGTCCTGCGCAGCCAGGGCCGCCAGATCATAAACCGGATGGCGGAAGGTCACTTCGTCGTAGATCAGTTTCTCGTCCAGCGGCGCACGGCTGTTGAGCGTCACGAACATCGGGTCGCTTTCCGGGATCGGCTGCAGGCAGTTCATCCAGTAGGTGAGGTCGATCGGCCCACCCTCGTGGCCCGCGCGTTCGGTATAGTTCCAGCTTGACCAAGTGGCGCGGCGACGTGGCATGGCGCGGGCATCGGCATGCAGGACCGCGCGGTTGGGCTGGTAGCGAACGGCCGACAGCGCCGCCGCCTCGTCGGGCGACGGATCGGACAGCATCCTCAACGTATCGTCGGAATGGGTGGCGAAGATCACCTCGTCGAACCGTTCCCAATGGCCGCCCAGTCGCACCTCGGGTCCGTCGGACAGCCGCCGCACCGCCTCTGCCCCGCGTCCAAGACGCAGCGTTGTTCCGCGCAGTCGCAAGGCGCGCTCCAGCCGCGAGACATATTCGACCGAGCCGCCCTTGACCGTGTGCCACTGATGCTGCCCGGAGGTTTGCATCAGGTGATGGTTGCGGAAGAAGCGAACCAGGGCCTGCGCCGGAAAGTCCATGATCTCCTCTTTCGGGGTCGACCAGATCGCACCGGATATCGGCGTCAGGTAGTAATCGCGAAACCAGCGACCCATACCCATCTGATCCATCAACGCACCCAATGTGATCGTGCTGTCGGTCGCCACCGCTTCGGCGCGGGCATTGAACCGCATCAGGTCGCGGATCATCCGCAAGAAACCGGGTCTGGCCATGTTGGATGGCTGCGCGAACAGAGCCTGAATGTTGCGCAAGCCATACTCCATCCTCCCGCCGCCAATTGAGGCTGCGAACGACATGTCCGAAAGTGCCGTCGGCACCTCCAGCTCTGCGAAAAGCTGCATGAGGTTAGGGTAATTGACGTGGTTGAACACGATGAACCCGGTATCCACCGGCTGATCGCCATGCCTGCCCGCAACGACGGTACGGGCATGGCCGCCAAGGCGCCCCTCGGCCTCGATCAGGGTTACATCGTGATCGGTCGAAAGCTGGTAAGCCGCTCCCATTCCCGAAATCCCTGCGCCGATAACGGCAATCTTTCTCGGTGCAAGCGCGGATGTCTCGAACGGCATGAAGATCCCTGCTCATGTTCTCCCAATACAACGATTACGGTCCGCCACTGCAAGCGGATCATAGAAATGCCCGCCCGAAAGACGTGTTCGCGCGAAAA
>CAZTUG010000008.1:25221-81465 GCA_964615955.1 uncultured Roseicyclus sp.
GCCCCGCGGGTGAAGGCCTTCCTGATCAAGTCAGGGGCAGATCGCAACCTTGCGGAGGATTGCATGCAGGATGTCATGGCAACGCTTTGGCACAAGGCTCACCTTTATGACCCGTCTCGGGCCTCCGTCGCGACATGGATCTTCACGATCGCCCGCAATCGCAAGATCGACCTGCTGCGCAAATACGCCCGGCCCGATCCCGAACATCTGCCCTGGGGGCCGGAACACGAACCAAACGCCGCGGACGTGATCGCCTTGCAGCAGGACGCGTCCCGGCTTGCCGCCGCGTTGGGCAAACTACCTGCCAAGCAGCGCGAATTGATCCAGCACGCCTATTTCGGCGATCTTTCTCATTCCGAGATCGCCGACAAGACGGGGCTGCCCCTTGGAACCATCAAGTCGCGGATCAGGTTGGCGCTCGACCGATTGCGACATTCGATGGGCTGACCAACGTGCCGAACGATGAGAAACGAAATCAGATCATACCAGAAGACCAGACACATGACCCATGACGTTCAACACCCCGTTCCCGACGCTCTCCTGATGGGATACGCCACGGGCGCCCTGCCCCAGGCCTTCGATCTGGTTCTCGCCACCCACGTGTCGTTGTGTGACGATGCGCGCGCACGGCTCGAAACCTTCGAGGCGATCGGCGGGGCCGTCCTGGAAGACATGGACGTCGCCGACATTGCCGAAGACAGTCTTGACCGGACCCTTGCCCTGATGGACGGGATGCAGCCGGTGGCGCCCCCCGCACCGTCATCCGGAACATTCCCCACCCCTCTTCAAGCGATCGTCGGCGGGGACGAGGACGCCGTGCGCTGGCGCAGCCTCGGAGGCGGCGTGAAGCAAAGCGTGTTGCAGTCCGACAAATACGGCACCGCCCGCCTGCTGTTGATCCCGGCGGGCCGCGCGATGCCACCGCACAGCCACCGCGGGACCGAGATGACCTTGGTGCTGAAGGGGGCGTTCCGGGACGAGGACGGCGTTTTCGCACGCGGGGATCTGGAAGTCGCCGATGCGGCCGTCAATCACCAGCCGATTGCCGAAGCGGGAGAGGATTGCATCTGCCTCGTGGCCACCGATGCCCGACTGAGATTCCAGAGCCTGCTGCCACGCATCGCGCAACCCTTCCTGGGGATCTGACGGCGGCGGCGATAGGGTAGGGCCAGCGCTCGAAGGGGCTCGGTCGGGCGACGGGTGAAGAAGCCTGACCCGTGTGTCGCGCCAATGTGTCGCGCCAACCCACTGGTTTTGCAAGATCGGACCTGGCGCCCCATCACCCGGACGGACAAGATGATCTCCACCTTCCAGGCCCATCCACTTCCAAATCTTGCGCAGTTCCGCCTGCCGCGCCGCTTCGGTGCAAGCCAGCCGAGGCTGCGGCGCATGGGGCTCGGCGCAACCGGCCCGTGTTTCGGTCGGCGTGGCGATGGTGTCTGGGCGACCTCTGCAAAACGGCACCTCCAGGCTTTCGGGCCAGCCGGATGAACCGCTTTGGCCCCTCGCGCGGCGAATGGATATTGCGCCTTGTCATAAGCCTGCTGGGTCTTGTCCTGCTGATCGCCGCCTATGCGAGCCATGGAATCGGTGGTATCGCCTCACTGGAAATCGCGATCATCGGTGGGGCATTCTTCGGCGGCTCGGCCTTGTGGTCGGCATGGAACTTGCTGAAAGGACCCTCGGAATGACCACCGGCCCCATGATCCGCCTTGCCCTGCAAGCCCTCGTCTTCATCGCATGGGCATTCATGATGGTCCGCACCCTTGGCCTGTTCCGGGCGCGGGACGCGGAGAGGAACGACGGCTTCATCGCCCAAGCGAAATACTGGCTCAAAAGCGACGAAGATCGAACCGACCGAAAGACCCTGCTCTTCCTGACCTTCGTTCTGATCGCCATGAACCTGACGAACGTCGTGGCATCGCTCTGAGCGCTGCGACATGAACGGCAATCCCGACTACGCCCCACCCGACGCGGCACTGGAGATCCTGCACGAGGATCATGAACTCCTGCTGGTCAACAAACCCGCCGGGCTCCTGTCGGTGCCGGGAAAGGGCGCACACCTGGCCGATTGCCTGATGGCCCGTCTGCAGCTCGTCTTCCCCGAGGCGCTTCTGGTCCACCGCCTCGATATGGATACCTCAGGCGTCATGGTCTTCGCCCGCACACCACACGCACAGCGCCACCTCGGCCTGCAATTCGAGAGGCGTCACATGAAGAAGGCCTATGTCGCCAGGGTCTGGGGGGACGTTGCAGGGCAAAGTGGAAATATCGATCTGCCGCTGATCGTGGATTGGCCCAATCGCCCGCTGCAACATGTGAATTTCGACACGGGCAAGCCCGCCCAGACAAGCTGGCGCCGGATCGGGCGGGACGATGGCGGCACCACCCGCCTTCGTCTGCATCCCCTGACGGGCCGCACGCACCAGTTGCGCGTCCATATGCTGGCCATCGGCCACCCGATCCTGGGCGATCCATTCTATGCCACGGGCCCGGCCCGCGACTTCCCGCGCATGATGCTGCACGCCGAAAGCCTGAAGTTGCGCCATCCGGATGGCGGCAAGGCCATGCTGTTCCGCGCGCCGGTTCCGTTCTGACGCGGCACCCGTGCTTCACTTATCGAAAAATACTCTGGGGGGTCCGGGGGGCAAAGCCCCCCGGCTGGTCGTCCCGCATCGCGGGGCGAAATACCTCGTCAGAGACTCAACCCCAGCCGCTTACGGCCTTTACCTCGAGGAACTCGTGCAACCCGAACGTTCCGCCCTCGCGCCCATTGCCGGACTGCTTGTAGCCGCCGAACGGAGAGCCTTGGGCGAATCCGGTGCCGTTGCCCTCGACCATGCCGGACCGCAGGCGCCGCGCCATGCGACGGAACCTTTGCACATCGCCGGTCTGGACATAATTGGTCAGGCCATAATCCGTGTCGTTGGCGATCGCCAGCGCATGTTCCTCATCCTCGAACGGCATGATCGACAGCACCGGACCGAAGATTTCTTCCCGGTAAATGGTCATCTCCGGGGTGACATCGGCGAAGACCGTCGGGCGGATATAATAGCCCCGGTTCAGGTTCTCGGGACGCCCCGTGCCACCGGCCAGAAGCCGTGCGCCTTCATCGATACCCTTCTGGATCAGCGCCTGGATCTTGTCGAACTGCAATTCGCTGACCGCAGGGCCGATATGGCGGCCCTCTTCGCTGGCGGGACCGACGGTGATCTTGGCTGCAGTCTCCGCTGCCTCCTCGATCGCCTGGTCATAACGCGACCGTTCCACCAGCATCCGCGTGGGCGCGTTGCAGGACTGACCGGTGTTGCGGAAACAGCGGATAACACCCTGCTTCACCGCCTTGGGATCGGCGTCGGCGAAGATGATGTTCGCGCCCTTGCCGCCCAGTTCGAGGCTGATGCGTTTGATCGTTTCTGCCCCGGCCTTCGAGATCAGCCGACCCGCTCGGGTAGAGCCGGTGAAGCTGACCATATCCACATCGGGATGCGCCGAAAGCTGCGATCCGACGCCGGGGCCGTCGCCGTTAACCATGTTGTAGACGCCCGCCGGAACCCCGGACTCGTGCAGGAACTCGCTGAACAGCAAGCCGGACAATGGCGCGATCTCGGACGGCTTGAGCACCATCGTGCAACCGGCCAGAAGCGCCGGGATCACCTTCAGCGCGATCTGGTTCATCGGCCAGTTCCACGGCGTGATCAGCGCGCAGACGCCGATCGGCTCATGGATCGTGCGCTCGGTCGGGGCCCAATCGCCCAGCGGGTGATCCCAGACGAACTCCCTGGCGGCCCGCAGGAATCCTTCGATATGCCAACTGCCCGATGTCGTCTGACTGCTCCGCGCCATGTCGATCGGAGCGCCCATTTCGAGGCTGATGGCCCGCGACATCTCCTCTGCGCGGGCGTTGTAGACCTCCAGAAGCTTCTCGACCAAGACGATCCGCTCGGCCGGATCGGTCATGCCCCATGTTGCAAAGGCGCGCCTTGCCGCCGCGACTGCGGCATCTGTATCGGCCTGGTCGCCAAGCGAGATCGTGGCGCAGACCTCCTCGGTGGAGGGGTCGATCACGGCCATGTCACGGGCCTTGGCCGGTGCCACCCACTTGCCGTCGATGTAGAAGTTCTTCGCGTTTTGCATGACTGCCTCCCGTGGCATGTCGGATCCAGTATCGCTGCGGAAACTGGCAGGGCGCCGCCCCCGGCGCAAGTCCCGTCGGCTCGCTTCGGCGCGATCCGGCAAACGCGTGTTCCGACGTGCCCCCAAGGGCCGGAAATCTGCGTTCTTTCTGTGACAGAGTCACTGTTATCCGCACAGGGAACACTTAGGTAAAACACGAACACGACCCGATCAGAAAAGGAGCCAGTCATGGCCTTGCGCATCAACGACGAGATCCCGAACATCACTGTCGAAACCGATCACGGCACCACCACGTTGCACGATTTCGTGGGCGATCACTGGGCGATCCTGTTTTCGCACCCGAAGGATTTCACGCCCGTCTGCACCACCGAGTTCGGCGCCGTGGCGCAATTGGCCGATGAATGGGCCAAGCGCGGCACCAAGGTGATGGGCATTTCCGTCGACGGAGTGGAGGACCACAAGAAGTGGAAAGCCGACATCCAGTCCGTCGCCGGGGCCGAGGCGACCTTCCCCATCGTCGCTGATACCGACCTTGTGCTCTCCAAGGCCTTCGACATGCTGCCGGCCGAGGCTTATCTGCCCGATGGCCGCACACCGGCCGATACCGCCACGGTGCGCGCCGTGTTCATCATCGGGCCGGACAAGAAGCTGAAGCTGTCGATGACCTATCCGATGAATGTGGGGCGCAACTTCGCCGAAGTGCTGCGCGCGCTGGACGGCCTCCAGACCGCAGCAAGGGAGAATGTGGCAACACCCGCCAATTGGGTTCCGGGTCAGGACGTCGTGGTGCCGGTGGCCGTATCGGATGCCGACGCCATCGCAAAATACGGCGCGATCGAAACGAAGCTGCCCTACCTGCGCATGGCCAAGCTTCCGGCCTGATCGCCGCTTGCCCGGCAACGCAGAAGCCCCGATCCTCGGATCGGGGCCTTTGGCTCTGCGAACCCGAACGTGTCAGCTGTGAAGGATGGCCCGGCTGCCGGATCGAACCTGCTCGGCCAGTTGGATCACGTGGTCATTGACCAGACGAACGCAGCCCGACGAGGCCGAGGTGCCGATGGACCAAGGCTGCGGCGTCCCATGGATGCGCAGGTAGGTGTCACGCCCCCCGGCATAGAGATACAGGGCTCTCGCCCCAAGAGGATTGTCCGGGCCGCCCGGCACGCCGCCTGCATATTGCGCGTAGACCTCGGGCTCGCGGGCGATCATGTTGGCTGTCGGGGTCCAGGAAGGCCACTCGGCCACGCGCGCGATGGAGAAGTTGCCCGGCTGGTACAAGCCGGCCCTCCCGATCGCGACGCCATAACGCATTGCAGTTCCGTCATTGCCGATGTGGTAGAGAAATCGCGCCGTGGGATCGACATGTATGTCGCCCGGCGTCAGCCCCGGATTGTGGGCCACGCGGGTCGGCATGAAACGCGGGTGCAGCCCCCAGGGGTTGGAGCCATCAGCGCCTTGATGTTCCACGAATTCATCGAACTCGATCCCCACCGCGTCCTGCGCGAACGCAGGCGCCGCAAGGGCACCCGAAAACAGCGTGGCAGTGGTGATGATGAAGTGTCGGCGGCTTAACATGGGTCAATCCTTGGCAGTTCGATTGGCAGAATCGGTCGAGACATTGTTCCTAATGCGGCTGCTGTGGACAAGTCCATCTAATGTCACGTTCTGGTCAACGCGGACTCGAAGTGAAAGTTCCGCCGGGCAGGGCCTTCGAATTCGAATCCGAACATCTCGATGTCTTTCGCATACCAGTCTGCCACGATCTGGCGCGTGTCCTCGGTATAGACATCGCGATAATGCGGCGCAGTCCGACCGGATGTGTTGGTCCGGGGCAAGTTGCCGATGCCGAAATACCGGATCAACTCGTCACCCAGCGTTTCCTGGCGCAGTATATGGCACCTCATTGTGTCGTGCTCGTCCGTGACGTAGTCGAACTGGGGATACCAGCCGCTGATCGCACGATGCCAGTAGTAGGGCAGCCCGCCACAATCGTGGCGCGCTTCGAGGAATTGCGCAAACGCGGCGGGTGAGTAATCGACCGGCTGTCCCAGTCGCTCGGCTTGTTTCTGGCCGAAGGTGAAGCGGGAGAATGTCCGCGAGAACGGGTTGCGCACGACGGCGATCGGCTGAAGCCGCGCCCGCACGTCCGGATGGATGTCACGCAACCGCGCATGATGGAAACCAGCCTGAAGGCCCCGGGGCCTCATTTCCCGAACCAGTCCGCGGCGATAGTCGTCGTCACGCAGGAAGTATGGATCGGCGAAGATCATCCGGCTACGTAATGGCCGATGGTTTCTTATCGCCAATCCGGCATTCTTGGGTATGTGAACGAAAAGATGGGTGGCGATGCCAAGATGGTATCTTGCCATCGCCTTGAGGTGTCGTGATGACGGGATGACGGGACAACACGCCCCGTCATCCCGATCGGCTCACCAATGATCACTGATCGGCCTCGGCCGGGACACTCTCTTCGCCAGTTTCCTGATTGACCATCTTCATGGCCAGCCGGACCTTGCCGCGATCGTCGAAGCCCAGAAGCTTGACCCAGACATCCTGGCCTTCTTTCAGGACATCGGACGGGTGGTTCAAACGCTCGTTCTTGATCTGGGACACATGGACCAGGCCGTCGCGCTTGCCGAAGAAGTTCACGAAGGCGCCGAAATCGACGATCTTCACGACCGTGCCCTTGTAGACCTTGCCTTCCTCGGGCTCGGCCACGATCGAATAGATCATGTCGTAGGCCTTCTTGATGGAATCACCGTTGGGGCTGGCGATCTTGATGACGCCGTCGTCGTTGATATCGACTTTCGCCCCGGAGAGTTCCACGATCTCGCGGATGACCTTGCCGCCGGACCCGATCACTTCCCGGATCTTGTCGGTCGGGATCTGCATCGTCTCGATGCGCGGCGCGTGGATGGAGAATTCACCCGCGCCCGTGGCCGCCTTCGCCATCTCGCCAAGGATGTGCAGACGCCCGGCCTTGGCCTGCGCCAGCGCCTTTTCCATGATCTCGGGCGTGATGCCCGCAACCTTGATGTCCATCTGCAAGGACGTGATGCCCGTTTCCGTGCCCGCGACCTTGAAGTCCATGTCGCCGAGATGATCCTCGTCGCCCAGGATGTCGGTCAGGATCCCGTAGGAACCGTCGTCTTCCAGCACCAGACCCATGGCCACACCGGCCACGGCCGCCTTCAACGGCACGCCCGCATCCATCATCGACAAGGAGCCGCCGCAGACCGATGCCATCGAGGAAGACCCGTTGGATTCGGTGATCTCCGACACGATACGGATCGTGTAGGGGAAATCGGTCGGCGCAGGCAGCACGGCCTGAAGCGCGCGCCAGGCCAGCTTGCCATGGCCGATCTCGCGGCGACCCGGAGGTCCGACGCGGCCGGCTTCGCCCACCGAATAGGGGGGGAAGTTGTAGTGCAGCATGAAGTTCTGCTTGGACGTGCCATGCAGCGCATCGACGAATTGTTCGTCGTCCCCGGTGCCGAGCGTGGTCACCACCAGGCCCTGCGTTTCACCGCGGGTGAACAGCGCCGATCCGTGGGTCCGCGGCAGCACCTTGGTTTCGCAAACGATTTCGCGCACTTCATCCAAGGCACGGCCATCGATCCGGCGACCATTCTTCACCACGTCGGACCGCAGCACCATCGATTCGAGCTTCTTGAGGGACGCGCCGAGGTTGGCGTCTTCCTGCTGCTCTTCGCTGAGGCCTGCCTTGATCTCTTCCTTGACGGCGGAAACGGCATTCGTCCGCTCCTGCTTGTCGCGGATCGCATAGGCGGCACGCATCTTTTCCTCGCCTGCCGCCCTCACGATGGCAAACAGATCCGCGTAATCCGGCGCCTCGAAATGGAACGGCTCCTTTGCGGCGTCTTCGGCCAGATCAATGATCAGGTCGATGACCGGCTGGATCTGCTCATGGGCGAACACGACCGCGCCCAGCATCTCTGCCTCGGACAGCTCGTAGGCTTCCGACTCCACCATCATCACGGCGTCCTTCGTGCCCGCGACAACCAGGTCGAGGCGCTGGTCGGGGTTGTTGCGCAGGTTCTGCATGTCGTCGACGGTCGGGTTAAGGATGTAGTCGCCATCCTCGTAGCCCACACGACAGCCCGCGATCGGGCCGCGGAACGGCGCGCCCGAAATGGTCAGTGCGGCGCTGGCCGCGATCATCGCCACGATGTCGGGATCGTTGACCAGATCGTGCGACAACACCGTGCACATGACCAGCGTCTCGTTCTTGAAGCCGGGCACGAAAAGCGGGCGGATCGGCCGGTCGATCAGGCGCGCGGTCAGCGTCTCCTTCTCGGACGGGCGCGCCTCGCGCTTGAAGAAGCCGCCGGGCACCTTGCCCGCGGCATAGTATTTTTCCTGGTAGTGGACCGTCAGCGGGAAGAAATCCATTCCCGGCTTGGGCTGCTTGGCGAAGGTCACGTTCGCCATGACCGAGGTTTCCCCCAGCGTCGCAATGACCGATCCATCGGCCTGTCGCGCGACACGACCCGTTTCCAGTGTCAGGGTCTCTTCCCCCCACTGGATCTCTTTCTTAACAATGTTGAACATCTGCGTTTCCCATTCGAGGGCACTCGCGGCCCCTGCCGCGTCCCTCATCAAAATGGCGGCCCCATTGCCGCCGACCCCTGTTCCTTTGCACGACGCCGGGGTCGATGCGTCACGTCTCAGATGGGCGGGCCTTACAAGGTTTCACGCGAGATTGAAAGTGTTCCGTCACCGGCCGGTGCAACCGCCAGAAGCTGTCCCGGCAGGGGATGCGGAAAGCGGCGGCGCAAGGTAATGGCGCGACAGGCTCGACAGCCAGGGTTTCGCCTGCGCAGGCTTCATCGGTGCGCTAAAGGGTGGCTCGAAAGAAACAAGGGGCCCGCTGGGGCCCCTTCCTTCATCTGCGATCGGTCCACCCGATCAGCGGCGGATGCCCAAACGCTTGATCAGGTCCTGGTAGCGGGCCTCGTCCTTGGCGCGGGTATAATCCAGCAACTTCCGGCGCTGTGCGACCATCATCAGAAGACCACGCCGGGAATGGTTGTCCTTCTTGTGGGTCTTGAAGTGTTCGGTCAGGGTCGCGATGCGGCTGGTCAGGATCGCCACCTGGACTTCGGGCGAACCGGTGTCGCCTTCCTTGGTGGCGAATTCCGTCATCAGGCGCTGTTTTTCTTCGGCAGTAATCGACATCGGGGTCTCCTTCTGGGATGTATCTCGTGACGAGATTGGGGGAATGGCGCAGGCCGGGATGTCGTCCAGCAAGGCCCGTGGAGGGTCTGACACCGGGCCTTCGGCTCGGGCAGATGCGGGCGCTTACACCGAATCACTCGGCAACGAAAGACCTGATGCCGCCACCGCGCGCCGCCGGCGTTAACCATCGGCCCTCTTGTCGGAAGAATTTGCACGAAACTTTTGGTAAGAACGGATGCGATGTTCAGTCTTCAGCAAGGCCTTTTGACCCAGTCTGGACGGGCGTGATGTCCGATTCGGATGCGCCGTCTCGCACGAAAGGCGCATCGCCGGTCATCGGGCCCGCTGCCAGAAGGCAGATCCGTGCGCTGCATCGAAGCCGCAGCCACATCGTCACCAAATGTCCGCCTGATCCGTCAGGCCCCATAGTCCCGAGGGATCTGTCATGCTTGTCGCCGGTAGTGTTCTTGCCTTGCTCCTGATGGGGCTTGCCGTCGATGGATTCCTGTCGATGGATGGCGGGGAGACCGAAGATGACCTCGACGCCGGAGACGGGGCAGAAGACGACCAGGACGATCAATCCGGGGTGTCGAGTTCGGCCTTGTCGGACCTGCTTTTTCCCGACGACGAAGGGGAAGACGCGACCACGCCGGAAGAGGAAGACGAAACCTTCCGCCTGGCCCTGTCCGGCCAGGGTGGATGGCACGCGGACGCCGCCGACCTGGCCGATCCGGCAGAGGGTGACGCCGATACCGATTGGGAAGCCACCGCCGAGGTCGCGGCAGCCCGCGCCGAATTCCTCGAGGTGGAAGATATGACCGGCCTCGCAAGCGGCGAAGAGGTGGCTTATGTCGAAACCTTCGACACCGAAACGGATGCGCTGATCCTCGAATTCGACGGATACGACGAGGACGCCCCCGACATCACGATCGACCTCGACTCGGAAGACGATGCCGCCGTCGTGCTGGCCAACGGAGTGCCCGTCACCCTGGTGGAAGGCGCCACGGAAATGACCACGGATCACGTCCGCGTCCTGATGAGCGGAGAGGGTATTCCCGCCGTCCAGCCCGACAGCCCCGCATCCCTCGGGACGGTTGCGGACTTCGATACCGGTTCGGCTCTGGACGCGGACCTTGACGGGGTCGCCGGTCCGGCCCCCGACGCGCCATCCGACCTGCCCCTCGGCAACGATCTCTTGCCCGTGTCGGACACGCTGGCGGACCCTGACCTCGATGCCAAGCCCGACGCCCCTGTGACGCCCTCCGTTCTGCCCGCGCAGGCGGGCCTCGAAGGCCTGTTGCCATTGCGTCCCGTCGATCCCGATCCGACCGTTGCCGACGTCGAGGAAGTCATCCTTGGCGATGTCACCGAAACCGTGCTGGATCCGGTCACCGATGTGGTCGACACATTGACCGACGGATTGCCCGCCGATGACATCGTCGACGCTCTGCTGGACGGGATCAGCGACAGCCTCGCCGGTCTGGGTGGCAGCGAAGAAATGCTCGATGCCCGCACCCAAATCGACGACGCCTTCGGCACCGGCGGAGAGGATGCGCTGACAGGCGGGTTCAACGACGACATGATTTCCGGAACCGACGGGCAGGACGCCCTGTTCGGAGGTGAGGGTGCAGATACCCTTCTGGGCGGCGGCGGCAATGACGAGTTGCACGGCGATACCGGGGACGATCTCCTGCAGGGGGGCGACGGTGTCGATTTCCTCGATGGCGGGGATGGCAACGACACCCTCGATGGCGGCGCGGGACGCGACCTGCTGTTCGGCGGGGATGGCGACGATGTTCTTGCAGGGGGGGCTGGGGATGATTTCCTGCAAGGTGGGATGGGTTCCGATACGTTGAATGGTGGATCGGGCAATGATGTGCTGGACGGCACATTCGGTCGCAACGGAATGGATCATGATGACGGTGACGTGCTGTGGGGCGGCGATGGCGACGACACGATCATCGTGGGACAGGGCGACATCGCCCATGGCAACGACGGTGCGGATCTGTTCATCGCGGGCAGCTATATCGAAGCCGCCGAAGTTGCGGGCAGCGTGACCGATTTCGATCCGGGCATGGACCGGATCGAGGTCATCTTCGATCCCGACCTGCACCCCAATCCAATCCTGGAAGTCCTCGATTTCGAAGATGGCTCCGGCGCCGACATTGTCCTGAACGGAGAAGTCATTCTCAGCGTCACGGGGGCACAAGGGCTCGACCCCAACCTGATCGAACTGCGCGCCGTCGCCTGATCCGGCAAGCGGCGCGCGCGCGGCATCCCTCTCAACTCCCGAGGAAATGCGGCAAGACCGCCGACAGCACCGCGTCCGGCACTTCTTCCATGGCGAAATGGCCGGAACCGTCGATCTCGACGCCGTGGACCTCATCCGCCCAATGCCGCCAGACCCCAAGCGGGTCACCCGTGCGTGCAGGAAATCCGCCCGAGGCCCAGACGAAGATCATCGGCGCGGCGATCTTCAGGCCCGAAGCCCGGCTCTCCGCATCGATCCGTCGATCCACCGTGGCGCCCGCTCGGTAATCGTTGCACATCGCCGCCACCCGCACCGGATCCGCGCCTTGCGCACGGTAGCTCGCCAGGGCCGCCGAACTGAACGCCGACAGATCGCGCCGCTTCGTCCAGTTCGCCAGGGTCCAGTCGATGTAGCCCGGCCCGTCTCCCAGGATCATCCGCTCGGGCATCGGCGCGGGCTGCGCAAGGAAGGTCCAGTGATAGGCCGCCATGGCCATCTCCGCGTTCCAGCCCGCCCAGAAATCCCCGGTCGGAACGATCTCGATGATCCCCAACCGCATCACGCGCGCGGGCGCATCCAACGCCAGTCGATACGCCACGCGCGCGCCCCGGTCATGGCCAAGGACATGCGCCCGCTCCAATCCCGATGCATCCATCAACCCGACGATATCCCGCGCCATTTCGCGCTTCGAATAGGCGTCCACCCCCTCGGGCGCCGCGCTGTCGCCATAGCCGCGCAGGTCCGGAACGATCACGTCGAAATGCTTGGCCAGCGTCGGCGCGACCTTTTCCCAGCAGCGATGGTTCTGCGGGAATCCGTGCAACAGGATCAGGGGCGCCCCCGCACCTCCGCGATGAACCGCCACCTCGATCCCGTTCGTTACCACGCGCGCGGCCTCGAACCCGTCGATCATGTCATACCTCCCAGACAATCGGCTGCACCGAATACCCGATATAGAGCGGATGCTTCGGATGCCCCGCCTGCGACAGGCCCAGATGGTGCAACGGCGCGCCGGTCGCGCGCAACATCGCTGCCACCGCCGCGCCGCGCCCCAGATGCGCCCCATGGGTGCCCCAGGCGCAAATCACCGTGTCCGCCCAGCCGACCCCGTCGATGATGGCTGCGTCATTCCCCGGCCCCACCGGATCCGAAGCCGCGCGCATGTCGCACGGATCGGTTGCGCGCCAGGCAAAGATGTTCAGCACGCGAAATGCCCCGTACCCCAAGGCCCGCGCCCGCCGCTCGCACCGCTCCACCGTCGGATCGTTCTGCATCTCCGTCGCGGTCGACGGGTTCAGCAGCACGAAAAGCGCCCGCAACCCGGCAGGATCCCAAACCCGCGTCAAGGCATACCGATACCGCTCGCAATCCGAATAGACCGCGACAGACGCCGCATCGCCCTTCTGAAATTTCCGCTCGATCACACCCACACTTTCATCTTGGCACGAAACCGCGAACCCACCGCCGCACACGGCGCCACCGGTTTCGGTCCTGCGCCGGGCAGGGGGCGGCGGGGGAGGGTGGGTGGGCCGACGCCCCCTGCCCGGTCCCGCCGTCACAAATTGAACACACGCTCGGGGTGCAACTCCCCCGCCCGGTATCGTCCGACGGCCACCGGATGCCCGTCAAGCGACGCCCAGGCCAGATCGCCATACGCCACTTTCCCCGGCAACACCGCGCCCGGATTGCCATTGCGCAGACGCGCGGCACCTGCCGGGGTCGCGCGCAATTCGGGCAGGTCCGCCAAGGCCATCCCGACCGGGCGCAACAGGGCATCGATCTCGTCGGTCCGGGCCAGCCGTTCCACCGTGTCAAACGGCACCGCATCGGCCATGTCGAACGGCCCGACCCAGATGCGCTTCAACCACACGACATGGCCGTGGCAGCCCAGCGCAGCCCCCAGGTCCCGCGCGATGGCGCGCACATAGCCCCCCGACCCGCAGACGAAGGTCAGGTCCACGTGGTCGGCGTCCGGTCGGCCGATCACGCTCAACTCGTCCACGAACAGATCCCGCGCCGCCAGGTCCATGGCCTCCCCGGCCCGGGCGATGTCATAGGCCCGTTCTCCATCGACCTTCACGGCCGAGAACTGCGGCGGAACCTGCCGGATGTCTCCGACGAAGGCGGGCAATGCGGCTTCGATCTCCGCATCGGACGGCCGCAGGTCGGATCGTGCGACCACGGCCCCCTCCGCATCGTCCGTCGTGGTGGAGATCCCCAATCGCATGCGGAACACATAGGCTTTCAACGCATCGCCCAGATAGGCGATCGTCTTGGTGGCCTCGCCCAGGGCGACCGGCAACAGGCCCGTGGCGTCCGGGTCAAGCGTGCCCGCATGGCCCGCCTTCTTCGCGTCGAACGCCCAGCGCACCTTGTTGACCACGGCGGTGGAGGTCATCCCTGCCGGTTTGTCGATCAAGATCCAGCCGGACATGTCCCGGCCCTTCTTCCTGCGCGCCATGGCCCCACCCCTGCGTTCCGAAGTCCGGGTCGCTACCCGTCGCCCGGCGGCGCGTCAACATCCCCGACCACGACTCCCAGGATCGGCCCGACCGGAAAGCCCAGATCCGTTCTCCCGATCTCCGGCGCGTGAAGGCGCGAGACCCTGCCATCGAAGTAGAGCGCATTGGGCGTGCCCAGGTGGTCCCGGAAGAACCGCGCGAAGTGGTGAAAGTTCACTGCCTGGTCGGAAATCACCATCCACATCCGCGCCCCGTCGGGACTGACGCCCACACCGTTGCGGATATTGATGCTGTCACTGTCCGGCAGGAAACGCGGATGCAAGGCGCCGTCGATCACCAGCATCGGGCCGGATTGCGTCGCATGGGTGCACTCGGGCGGATTGTCCGCGAAGGCGCGGCTTTCGATCACCGCCGCGCGACCCTGCCCAAGGCACAGGACCCCGTTGGGCAGCAGCCCGAAATTTCCCGGCCCGTCCGAGGTGACGATGCGCATTTCCTGCTCGCCATCCTCGACGTAGAGACCCACGGGCGACCGGTCTTCGTGAAACATGCCCGCATTCATCGCCAGAACCAGGCGCTCGCCTGCTTCCAACCCGCTTTCGACGCGCCCGAAGGTGCCATAGACAAGGCCATCCCCGTCCCGCAGGAACAGGCGCACATCGGCTTGCGACAGGTTCACCTCGCAGGCGGTGAATTGCGCGCCATCGAACAAGACGGTCTCGCACTGCGCCCAGACCGGGGCCGGAGCGAACAGGACGGCGAACAAGGCAAGCGCGCGGATCATTCCGGGTCGTCCTCGCTCTCGTCCACCTTCTCGACATCGCGGCGCACGTCCGCGCGGGCCAGCATCTCGCGGGTTTCGTCCATCCTGTCGAACGTCTCGTCGATGACGAAGCGCAGGTCGGGCGCGTATTTCAGGGTAAGGTCCTTCATCACCGCGCGGCGCAACTCGCCCCGGTTGCGCTTCAGCGCCTCGATCGCCTCGGGCCGTCCGCTGCCACCCAAGGGCATCACGTAGACCGTCGCGATCTTCAGGTCGGACGACAGGCGCACCTCGCCGACCGTGATCGACATGCGGTTCAGGTCGTGGTCGTGGACGTCGCCCTTGGCCAGGACACGGCTCAGGGTGCGGCGAACCAATTCGCCCACCCGCAATTGCCGTTGCGAGGGACCGGCGCCGTCGTGATGCAGGTTGCGTGCCATGGCAGAAATCCTCTCGCGCCCAGAGGTAGGCCATGACCGCGCCTGCCGCAACCTGATGCTTCCCTCGACGCGCTGCTTCCGCTACCACCGCCTCCACCCGGATGGAGGCGAAGATGGACAGTATCGGCATCGCAGTAATGGGCGCATCGGGCCGCATGGGCCGCATGCTGGTCGAAACGATCACCGCCTCGGACAAGGCGCATCTGGTCGCCGTGACGGAACGCCCCGGCCATGACTGGGTGGGCCGCGATCTTGGCGAAGCGATGGGTGGCGCCGCCACGGGCGTGCCCGTCGTCGATGATCCGCTGGCGGCCATCGTCCGCGCGCAGGCCGTCATCGACTTCACCAATCCCGAAGCCACCATCGCCCATGCAACGCTGACCGCGCAGGCGCGCTGCGTCCATGTCATCGGCACCACCGGCCTGAGCGATGCGGATATCACGCGGCTGGACGCCGCCGCGCGTCACGCCACGATCATCCGCGCCGGCAACATGAGCCTCGGTGTGAACCTGCTGGTGAAACTGACCCGGCAGGTCGCTGCGGCGCTGGACGCGGATTTCGATATCGAAGTGGTGGAAACCCATCACCGCCACAAGGTCGATGCGCCATCGGGCACCGCGCTGATGCTGGGAGAGGCCGCCGCACAGGGGCGCGGCGTCGACCTGGCCGCCGTGTCCGACCGGGGCCGCGACGGCATGACCGGCGCGCGCCATCGCGGCGATATCGGCTTCTCGGCCATCCGTGGCGGCGACGTGGTGGGCGAACATGACGTGATCTTCGCTGCGGATGGCGAACGGATCGTGCTGCGCCACCTGGCGACCGACAGGGCCATTTTCGCGCGCGGCGCATTGAAGGCGGCGCTTTGGGGCCAGGGACGCGGGCCGGGCCAATTCTCGATGCTGTCGGTGCTGGGTCTGGATTGACTGGACCGCGCCAAGGTCTAGCTTTCCCGGTGAACCCGGATGGAGATGCCCATGCGCCCGCTCGCCCTAGCAGTCCTCGCGGCCCTCGCAAGCTCGGTTTTCACGGCCACGCCCGCCGCAGCCGAGCTTTCGCGCATCACCGATCGCGCCGCCTTCGTCGCGACGGTGCAAGGCCGCGAGTTGAGCCGTCTGGGCATCAGCCTGCGCGTGAGTCCCGATGGCACCATCGCCGGGCGGGCGCTGGGCCGTGACGTGACCGGCGCGTGGAGTTGGGAGCGCGGCCTCTTCTGCCGCACGCTCGATGCGGGCGATCGGCAATTTCCGCGCAATTGCCAGGTGGTCAGCGCGGATGCACGCAACATCCGGTTCCATGCCGACGAGGGCACCGGCGACATCGCCGATTTCCGCATCCGCTGACCCGGGCCGCCACGGGACACAGGACACAGGACACAGGACACAGGACACGGGGCAGATTGATATACCATTGATATACCTGGTCGCTCAAAAATCGATCGCGATCCCCTTCTTTTCCCAATCGCCATAGCGCACCGGTTCAGGCCCGTCGCGGCCACCCAATTCCTTGGGCAAGTCCAGCGCCTTCGCCTTGGCGCGGCGCTCTTCCGCTTCGGCCAAAGCGCGCTGCGCTTCCGGCGTCACGGTCGAATCATCGCTCATGTATCAGCCCTCTGCTTGTAGCTCTCGTGGGCTTGATATACCCCGCGAAGGTCTTGTAACAAGGAGGCCGCGCGATGCAGGCCCGTCCCGCTGCCCTCGTCCTTCTCGATGCTGTCCTGCGCGAACGGCGGATCCTGTCGCAAGTCGATGTCCCCGCCGAAGGCCCGCAAGCCGCCCGGGCCGCGCGGCTGGCCGACAGCGTGCTGCGGAACCTTGGCGCAGTGGATGCCGTCCTTGGCCCCTATTTCACACGCAAGCCGCAATTGCCGGTGCTGAATATCCTGCGCCTCGGTGCGGTGGAGCTGCTCGTCCATGGCGAGGATGCCCATGGCGTGTTGAACGATCTGGTGGGGATCGCCAAATCCGGGCCACGCACCCGCAAGGCATCGGGCCTGGTCAATGCAGTGCTGCGCAAGGTCGCAATCGAAGGCGCCGAGCGGTTTGCCGCCGCCCCGCCGCAGCGCGTGCCGCCCTGGATCGACAAGGCCCTGCGCAAGCGGATCGGGGCCGAGGGTATCGCCGCCATGGAACGTGCGCACGCCAAGATGCCGCCGCTCGATCTGACGGCGCGCGACGGCGCGCTGGATATTCCCCTGGCCGAGCGCCTGCCCACAGGTTCCTACAGGCTGCATCGTCACGTGCAGGTCACCACGTTGCCGGGCTTTGCCGAAGGTGCGTTCTGGGTGCAGGATGCTGCCGCAGCCCTTCCGGTGCGACTGTTGGGCGACGTTGCCGGCAAGACGGTGCTGGACCTCTGCGCCGCACCCGGCGGCAAGACGATGCAACTGGCTGCCGCCGGGGCCAATGTGACGGCACTTGACATCTCCGGCCCGCGCATGACCCGCGTGGCCGAAAACCTCGCACGCACCGGGCTGAAGGCGACTCTCTTGACCGGGGATGCGTTTCAGCACCGGGGCGGATACGACGCCGTCCTGCTCGATGCGCCCTGCACTGCCACCGGGACGATCCGCCGCCACCCCGACCTGCCTTTCCTCAAGACCGAGCAGGAGGTGGAACCGCTGACCAAGCTTCAGATGCGCCTGCTCGACCACGCGCTGAGCCTGCTTAATGCTGGCGGCACACTAGTTTACTGCACCTGTTCGCTGCTGCCGGTAGAGGGCGCTTTCCAGATCACCGCCGCGTTCAAGCGCCACCCCGGCCTGCGCGTGATCCCGACCGATCCCCTGGCCCTTGGGGGAGATCCGGAATGGGCCAGCGCCGAGGGCGGTCTGCGGTTGCTACCATCTTTCTGGCCCGAACGCGGCGGGATGGACGGCTTCTACATGGCAGCACTTTCCCTGAGCTGAACCTTCCGCTTTGAAGGCGCATGCGCCGTGCCGTGACACACCGCAGCGCAGGCACTATCCTGCGCCGCAAAACCCATAAGCCCGAGCAGCCATCCCCAATGCCCGAGACAACGTCCAGAGACCCCGGCAAACCTCATCGCCGCCCCGGAACCGGCCACCGATGGGCCGCGCTCAAAGCCGGCTGGGGCCCGCGGATGCGGGGTTTCCAATGGCACCCTGAGCCGCGCTTTCCCGGATCGGCCGTGCGCGGGCGGCAGTTGCTGGCGGGCAATTTGCGCATGGGCGGCGCATTGGTGGAGGCTCCAGGCCAAAGCCCGTGGGACATTGCCGCGCCCACCGATGCGTTCGAGGCCGCACTGCACGGCTTCGTCTGGCTAGACGATCTGGCCGCCGTGCCGGGTGGCGCGGGCCGGGCAACGGCACAGGCATGGCTTGCCGACTGGATCGCGCGCTACGGCCGCGGTCAAGGTGCGGGCTGGACCCCGGACCTGACCGGGCGGCGGCAGATCCGCTGGATCAGCCAGGTCCTGTTTCTGATGAACGGTCAACCCGTCCCGGCCACCCTCGCCTTCCATCGTGCGTTGGGGCGACAAACCAATTTCCTCGACGCCCGTTGGCCGCTGAGCTCGCCCGGCTTGCCGCGATTCGAGGCGCTGACCGGCCTGATCTATTCGGCATGCGCACTGATCGGGATGGAGACGCGCCTGGACCCAGCCCTGCGCGGCCTAGCACAGGAATGCGCCCGTTCGATCGATGCCCAAGGCGGCATCGTAACCCGCAACCCCGAAGACCTGCTGGAAGTGTTCGTCCACCTGACCTGGGCCGCGCACATCCTGGCCGAGACGGGCAAGCGCCCCGATCCGGCTGTCGATACGGCCATCATGCGGATCGCCCCGACCCTGCGGGCTCTGCGCCATGCCGATGGGGCGCTGGTGCGCGCCCATGGTGGTGGGCGGGGTGCCCCCGGGCGGCTGATCGGCTCGTTGGTGCAATCGGGCGTTCGACCCGCGCGGATGAAGGGGCTGGCGATGGGCTTCGCGCGCATGGCCTCGGGCCGGGTCACGGTTCTGGTTGACGCCGCGCCTCCGATGCTGGGGCCGGGTTCAATCAACGCCCACGCCAGCACACTGGCGTTCGAGATGACATCGTCCAACCACCCACTGATCGTCAGCGCAGGGTCCGGCGCCAGCTTCGGCCCCGATTGGCGGCGCGCGGGCCGCGCGACGGTCAGCCATTCAACGGTATCGCTGGCCGGCTATTCTTCCGCGCGGTTCAGGGCAGGATCCAGCGACCGCGCGCCCGAACGTCTGAGCTTCGCGGAAGGGCCCACGGATGTCTCCATCCAGACCTCCGAAATGACCGGCGGCGAAGGGATGGTCCTGTCCCACGATGGCTGGAGGCGCACCCATGGGCTGATCCATCTTCGATCGCTCACACTGGAGGATCGCGGCAATCTCTTGCGCGGAGAAGACGGGCTGGCGGCGCTCGACGGCAATGATCGCGCGCGGTTCACCGCGATCAATCGCAATCTGCCCACCGATGTGGGCCTTCGTTTTGCCGCGCGCTTCCATCTGCACCCCGATGTCGTGGTTGAAGTGGACATGGGCGGGGCCGCCATCTCGCTTACGCTGCCCGATGACGAGGTCTGGGTCTTCCGCCATGGCGGAGAGGCTGCGCTGTCCATCGAGAAATCCGTCTACTTCGATGCCGGGCGCCTCAGCCCGCGCGCGACAAAACAGATCGTTTTAACCAGCCGCGTTCGGGGGTATGGCGCTGCTGTAAGCTGGTCGATTGCGCGGCCCGCCGCCCTGCTGTCTGCCCCTCCGCTGCCCGCCTCGGGCATGCCCTTTTGAGTCTGCCGAAGGATTGCCATGCAAGACCCATCCCCCCTCGACCGTGCCCTCCTGTCCGTCTCCGACAAGACCGGCCTGATCGATCTTGCCACTGCGCTGATCGCCCGCGGCGTCGACCTGCTGTCCACCGGCGGCACCGCCCGGGCGCTGCGTGAGGCAGGCCTTCCCGTCCGCGATGTGGCCGAGGTCACCGGCTTCCCGGAAATGATGGATGGCCGCGTCAAGACCCTGCACCCGATGGTTCATGGCGGCCTTCTGGCGCTGCGCGACAATCCCGAACATGTGGCCGCTATGGCGGCTCACGGCATCGGCGCGATAGACCTGCTGGTGGTGAACCTCTACCCGTTCGAGGCGACTGTGGCCGCCGGCGCCGACTACGACATCTGTGTCGAGAACATCGACATCGGCGGCCCTGCGATGATCCGCGCGGCCGCGAAGAACCACGGCGCCGTTACGGTCCTGACGGATCCGTCGCAATATGTCGGGTTGCTGGAGGAACTGGGCACGCAGGCGGGCACCACCTTCGCCTTCCGGCAACGCATGGCGCAGGCCGCCTATGCAAGGACGGCGGCCTATGACGCCGCTGTATCGAACTGGATGGCGCGCGAGGCCGACATCGCCACGCCGCCGCACCGCGTTTTTGCCGGCACCCTCGCGCAGGAAATGCGCTACGGCGAGAATCCGCACCAGCCTGCCGCCTTTTACCGGGACGGATCGAATCGTCCCGGCGTGGCCACGGCGACGCAGCATCAGGGCAAGGCGCTCAGCTACAACAATATCAACGACACCGATGCCGCATTCGAGCTGGTGGCCGAGTTCGCCGCCGCAGAAGGGCCGGCTGTGGCGATCGTCAAACACGCCAACCCCTGCGGCGTGGCGCGCCGCGCGACATTGCGGGAGGCCTACCGCGCCGCCTTCGATTGCGACCGGACATCCGCTTTCGGCGGGATCGTGGCGCTGAACATGCCCCTCGACGCGGCCACCGCCGAAGAAATCGTACAGATCTTCACCGAGGTGGTCATTGCTCCCGATGCTACCCCCGAGGCCCGCGACATCTTCGCCGCGAAAAAGAACCTTCGGCTCCTGACCACAGGCGCCCTGCCCAACCCGCGGCAACGGATCACGGCGTTCAAGCAGGTCGCGGGCGGCCTGCTCGTGCAGGACAAGGACACCGGCCAGATCGATCCCGAGTTGCTGGAGGTCGTCACCCGCCGCGCGCCGACGGCACAGGAGATGCGGGATTTGCGCTTTGCCTGGACCGTCGCGAAACACACCAAGTCCAATGCCATCATCTACGCGAAGGACAACGCCACCGTCGGCATCGGCGCAGGCCAGATGAGCCGCGTGGACAGCTCCACCATCGCTGCGCTGAAGGCGGCGCGGATGGGCGCGGAATGCGGATTGTCCGAAACGCCCGCCCAAGGCTCTGTCGTTGCATCGGACGCATTCTTTCCCTTTGCCGACGGGTTGCTCGCGGCGGCGGACGCCGGTGCCACGGCGGTGATCCAGCCCGGCGGCTCCATGCGCGACGCCGAGGTCATCGAGGCGGCGGACGAGGCGGGGCTGGCCATGGTCTTCACCGGCATGCGCCACTTCCGTCACTAACCGCCGCAGTTGCCCTGATCCCGGGACGCAACGCCAAAGCGGGGGCATCGCGCCGGTGACCATCTGCCAAACCTTGCGCAGCGACGGATTGGGAGGGCAAAAGGGCACAAAAAGGACGTCGAGGCGATGAACATACGGTACCTGGGCTTGCCTGCCCTTTTCTGGTTCGTGATCGACCAGGGGTCGAAATACGGTGTCCTCTACGGTTTGAACCTGATCGAATTGCGGGCGATCGATGTGCTGCCGCCGCTCTTGCGGTTCCATCTCGGCTGGAACACTGGCATCAATTTCGGGCTTTTCGCCGGTGCGCCAGAGGTCATGCGCTACCTGTTGGTGGCCATCGCGCTTGCGGTGGTCGGATGGATGCTCTGGTGGGCGCGGAACGGGCTGACCCGACCCGTGGCGCTGATCTCCGCGGGCGCATTGGTCGGCGGCGCGCTCGGCAACGCGCTCGACCGGCTGATTCATGGCGCGGTGATCGACTTTCTCAACATGTCTTGCTGTGGCATCGTGAACCCGTTCGCGTTCAATATCGCGGATATCGGTATCGTCGGCGGGGCGATCGGGTTGCTGTTCTTCGCTGATAAGCCCAAAGACAAGGCTTGATACCCCGTGACGGGCGGCGGAGGATGGGATAGATCATCCCGCAAGGAGGACGCGATGGCATTGCGCGCGACACGACTGGTTCTGGTCATGGCCTTTGTGGGCCTGTCGGCCTGTTCGGGCGGTACGCCCACGCTGATGAATCTGCGCAATACCGAGACCGGGCCGGATGAATTCAGCATTGTGCCCACGCGGGAACTGGAATTGCCTGCGGACCGTGGCGCGTTGCCACCGCCCACCCTTGGCGGCGGCAACCGCGCGGATCCGAACCCGGAAGCGGACGCCATTGCAGCGCTTGGCGGTGACATCACGCGGGCGAATTCGGCAGACACAGGTCTTCTCGGCTATACCTCCCGCTTGGGCGTGTCCGCTGATATTCGGACTACGCTGGCCACCGAAGACGAGGCCTTTCGGCGCGCCAATAACGGCCGCCTCCTGGAGCGCCTGTTCAACACCAACACGTATTTCCGAGCCTACCGGCGCCAGTCGCTTGACCGCTACGCAGAGTTGCAGCGCCTGCGGAATGCCGGTGCCCGCACCCCCAGCGCACCGCCGCCGGGCCTCTGACCGATCCGGTCCCTCTCTGCGCAAGGCAACAAGGGCGCGCGCGACGCGGTCCCGTACCGATGCGCCCCGCAAACGATACCCGGTGCGGCGGGTGGTGGATCGCTGCACCGAAAACCCGAACCACGTGCGTGCCCCTGTCCGATGTCACGACTGCGTCATGGCAGTTGATGCGCGGCCCAAACTCCATACATTCACCCGGGATAGAGTCAGTCCGGAGACTATGCACATGATCCGACGCCTGGGCCTGGCCCTTGGTCTTGCCGCCATCCCGCTCGTGGTGCCTTACGCGGTTCAGGCCGCCGGCGACGTCACCGAATTCACCCTCGAGAACGGCATGCAGGTCGTCGTGATCGAAGATCACCGCTCTCCCGCCGTTACCCACATGGTATGGTATCGCGCCGGGGCAGCCGACGAAGCGCCAAGCCAGACTGGAGTCGCGCATTTCCTCGAACACTTGATGTTCAAGGCTACCGGCACTCTTGCCGCCGGCGAATTCAGCGCCACCGTGGAGGCAAATGGCGGCTCCGACAACGCCTTCACCTCGTGGGACTACACCGCCTATCATCAACGAATTGCCTCCGACCGGCTTGGCCTGATGATGCAGATGGAGGCCGACCGGATGCGCAACCTCCGCCTTACGGAGCAGGAGGTTGCCACCGAACGACAGGTGATCCTCGAAGAACGCGCGCAACGGGTCGACACCTCTCCCGGTGCGCTGTTCAACGAACAAGTATCGGCGGCGGTCTACCTCAACCACCCCTATCGCCGCCCGATCATTGGTTGGCGTCACGAAATGGTCGAGTTGAGCTTGCAGGATGCGCGCGACTGGTATGACACCCATTACTATCCAAACAATGCCATCCTGATCGTCGCGGGCGATGCAACGCCCGAAGAGGTTCGCGCCTTGGCTGAAGAGCATTATGGCCCGATCCCCGCGAACCCCGACATTCCTGAGGTCGAGGCGCGGGTGCGACCGTCCGAGCCGCCCCATATCGCAGAACGCCGCATCTTCTACGAAGATCCGCGCGTCGCCAATCCGTATGTGTCGATCACCTACCAGGCACCCGAACGCAACAGCGGCGACCAGGAAGATGCCGCCGCGCTGACCCTGCTGGCTGAGATTCTCGGCGGGTCGGGCTTCACCTCCGTTCTGCCCCGCGAATTGCAACTGGAGGATGAGCGCTCGCTTTTTGTCAGAGCCTATTATGGCGGTATCAACCTCGATCCGACGACTTTCACCTTCATCAACATGCCTCTACCGGGCACCCCGCTGGATCAGGCCGAAGCCGACCTTTTGGGAGAGTTGGCCGAATTCATGGAAGAGGGCATCGACCCCGAGCAGTTCGCGCGCATCCAGTTCCAGATCGAATCCGCCCGCATTTACGAGGAAGACGACGCCGCAGGCCTTGCCCGCAATTATGGTGCGGCACTTACTTCGGGGCTGACGGTAGCCGACGTGCAGGCTTGGCCGGATGTATTGGCCGCCACGACGATCGACGATGTGATGAACGCCGCCCGGACCCTGTTTTCGCAGGAGGCCATCGTGATCGGCTACCTGATGCAGCCCGAACCCGAAGACACCACCGCCCCCGCAGCAGAGGTTACCCAATGATCGCGCTTAGGTTCGCTCGGCGTCTGTTCGCACCGTTGTTGGCCGCACTCGCCCTTTCCGCGCCGGCCCATGCACAAGTCGATATCCAAAGCGTCACCTCCCCTGGTGGGATCGAGGCCTGGCTGGTGGAAGACACCTCCATCCCGTTCGTCGCCATCGACCTTTGGTTCGCCGGTGGATCGTCCATCGACTTGCCCGAATCTCAGGGTGCCGTTCACCTGATGGTATCTTTGCTGGAGGAAGGCGCGGGCGACATGGACGCGGCCGAATTCGCAGCGGCACTGGAGGGGCTGGCGGCATCGTTCAGTCTCGACATCTACCGCGACGAGGTGGTGATCTCGATCCAGATGCTGACCCGGAATCGCGACGAGGTCGTGGCCCTGCTGCGCGAGGCGCTGGTCAATCCACGCTTCGATGACACCGCGGTGGAGCGGGTACGCGGGCAGGTTCTGTCCATCATACAATCGAACCTGATCGACCCTGACAGCATCGCTGGCGCGACCTTCAATCAACTCGCCTTTGGCGACCATCCCTACGGCCGGACGGCAGAGGGTACCTTGGACAGCGTCGCCGCGCTGACTCGCGACGACCTCTTGGCCGCACACCGCGCCGCGCTGGTGCAGGATCGTGTGTCCGTCGGTGTGTCCGGCGACATGACACCAGAAGATCTCGGGCCGCTGCTGGATGCGCTTCTGGGTGATCTGCCCGTTTCATCCGAACGGCCCTTGCCCGGACCCGCTGATGTAAACCTGCCCGGCGGCGTGACCGTGGTGGATTTCCCGACCCCTCAAAGTTCGGTGATGTTCGGCCATGCCGGAATGGCGCGCGACGACCCGGACTTTTTCCCCGCATTCGTCATGGGCGAGGTTCTGGGCGGCGGCGGCTATCGCTCGCGGCTGATGGCAGACGTGCGCGAGGCGCGCGGCCTGACCTACGGAATCAGCACCTGGCTGGGGCTCAGCCGCGCGGCGCCAATGATGCAGGGCGGCTTCTCCTCGTCCAACGATCTGGTGGCCGAGGCCATCGACGTTGTCCAGGCCGCATGGGCTGATCTCGCCGCGAACGGTATCACCGAGACTGAACTGGACAACGTTCAGCGTTACCTGACCGGCGCTTATTTCCTGCGCTTCGATGGCAATGGACGGATCGCCGGGATCCTCGCCGCGATGCAGTCCGATGACATGCCGATCGACTATATCAACACGCGCAATGACCGGGTGATGGCCGTGACGGTGGATGATATCCAGCGTGTAGCCGCCAGGCTGGTTGATCCCGAGGGCTTGAATTTCGTGGTCGTTGGCCAACCCGAGGGCCTGTCGGCGTCAAACTGACAAAGGCGGCGGCAGGTGGAAGCACCACTCTGCCGCCCGCATCGAACACGACCGAATCGGTTCCCTCTCGGCATCGGCCCATGCTACACCTAGCGACATGGCCACCCCGAACCCCTATATAGGCGAAACGCTGCGCCCGGTTATCCGTCAGTTGGACGAAGCCGCAATTAATCGCATTGCCGCCGGAGAGGTGGTGGAACGCCCTGCCTCCGCCGTGAAGGAGTTGGTGGAGAATGCGATAGATGCCGAGGCCCGTCGCATCACAATCGCGGTCGCCCATGGCGGCAAGACCCTGATACGCGTCAGCGATGATGGCTGCGGAATGGAAGCGGATGACCTGCCGCTGGCCCTGTCGCGCCACGCCACGTCGAAGATCGACGGCTCCGATCTGCTCAACATCCGCTCCTTCGGCTTCCGGGGCGAGGCGCTGCCAAGCCTCGGCGCTGTCGGGCGCTTGTCGATCACCTCCCGCGCCGGCGCGCAGGGCCACCTGATCCGCGTCTCCGGCGGCGCCCATGAGCCCGTGAAGCCAGCCGCGCTCAATCGGGGAACCGTGGTGGAGCTGCGTGACCTGTTCTTTGCCACGCCTGCGCGGCTCAAGTTCCTGCGCTCTGACCGGGCCGAGATGCAGGCGATCACCGATGTGGTCAGGCGACTGGCGATGGCAGAACCGGGCGTCGGATTCACCCTCAAGGACGTAACGGACGGTGAACGCGTGGTGTTCCGCGCCGACCCGGAAAGCGGCGACCTTTTCGATGCCCTGCGCGCACGCCTTACGACGACCATGGGCCGCGACTTCACCGACAATGCGCTGGCCGTCGCTGCGGAACGCGAGGGCCTGCGGCTCACCGGCTATGCCGCCCTGCCGACCTATTCCCGTGGCTCCGGCGTCGCGCAATATGTCTTCGTCAACGGCAGACCGGTCCGCGACAAGCTGCTGATCGGGGCATTGCGCGCGGCCTATCGGGATGTCCTCAGCCGCGACCGGCACCCGGCGGCGGCGCTTTTCATTGACTGTCCGACCGAAAATGTGGACGTGAACGTCCACCCCGCCAAGTCCGAGGTCCGCTTCCGCGAGCCCGGGATCGCGCGCGGCCTCATCGTTTCCGGCCTGCGCCATGCACTCGCCGAGGCCGGGCACCGCGCGTCTTCAACCGTGGCCCATTCAACGCTCGGCGCCTTCACGCCGGAACCCGGCGCAGCGCGCGTCTACCAGATGGACCGCGCGTCGGGGGGGCGGTGGTCGCGCCCGAGTGACGGCTTCGCGGAGACGGCGTCGGACTGGACCGCCCCGTCCGCCCGCGTGGAGGAGCCGCCCCAAGGATCGGACGGCCCCCTCGGCGCCGCCCGTGCGCAGGTGCATGAGAACTACATCATCGCCCAGACCCCCAATGGAATAGTCATCGTCGACCAGCACGCTGCCCATGAACGCCTCGTCTATGAACGGCTCAAGGCACAGATGGCCGCAAACGGCATCGCGCGACAGGCGCTCCTGATCCCCGACATCCTCAACCTCGGCGACGATGCCGAGCGACTGCTGGACCACGCGACTGAGTTGGAGCAGTTCGGACTTGTGATCGAACCCTTTGGCCCCGGCACCATCGCCGTGCGTGAAGTGCCCGCAATCCTGGGTCAGGTGAATGCCGAGGCGCTGCTGCGCGACGTGCTGGACGAGCTGGACGACCACGGCGACAGCAACAGCCTTCAGGCCAGCATCGAAGCCGTCCTGTCGCGTGTCGCCTGCCACGGCTCCATCCGCTCAGGTCGCCAGATGCGCGGCGACGAGATGAATGCGCTCCTGCGCGACATGGAGGCGACGCCATTATCGGGACAATGCAACCACGGACGGCCCACCTATGTGGAACTGAAGCTGAGCGACATTGAACGCCTGTTCGGACGCACCTAGATGGAAAACGCTCCTTTCTTTGGCTTCCTCGACAGCATCGCCGCGAGCCTCCGCGCGACCAGCCCGTTCGGCCCCGAGGTTGACCCGTTGCCTGCCTATTTTCTGCTGGCGGGCCTTTTGGGCCTCATCTTTCTTGTGGGCTATCTCCTGCGCGGCACAAGGCTGCGTCAAGCCAGCCGGAAGCTTGCCGAGGCGGACAGTCTGCGCCAGCGCCTTGCCACCGCTGAAGCCCGCGTCGAACGCCTTGCTACCCTTGAAGCCGGGATGGAAACCCTCCGCGACGACCGCGACCGATTGGCAGGCGCCCTTACCGCGGCCGACGCGAAGTTGGAAACGGTGGAAAGCACCCACGCCGCGCGACTGGAGGAGCTCCGCGGCCTCAACGACGTCCTGCAATCGCGTTTCAAGAACCTTGCGAACGAGGTGCTGGAGGGAAATTCCAAAGCCTTCCTCGATCGCGTGACGGAACGCTTCGCCACGCATTCCGAGACCGCCGCCAAGGACATGGAAGCCCGCCAACTGGCGATCGACATGATGGTGAAGCCACTGGGTGAACGTCTGGGCGCATTCGACTCCAAGCTGCAGGAAATGGAGAAGACACGCGCCGATGCCTATGGTTCGATCCGGACCCAGGTAGAGGAGTTGAAGCTGGGCCAAACGGCGCTGACCGGCGAGACCCGCAAGCTGGTACAGGCGCTGCGCGCGCCCAAGACGCGGGGTCGCTGGGGCGAGATGCAGTTGCGACAGGTCTTCGAACTTGCAGGCATGTCCGAACACGTGGATTTCGAAACCGAGGTCAGCCACCGAACCGATGACGGCCTCCGCCGACCGGATGCTATCGTACGCATGCCCGGCGCGCGGTCGCTGATCGTCGACGCGAAGACCCCGCTCGACGCCTATCTCGATGCGCTGGAAGCCGAAACGCCAGACCAGCGCGAGGCGTCGATCAAACGCCATGCCGGGCAGGTGCGGGAACATGTCCGGATGTTGTCTTCGAAACGCTATCACGACCTTCTCGGCGGCACCCCGGATTTCGTCGTCATGTTCATCCCCGGCGAGACGTTCCTTTCTGCCGCAGCCGAGGTCGATCCCGAACTGATGCAACGCGCCATGGAGGCGCGCGTGGTAATCGCCACGCCCTCGACCCTGATCGCGCTTCTGCGCACTATCGCCTTCGGCTGGCAGCAGGAAGCGATTGCCGAAAATGCCGTGAAGATTCACCGCGAGGCGAAAGATCTCTATGATCGACTGGCCGTTTTCGCCGGGCATCTGGAGAAGGTCGGCGTAGCGCTGAACCGCTCGGTCGAAAGCTACAACAAGGCGATGGGCTCTTTGGAGGTGCGCGTCCTGCCCTCGGCCCGCAAGCTGGAAGAGATGCAAGTGGTGCAAAGCCCGGCGGAAGTCCTGCAAGGGGCGAGCCGCGTAAATGCCGCCCCACGCCGTCTGACCGCACCGGAATTGATGCGCTCCGCGGACGCGACCGAATAGCGCGCCGGCATCGCTACCGTGCGAAGGTCGCGGTCAGGATCGCGGCGAGGGCATCGGCGTCAGCCCGGGTGAAGGCATCGGGCCTGTCACTGTCGATATCGAAGACGGCGAGAATCTCGCCCGCCACATTGCGCACCGGAAGCACAAGTTCGGACCGCGTGGAGGACGCGCACGCAATATGGCCGGGGAACGCGTCGACATCGGGCACAAGCTGAATTTCCCCAGTCCGCGCGGCGGCCCCGCAGACGCCCCTGTCGAACGGGATCACAAGACAGCCATGGCCGCCTTGATAGGGGCCGATCTTTAGCAAACCTGGCTCGGTAACGCGATAGAAACCGGTCCAGTCGAAGCGCTCATCGGCATGGTGAACCTCGCAGGTGACAGTGGCCATCAGCGCAACTGTGTCGATTTCGCCATCGGTCAGCGCGGCGATCGTCTTGGCAAGTGCGGTGTAGTCGAGCATGGCGGACTCTGGCTTGAACAGTCGAAAAGGGGGGAGGCAGACGGTCAGATCAGTTCGATCGCGATAGCCGTGCCTTCACCTCCACCGATGCAGATGGCGGCGATGCCGCGTTGCAGCCCGCGCGCTTCCAGAGCGTGGAGCAGGGTGACGATGATTCGCGCACCAGACGCACCAATCGGGTGGCCAAGCGCACAGGCGCCGCCATTGACGTTGATCTTCTCTCGCGGAACCGCAAGTTCGCGCATGAACGCCATGGGAACCACCGCAAAGGCCTCGTTCACTTCCCAGAGGTCGACATCGTCGGTGGTCCAGCCGAGCCTTGCCAGCAGCTTGTTCGCGGCGGGGATTGGCGCCGTGGGAAACAAGGCAGGCGCATGGGCATGGGAGGCATGGCCGAGGATGCGCGCGCGGACCGGCAGGCCTTGCGCCTTGGCGGCGCTGGCGCGGGCCAGCACAAGGGCGGCCGCGCCATCCGAAATCGACGATGAATTGGCCGCGGTGACCGTGCCGCCTTCGCGGAAGGCAGGCTTGAGCTGCGGGATCTTATCAGGGCGCGCATTGCCCGGCTGTTCGTCGGTGGTGACGATGTCCTCGCCGCTGCGGGACCGGACGGGGACCGGAGCGATCTCGTCGGCGAAACCACCCGTCGAGATGGCCGTCAGGGCATTTTGCAGCGACGCCAAGGCATAACCGTCCTGATCAGCGCGGGTGAACTGGAAGGCCTCGGCGCAGTCCTCGGCGAAGGTGCCCATCAGACGGCCCTTGTCGTAGGCATCTTCCAGCCCGTCCAGGAACATGTGGTCGATCGTTTTCTGGTGGCCAAGGCGCGCACCATTGCGCATGGCCGGCAGAAGGTAGGGCGCGTTGGTCATTGATTCCATGCCGCCGGCCACAATCACGTCGGCCTGCCCAAGCGCCAACGCGTCATGGGCCATCATAGCGGCTTTCATCCCCGATCCACACATCTTGTTGAGCGTTGTGGCCGGGACATCCTCGGGCAGGCCTGCGTGGAACCCCGCCTGACGCGCCGGCGCCTGACCTTGACCGGCAGGCAGGACGCACCCCATCAGAATCTCGTCCACCTTCGCGCCTCCCAACGACGCGCGGATCGCATGGCCGCCCAGTTCCGCCGCGGTCAGGGACGCGAATGCACCTTGAAAACCACCCATCGGCGTACGTGCAGCCCCAGTGATGACGATATCTTCCATCGGGTCTTCCATCGCAGTTTGGCTGAAAACGAATTGGTAAGAATTGGCTCGTAGGTTTCTAACAGAGATCGTTGCCGGAGAACATGCGATGAATTTGACTTTCACGGAACACGACACCTGCGGTGTCGTCCACCTTGCAGATCCGCGACTGGATGCCAGCATCGCGATTCAGTTCAAGGAGGTGTTTCGCACCCTGACTGCTGGTGGGGGCGATGTGATCCTCGACCTCAGCGCTGTGGAGTTTCTCGATTCCAGCGGACTCGGCGCAATCGTTGCGGTCTACAAGGCGCTTGGTCCGGACCGGCACATGGCCTTGGCCGGATTGCAACCGCCAGTCGAGAAGGTGATGATGTTGACAAGGATGAACTCCGTCTTCGCGATCTTTCCGACGTTGGGGGCAGCCCTCATGGCGGCCGGGCCAACCGCAGCGGAATGACCATGGGACGCGCCGGCACGGCCAGCGCCCTGCCAGATCTGGCATCACCGGACCTCCACCACCGCCTGACCGCAGGAATGGGTGCCGTGCGCAGACTGCTGGACGTCCTGCGCGCGGAAATGGGCGATGCACAGGTTTCGGCCGAAATGAACGATACATCGCAAATCATCATGGCCGAGGTGCTCAACAACGTGGTGGAACACGCCTATGGCTTTGCCCACGGACAGCCGATGGAGGTTTCGATCTGGCTGCGGCCAGATGGGATCTTGTGCGAGGTCCGCGATGAGGGGGTTCCGATGCCATGGGGCCGCGTCCCGGCCGGTGTGATGCCCGTGGTCGATCAGGATCGGCCCGCCACATTGCCGGAGGGGGGCTTCGGATGGGCCTTGGTGCGCGATCTAACACAAGACATCCAGTATTGGCGCGAGCAGGATCAGAACCGGCTACGATTTTTCATCCCGGCGGAGGTTGAAGCAGACTGACCCCTTTAGCGGCGCGTTACGAAAACTTTGGGGGCAAACACTATCACCCCAACCCGGGATTCTTGTTCTCGCTCGGATAATGTCGGTTCATGCACTGTCAAATATGGGCGTCGCTACCGTCAATCCGGACCTCGGCACCGCGCGCGTCAGTGCGCCACGATACATCACGGCACATTATGTCCATGCGACCAGCCAACGACGCTCCGGCACGGCGACCTTCCGCTGCCAGGAGCGATGGAAGGCATCTCCACAGCAGCACCCTGCGTTTCATCGCGTGCACCGAAAGGCATCGCCCATCGCAGAGGGGTGGCGTCTTGACTGGGGCAGAAGACCCCATGCTGCAGATGCTCCCGAAACCGTCGGCGCATTCCGCCTGTCGCCAACCCGCCCATCCGAAACCGGCCCGGGACGTGCGACTCTCTCAACCGCTCCGCCCCGATAATGCCCAATTTCCTCCTAACCACCGCCCATTTGCCCCGTCATACCGGGAAATGTAGCTGCAGAGGCTTCCCTCGGTGTCGCGTATCAAAGCCCCCACCCAGTGCGCGGTGCCGAGGACTTCTGCAGTTTCTTTCATTCCCCCCAACCTTGCGCGGCCCTCTTGCCCTCCCTCCCACCTCGTCTAAGGGTGCGCTGAATGTCAAACAGGGGAGTTGGCGCGATGCGCGATTTTCATACACCGGGCCGTTCGGCTGTCTATTCCGATCAGGGCATGTGCGCCACGTCGCACCCGTTGGCCGCGCAGACCGCCATCTCGATCCTGCAACAGGGTGGCAATGCGGTGGATGCTGCTATCGGTGCCGCGAGTCTTCTGGGGATTTGCGAGCCGCAGATGACCGGCTTGGGCGGCGACATGTTCGCACTGATCGCCCAACCCGACGGGAACATTATCGGCCTGAACGCCTCGGGCCGCGCGCCTGCGGGTCTTGATGCCGAGGCGTTGCGCGCCACTCACAAGACCATGCCGGCGATGGACGCGGTTTCCGTCACGGTGCCCGGCGCGGTCGATGGCTTCTGCCGCCTCCATGCCGATCATGGCGCCTTGCCACTCGACCAGATCCTCGCGCCCGCTATCCACTACGCCGAGGCCGGTGTTCCCGTCGCGCCCCGCGTCGCCTTCGACTGGGCCGGTGCGAAGGACAATATCGCGGGCCGCGCACGTGCGCTCTTCCTGAAGGATGGCAAGGCGTTTCCCATCGGCGCGCGCTTCGCCGCACCTGCGCAGGCCGAAGTCTTGCGCGCCATCGCCAGCCAGGGCCGCGTCGGGTTCTATGAAGGCGTCGTAGCGGAGGACATGGTCGCGTCGCTGCAGGCTCTGGGCGGCACCCATACATTGGATGATTTCGCCGCCACGGCCTGTGACTACGTCACGCCGCTGCGCTCCACCTATCGCGGCGCCGAGGTGATCGAGATGCCACCCAACGGGCAAGGCGCGGCCGCCATGCTGATCCTCAACATGCTTGAGACACTCTCGCCACAGGACGATCCCTTCGGCGCGCAGCGCGTGCATCTGGAGGCTGAGGCGACCAAGCTTGGCTACGACGCGCGCGACCGGTTCATCGCCGACCCGGCCGCCGTGACCCGGCTGGACCATCTGTTGTCGAAGGACACAGCACGCGATCTTGCGGCGCTGATCGACCCTGCCCGCGCCATGGAAAACCCGCGCATTGCGTCCGACAATGTCCACAAGGAAACGATCTACATAACCGTCGTGGACCGGGACCGCCGCGCCGTGTCCCTGATCTATTCGATCTTCGACACCTTCGGATCAGGCCTTGCGTCCAACACGTTCGGCATCCTGTTCCACAATCGCGGCAAAGGCTTCAGCCTCGAAAAAGGGCACCCAAACGAAGCGGGGCCGCGCAAGCGCCCGATGCACACGATCATCCCCGGAATGCTCAAATTGGACGATGGCAGCCTGATCCCCTTCGGTGTCATGGGCGGTGCTTACCAAGCAACCGGCCACGCGCGTTTCGTGTCGAACGTGGTCGATTACGGGATGGACCCGCAATCCGCCATCGACGCGCCGCGCAGCTTCGCTGAAAAGGCAAGCCTCAGGATCGAACGAGGCTATGGTCCGGATGCGCGCACAGCCTTGGAGAGCATGGGTCATGACCTGACCAATCCCGACACGCCCATCGGTGGTGCGCAGGCAATTCGCATCCGGCCGGACGGAGTGCTGGAAGGTGGATCGGACCCACGCAAGGACGGCATAGCGCTCGGGTATTGACTTCCAGGGTTTCACGGGCGGGGCGGGGTTTCAACCTCGCCTGACATCCCAAACCCTACCGCCGCGGCCCGAAGATGCTGTCCAGAACGCTGTTGATGGCGTCGCCGATATTGCCCTGGCCCTGTGCATTGCCTACCGGAATCCGGGTGCCTTCAGGCGTCACGGGACCGCGAAGAATGCCATCTGCGCCGTTGAAAATGCCGCCGCTTCCGTCCGCACTCAATGCGTCCGGAACCCGCGTGCGTGCCTCAGCCACCGGATCGATCATTGGCAAGGGACGCGCCGGCAGATCACGGTGGATCCGCTCCATCGCCTGCCGCCAGATCTCCGCCGGCAGGCCGCCGCCGGTAACGCCGCTCAAGGGGCGGTTGTCGTCATACCCCATCCAGACGCCCGCGACGTAATCGGCGCTGAAACCCACGAACCATGCGTCGCGGGCAGAGTTGGTGGTGCCTGTCTTGCCGGCGACCGGCCGGTCCGGCAGGGCGGCGCGCTGGCCGCTACCGCCGTTGACGACGGTGCTCATCATGTAGGTCAGTTGCCGCGCCGCATAGTCCGATATGACCCGCTCGCGGATCCCGGTTTGCTGTTCGAACATCGGCTCGCTTTCGCCCTGCAGGCGCAATTCTGACAGGCCATAGGGGCGTACCGCGTAGCCTCCGTTCAGGATACCGGCATAGGCCCCGGTCATCTCGATCAACGTCGATTCGGACGCACCCAGCGCCAGAGCCGGGCCCAGGGCAAGATCGCTCTGGATGCCGAAATCGGCGGCGACCTGGCGGACAAGGTCGCGGCCTACAGCCTCGGATACACGCACGGCGGCGGTGTTAAGCGAGCGTTGCAACGCCTCCTGCAGGGTGACCTCGCCATAGAACTGCCGTGTGTAATTCTCGGGCGAATAGGGCCCCGATCCCGGCACGTTGATCGTCAGCGGGGCGTCCAGCACGATGTCATCGAACCGCCAACCCAATTCCAGCGCGGTGGCATAGACGAAGGGCTTGAACGACGATCCTGTCTGCCGCAGCGCCTGGGTGGCGCGGTTGAACAATCCGCCGCCCGCCAGATCGCGCCCGCCTACCATGGCGCGCACGGCGCCGTCGGCGGACATCACGACGATCGCAGTCTCCGCTTCCGAGCCTTCGCGGACCTGGTTGGCGAAGACGTCGCGGATCGCGGCTTCGGCCGCAGCCTGGATGGCCGGATCGAAGGTGGTTCGGATGATGACGTCCTCGGTGGTCTCGCCGGTCAGGAAATCGGGGCCCTCTTGCATGATCCAGTCGGCGAAATAGCCACCGGTATCCTGTGTGGCGGCAGCGGACAGTGTGGCGGGATCGGCGCGGGCAGCATCTGCGGCGGTGGCGCTCAGGTAGCCTTCCGCTTCCATCAGGTTCAAGACCACGTTGGCGCGTGCCTGACTGCGGGCCAGGTCACGTGTCGGCGCAAAGTAGGACGGTGCCGACAACAGGCCGGCCAGCATCGCGGATTGTTGCGGGCTCACGTCCCGCGACGAAACCCCGAAATAGCGTTGCGCCGCCGCCTCGAAGCCCCGTGCGCCCGCGCCCAGATAGGCCCGGTTCAGATAGATCGACAGGATCTCCGACTTGGAATAGCGCAACTCCATCGCGAAGCTGAACGGAACTTCCTGGATCTTTCGCCAGATCGTCGTTCGTCGGCAATCGGCCTCGTATTCAGCCTCACTGCCCCATTGGTTCTGATCGAACCCGATGCCGAGGCACAAGAGTTTCGCCACCTGTTGCGTGATGGTCGATCCGCCATGGCCAGACAGGGGCGAGCGGCCTTCACGCACGTTGATCAGCATTGCGCCGACGATCCCGCGCGGGGAAATCCCCAGATGGCGCCAGAAGCGCCGGTCCTCCGTCGCAATGACGGCATTGACCAGATGCGGGGAGATGTTGCCGGGATCGATCGCGCCGCCAAATTGCTCGCCGCGCCAGGCAAAGACCTCTCCGTTGCGGTCCAGCATGGTGACAGATCCCCCCGCGCGCGCATCCAGAAGCGCGCCAACCTCGGGCAGTTGGCTGTAATAATAGGCCGTGGCGAGTCCGACGATCAGTGCGACCACAGCCGCGCCGCGCCAGAGGACGCCCCAGATCAGGCGAAACACGAAACGGACGATGCGACCCAGAAAGCCGAGCGGACCGCGACGACGCGGTGTCGCGCGCCGCCGTGGCTGCCGTCGCCTGCGCGTGCCACCACCCGACCCGCCACCCGACCCGCCACCCGACCGCGACCGCGCCGGTTGCTTCGGAGCAGCGCTTGCACGCCTGTCAGCCACCAGCCGACGTCCACCTTGTCCTGAAGGGCTCATGTCATCTTGCCTCGTGCCGGGGGCCCGATTGCGACCCATGCCATTGCGGCACAGGCCGGGGCCATCCTCGTTTGCACTCAAGATAAGCAAGTTCGAGTCGAATGCGAAGAGGGCAGCCACTCCAGCGCCATTCGCGGGCCGCACAAAAAAACGGCACATGGGCACAAATGCGCAAAAAGATTGCATGTGCGGCGGCGATGCCCTGCAAAAAGGCATACCCTTCGTTGCCCTTCCCCACCCTCCGGTCTGACTTAGCCTTGTAAACGGTCCGCACAGGGCCGTGCAAATCATCCCGGCGTCGCAAGCTCCGGGGGGGACAGTCCAAAAACCGCAAGGGGTGTAGAGACGTGAAACTCATCATTGCAGCAATCAAACCGTTCAAGCTGGAGGAGGTGCGTGAAGCGCTCACCGCCATCGGCGTGCGCGGGATGATGGTGACCGAGATCAAGGGCTTCGGCTCGCAATCCGGTCACACCGAGATCTATCGCGGCGCGGAATACGCCGTGAACTTCGTGCCGAAGGTGAAACTGGAGATCGTCGTGGCCTCCGGCATGGCCGATCAGGTCGTCGAAACCATCCAGACCACCGCCAAGACCGACAAGATCGGCGACGGCAAGATCTTCGTCCTCGACGTGCAAAGCGCTGTTCGCGTGCGCACCGGCGAGACCAACGACGACGCGCTGTAAAAGCCCGCGTCCCTGCAACTTTGGGAAATTGAGAGAGACATGAAAAAGAACCTTCTCCTCCCCGCCGCCACGCTGCTTGCGCTGGCAGGACCGGGCTTCGCACAGGAGGCCGGCGTCGAAGCGGCGCAGCACACCTCCTACATTCTCACCACCTTGCTGTTTCTTGTCGGCGGCTTCCTCGTGTTCTGGATGGCCGCAGGTTTCGCCATGCTGGAGGCCGGTCTGGTCCGCTCCAAGAACGTCACGATGCAGTTGACCAAGAACATCGCGCTCTTCTCCATCGCGGCGATCATGTATTGGCTGGTCGGCTTCGGGATCATGTATCCGGCCGACTGGCTGATCGAGGGCTGGCTTGGTCCGTTCTTCGCTATCACCTCGCTTGAGCCGGTGGGCTTGGCCGATACCGAAACAGCACTCGAATATGCCTCCGTCGGTTCCGACTTCTTCTTCCAGCTGATGTTCTGTGCGACGACGGCGTCCATCGTATCGGGCACCCTGGCCGAGCGCATCAAGCTGTGGCCCTTCCTGTTCTTCGTCGTCGTGCTGACCGGCTTCATCTACCCGATCGAGGCATCGTGGCAGTGGGGTGGCGGCTGGCTGTCTGAGGCGGGCTTCTCCGACTTCGCGGGCTCCACGCTGGTGCACGCGGCAGGCGGTTTCGCGGCGCTGGCCGGTGCGATCGTCCTTGGCCCCCGTCTGGGCAAGTACAAGGACGGCCGCGTCAACCCGATGCCGGGCTCCAACCTGGCGCTGGCCACCCTCGGCACGTTCATCCTGTGGCTCGGCTGGTTCGGCTTCAACGGTGGATCGCAGTTGGCCATGGGCACCATCGGTGACGTGGCCGACGTGTCGCGGATCTTTGCCAACACCAACATGGCCGCTGCGGCCGGTGCGGTCGCGGCGTTGATCCTGACGCAGGTGATGTATGGCAAGGTCGACCTGACCATGGTGCTCAACGGCGCTCTGGCGGGCCTTGTGTCCATCACCGCCGAGCCGCTGGCCCCGTCGCTGTTCATGTCGCTGGTGACCGGCGCCATCGGTGGCCTGATCGTGGTCCTCACGGTTCCGATGCTCGACAAGTTGAAGATCGACGATGTCGTTGGTGCAATCCCGGTGCACCTTTTCGCAGGTATCTGGGGCACGCTCGCCGTCGCCTTCTATACCGGAAACTGGGGCGCACAGATCCTTGGCATCGCCGCCATCGGTGCGTTCGTCTTCGTCACCTCGCTCGTGGTGTGGTTCATCCTGAATGCCTTGAGCGGGATCCGCGTCAGCGAAGAAAACGAGATCAACGGCCTCGACGTTGCCGAACTTGGGATGGAAGCGTATCCCGATTTCACCCACCGCTGACCGGCGGACAGGACCGTCCGGGCAGACATCGTTCAGACCCGGCCAATACGAAGGGCGCCTCCATCGGGGCGCCCTTTTTCTTGCTGGCTCCCAGACGCGGCATTGCGCTGTTCGCCTTCAATGTCGGTCATCAAAGTCCCATCCCAGCGCGGAAAATGTCCCATCTGGAGCCCCTGGCTCGGAACCGGTTCATGGTGCGCGGCGTTCTCTTGTCGCGAACAAGGCCGCGCCAGAGAGAAACACGCGCAGCTCCGGTGCCGATGCCGATCATCGGTATAAATGCGGGCGAAACTCTGCCCCGCGACATGAAAAGGACGAAAGCCATGGGCGAGTTCAAGGACAAGGCAAAAGGTGCAGCCAACAAGGCCGCCGGAGCCGTCAAGGACGCAGTTGGGGATGCAACAGACAACTCTGAGCTGCGCGCCGAAGGCAAGGCGCAGAAGCTGAAGGGCGAAGCGCAGCAGACAAAAGGCGAGATCAAGGGCAAACTGGACGACAAGATCTGATCGTCATCTGATCGTCATCGACGACGCGATGCGGCCCCGCCACCCGGCGGGGCCTTTTTTCTGCCCGACGAAGGGAGCGACGTTCCCGGCCGAGCCGATGCGGGCCGGACGGATCAGCTGCCTGCCTCTATGAAGCAGGCCGTGCGCGCCGCCATTTCGGCAGGCGTCGTGTCGCGGTTGAAAAACTCCGCAAAGCCGGATCCGGGCAACATCAGATAAGTGAAAGCCGTGTGATCCACGAGGTAGTAGGGATCGGTCCCGTCATCGTGGTTCTGGTAGTAGACGCGGTAGGCCTGCGCCGCCGCATGGGTTTGTTCCTGTGTTCCGGTCAGGCCCAGCATCCGCTCATGTACATTGTCGGTGAAGGCGGCCATCACCTCCGGCGTGTCCCGGTTGGGGTCCACCGTGATGAAGACCGGCAGAACTTCATGCCCGGATGCTTCGAGGATATCGACAGCTTCCGCATTTCGAACAGTGTCCAGCGGGCAGACGTCCGGGCAGAAAGTGTATCCGAAATAGACCAGGGTGGGCTGGGTGATGACCTCCGCATCCGTCACACTCTGGCCGGTCTCGCTCACCAACGTGAATGGCCCGCCGATGCTGGCCACACCACCGGCGACAACACCCTCGCGGCACTCGGCAAACGGATCGCCCGATCCGTTCCGTGCGATAAGCACTGCGGCTCCGGTTCCCGAGATGAGCGTCCCGATCAACGCGACGGAGGCAAGTGCGTAGGGTCGTGACATGGCAATTTGGCTCCAAGACTACGCCGCGTTGTAACCACGCCCGCGCCGCCCTATCAATTCACGACAGCCCTTGTGTGACAGGATGCCCCGACCATGGCGAGAGACGAGCCCCAGTTCGATCCGGCCCTGGCGCTCGTCAGCGAGGACAGCCGCGTCGACTGGGTCCGCCTGCGTACATTGCTGGTGCTGCGGTGGCTGGCGATCCTCGGACAGACAGTAACCGTGGTAACCGCCGCCTTCTATATCGGCCTGCAGGTGGAAATCGGACTGTGCTTCCTCGCCATCGGGGCCAGCGTCGTTTCCAACCTCGTCGCGATGTCGATCTTCCCGGAAAACCAGCGCCTCAGCGACCGGGACGCCATGCTGACGCTGCTGTTCGACCTGTCGCAATTGGCGTTCCTGCTGTTTTTGACCGGGGGCCTGAACAACCCGTTTTCGCTGCTGATCCTTGCCCCGGTCACGATCTCGGCCACGGCCCTGACGATGCGCTCGACGATCATCCTCGGGGCGCTGGCGATCTTCCTGATCTCGTGCCTGTCGCTATGGTATCTGCCGCTGACGACACTGTCGGGCGAGGTTCTGGCACTGCCGGGCTTGTTCATCTTCGGATTCTGGGTCTCGCTGGTGATCGGAATCGTATTTCTGTCCGCCTATGCCCGCCGTGTCGCGTCGGAAACGCACCGGATGTCCCAGGCCTTGCTCGCCACGCAGATGGCGCTGGCGCGCGAGCAGAAACTGACCGATCTGGGCGGTGTGGTGGCAGCCGCAGCGCACGAGCTTGGAACGCCGCTGGCGACGATCAAGCTTGTTTCGACGGAACTGGTCGAGGATCTGGCCGCGTATCCGGAATGGGCCGAGGACGCCGCACTGATCCGTGAACAAGCGGACCGTTGCCGCGATATCCTGCACTCCATGGGCCGCGCCGGGAAGGACGACAAGCTCCTGCGCCGCGCGCCCCTCGGCGTCGTGTTGCGAGAGGCGGCAGAGCCCCACGCCAATCGTGGCATCGACCTGCATTTCGATGTCCGCCGAAGCAATGAGGACGCGGACCCCGACACGCAGCCCGAGATCTGGCGCAGACCCGAAGTGATCCACGGCATTCGAAATCTCGTGCAGAACGCCGTCGATTTCGCTCGCGCCGAGGTCTGGGTCGAGGCTGTCTGGGACGACCGCATGATCCAGGTGACGATAACCGATGACGGCGCGGGCTTCCCGCCCGACCTGCTCGGCCGTCTTGGCGACCCGTTCTTGCGCCGCCGCAATCGGGTGGAGCAGACGGTGCGTCCCGGATACGAAGGCATGGGCCTGGGCCTGTTCATCGCCAAGACCTTGTTGGAGCGCTCCGGGGCGCAGGTGCAATTCCTCAATGCCGGCGACCCGTTCCTGACGGCCGCCGATGCCAATGGCTTGACAGGCGCGCGGGTGGAAGTCTTGTGGAATGATGCCGCCTTGCGCCCAGTCGATGGCAACGGCGGCGCGCTCGGGCAGAACCAGCTCATAATAGATTGATTCTCATGGTATTGTTTCCATACGGGAAAAAACCCGCCCCGCTGCTTTCCAAATTCATTAACCAGCCGTTAACTGTTGTCCGACAATGTCTGTCCGTGGGGCTGACAGACGGGAACGGCTTTGGACAACGCCGCAACACTGATATTCATGGCCATTACGCTGATCACCGCCTGCCTTGCCGTGGTGTTGACGACTCACCTGTTGGTGCAACGCGGAAACGCGGCACGCATCAGCGCTGGGCGCGCCGATGCGGTGGCGCGCGGATCGGACGTGCAGCGTGTGTACCGGTTTCGCGAAAGCTACCTTTTGTCGGATATCGACACGGATGATGCGTTCCTCGATCCCGACATCGACCGCAGCTTGGCCTTCAAGCGTCTCGTGGCCGCATTGTCGCAGCTCAGCACCGATCTCATGCCGCGCCTCGACAGACTTCTCGACCGGGGAGAGGCCTTCTTGCTCGACGGTCGGATCGGAACCGATCAAATCCTGATCGGTGGGCGGCTGGATGCCGACGATGTCGTGGTCCTGTCTGTCAACCCGTCGGGCGGCAGCGCGGGCCGTCAACCTGTCGATGCCGCTACCCTCGATGCCTTGCAATCGGAACTTGCGGATCTGCGCCTTGCGCTGGATTGCGGCGGCATTGCCATATGGCGGGAGGGCGAAAGCGGGCGTGTGACATGGGCCAACGCGGCCTATCTCGACCTTGTGGAAGAATTGCGGGGCGATGCCCCAAGTTGGCCCCTGCCCCGCATTTTCGCCACCCAGTTGAAGTCATCTCTTGCTGACGGCACCTCGTGCCGATGCCTTATCGAGATGCCCAGCCGGGAGGAACCGATCTGGTTCGAAGTCGGGCGCGACCCGTTGCCCGGTGGCAGCGCCGTTTTCACCGCGCAGCCGATCGATCAACTGGTGCGCGCGGAAACCCACTTGCGGGAGTTTGTCCAGACCACCACCAAGACATTCGCGGCCCTTCCCGTCGGGCTTGCCGTTTTCGATCGCAAGCGCCAGTTGGTCACCTTCAACCCGGCCCTGGTTCAATTGACCAATGCAGGCGTCGACTTCCTGTCATCCCGCCCGGATCTGCGTGCATTTCTCGACAGGCTGCACGACCGGCAGCGAATGCCCGAGCCGCGCGACTACAGGTCCTGGCGCGACGATATCGCGATGCTCGAGGAAGGCGCCGAAAGTGGCACCTACCAGCAATTGTGGGAACTTCCGGACGGCAAGTCCTTTCGCGTGATGGGTCGGCCGCATCCCGACGGGGCGATCGCCTTCATGTTCGAGGATATCAGCGCCGAGCTTTCGCTCACCCGGCAGTTCCGCGCCGACCTGGAAATGTTCCAGGCCGTGCTCGACGCGGTTTCATCGGCCATCGTGGTCTTCAGCGCCGACGGTGTGATGATCGGTGCGAATGAAGGCTACACCCGGCTTTGGGGCGTCGATCCGCTGGACTTATCCACCATGCCACGCCTGTCGGAGGCGACAAGGATGTGGGCGACCCAGTGCAAACCCAGCGGGATCTGGAGCGAGATAGGACAATTCGTCAGCAACGAAGCAGAGCGCGCAGCCTGTGTCGAAGAGATCGAGACCAAGGACGGCGCACGCATCGCAGTCCGGATGGCCCCCGCACGCGGGCGCGCCACGGTGATCCAGTTCTCCGCGCTCGATGTCAGCCTGGCGGACCCTTTGGTGGATATCGACGCGCGCGCAGCGACGCCGCTGCTTGATGCCGCTCGCGCGGCGGCCGACAAAGGAACAAAGACGGCGGCATCCGCCTGACCCCTCGGGCACTGCCTGTCGTCGCCAAGCATCGCTTGCGGCTTCCCGGCGGATCGCTAGACTCCGCGTCGATGTCTGCGCCCGATGCCATGCCGCCCGCCAATTCCGACACGCCCGCCCGCCCCGATTGGCCGGAAGCGGCACGGATCACGTTGCCCGATGAAGCCGCGACCGATGCCTTTGCAGCACGCCTCGCGCCGCTGCTCGGCCCCGGCGATACGCTGCTGCTGTCCGGCGCGCTCGGTGCGGGGAAGACCCACCTCGCCCGCGCGCTGATCAGGTCGCGTCTCGTCTCCCCGGACGAACTTGTTCCAAGCCCCAGTTTCACGCTGGTGCAGACCTATGACACCCCGAACGGGGTCGAAATCTGGCATGCTGACCTCTATCGCCTGGCCGATGGTGCCGAAGTGTCGGAACTTGGGCTGGAGGAGGCGCTGTCCGACGCGATCTGTCTGATCGAATGGCCCGACAGGCTTGGCCGCGCCTGGCCCGCAACGGCCGTGCAACTGCATCTGGAGCGTATGATCGATGACACCCGCACCGCCCACTTGTTCAGCCCGGAGGGCAGCGCCCTGACCCAGCGCCTGCTCTCGGCGATGCGTCCGTGACGCCGCGGCAAGCCCTGCTCGACGCCGCCGGATGGGGTGCTGCAATGGCCACGCCGCTGACGGCGGATGCCTCCTCCCGGCACTACACGCGCCTGACCCGGGGTGCCGAGACCGCAATCGTGATGGAAGCGCCCGTTGCGACAGAGGCCGACCGCGCCAGTCTCCGGGCCTTCCGCCGGATCGGCCTGCATCTGCGCGGCCTCGGCCTGTCCGCACCCGAGGAATATGCAGCCGACCCCGAGGCAGGACTGATCGTGATGGAGGATTTGGGCGACCTCACCCTCTCGTATCTGCTGACAGGGGACCGTGACACGGCGCAGGCCGCTTATGCCGCCGTCGCCGCCTTGCTGCCGCGCCTTTTGGAACCACCGCCCGCCGGCCTCGCCGCGCCAAACCCGGAGCAGATGGCGGAAATGGTCGGCTTGACCTTCGACTTGCTGCCCGGAAGCGACACCTTGCGCGCGCGCCTTCTGCCGGCGCTGGCCGAATCCTTGCGCACCCTCGCCCCGGGCAGGCAAGTCCTGTGCCTGCGCGATGTCCATGCTGACAACCTGATGTGGCTTCCCGAACGCACGGGCGATGCGCGGGTCGGTCTGCTCGACTACCAGGACGCGCTGCTGCTGCCCGAGGGCTACGACCTCGCCTCGCTGCTGGACGATCCCCGGCGCGAGGTGCCGGAAGCCTGGCGCGAGGATCTGGTATCTGAATACAGCACACCAGCCCGTATCGCCATATTGTCGCTGCAGCGAAACCTGCGGATTCTCGGCATTTTCCGCCGACTTGCCACCCAGTTCGGCAAACCAAGTTATCGCACCTTCCTGCCCCGCACACGCGCCCTCATAGCACGCGCTGCAGATGGCCTGGCTTTGCGCGCGGATGTCGCCGAATTGCTCGACCGCACCGCCGCTTGGAGCGCGCCCTGATGCCGCCCTGCCTCATCCTCGCGGCGGGGTTCGGCACACGCATGGGCGCGCTTGCGGCGACGCGCCCGAAGCCGCTGATCAAGGTCGAAGGTCGGAGCCTTCTTGACCGCGCACTGGATGTGGCGCGCGATGCAGGCGCGCATCCGATCGCCGTCAATGCCCATTACCGGGCCGACCAGATCGCGGCCCATCTTGCAGGGCAACCGGATGTCAGCGTGCTCCATGAAACGCCCAACATCCTCGATTCCGGGGGGGCGGTGAAGAATGCCTTGCGGATCTGGCCCGCGGGGCCAGTCATGACACTGAACGCCGACAACGTCTGGACGGGGGAGAACCCGTTGCGCCAGCTTGCCGCGGCATTCGTGCCAGCGCACATGGGGGCGCTTCTGCTGCTGGTTCCGCGCGCCGAAGCCGTTGGCCGCCTTGGGCCCGGCGATTTCGCCATGGATGCCGATGGTCGCCTGAGCCTGCAGAAATCCGGAACCGCACTGGTCTATGTCGGGGCGCAGATCCTCGAACCCGCCCCGATCCGCGCCGACCCGCGCGAGGTCTTTTCGCTGCGGGACATCTGGGCCAAGTATCAGGCCGAACGACGACTTTTCGGCTTGATCCACCAAGGTGGCTGGGGCGATGTTGGCCATCCGGAGGGGCTGGCCGCCGCCGGTGCCCTGTTGGACTGGTCCGATGTTTGAAACCGCCACATCTCCCCGCGTATTCGCAACACCGCTTGGCGTGGATTTCTGTGCGTCGCTGATCGACGGGCTGGACGAAGCCCTTTCCGGCCAAGGCCCCGAGGCGCTGGCGCGGGTGGAAATCCACGTGGCCAATGCCCGGATGCAGCGCCGCTTGCAGGCGCTCTACATGCAACGCGGGTCGGGACTGTTGCCGCGGATCCGCCCCGTTCTTTCGCTCTGCGAAACGGCGGATATGGAAGGGCTTCCGCCTGCGATGACGCCTTTGGCCCTGCGGCTGGAACTGGCGCAACTGATCGCCGGGCTGATCGACGCTGAACCCGATATCGCGCCGCGCGCCGCGCTTTATGCCCTTGCCGACAGCCTTGCGGATTTCATGGGCGAGATGGCGGAGGAAGGCGTGACGCCTGCCAGCATCGCGTCGTTGGACATGGGCGCCCATTCCGATCACTGGACCCGAGCGCAGGAATTCCTCGGGATCGCCGCGAAGGTTCTGGCCGCCGATCACCGCCCGACGCCCGAGGCGCGGCAGGATGCCATCGTCTCCCGCCTGATCGCCGCGTGGCGGCGTGCGCCCCCGCGCCACCCGGTGATTGTCGCAGGCTCCACAGGATCGCGCCGCGCGACGTTCCGCCTGATGGAGGCGGTGGCGCAGCTGCCGCAGGGGGCCGTGGTCCTGCCCGGCCTCGACCGAGACATGCCGCCCGCGATCTGGACGGGTCTGCTGACGGAAGGCCCCAGCGGCATGTCCGGGCAGGACCACCCGCAATACCGCCTTGCACGCTTTCTGGTCACGGTCGGCCTCATCCCGTCCGACGTGCCAATGTGGGGCCGCGCCCTCCCCGCCGTTCCGCATCGCAACGCGGTCGTGTCACTTGCGCTGCGCCCCGCGCCCGTCACCGATCAATGGCGGATGGAAGGCCCCCGCCTTGCCGATGTCGCGGGCGCCATGGCGGGCGTTACTCTGCTGGAGGCGCCATCGCCGCAGATGGAGGCCACCGCAATCGCCCTGCGCCTGCGCGCGGCGGCAGAAACCGGCCAACGTGCCGCCCTCGTGACGCCGGACCGTCGGCTGGCGCGCAAGGTCACGGCGCAACTCGATCGTTGGCGCATCCGGCCCGATGACAGCGCCGGAGAGGTCCTGGCGCAGACCGCGCCGGGCCGGTTTCTGCGCCAGGTGGCCGAGGCAGCGACAGCGCCCGTCACGGCCGAGGCACTGGTGGCGCTGCTGAAGCATCCGCTTTGCCACACCGGCGCGGACCGCAATATCCACAAGCTGCGCACCAGTGATCTTGAGCTGAAAGCCCTGCGCAGGGGCCTTGCCTTTCCGACCCGGACGGCGGTGATGGACTGGGCCGAGACCCGCCACGACGACCCCGGCGCTCGGGCCTGGGCGGCGTGGTTGGGGGATCATCTGCTCGACGCGATCAGCCGCAACCCGATGCCGCTGGCCACGCGGGTCGAAGCCCATCGGATCCGGGCCGAGGCGCTGGCCGCAGGACCGGGGCTGAGCGGGTCGGGCGCGTTGTATGACAAGGAACCGGGTGCGCAGGCCGCCCGTCTGATGGCGGATCTGGACTCTGACGCTGCCTTCGGCGGGCCGATGTCCGCCCGCGACTATGCCGATTTCTTCGCTGCGCTGACCGCAGACCGAGAGGTGCGCTTCGCCATGCGGCCCCATGCCGACGTGCTGATCTGGGGCACACAGGAGGCGCGGGTTCAGGGTGCGGATGTCACCATCCTTGCCGGCTTGAACGAAGGGACATGGCCCGGTGCCGCGGAGGTTGACCCGTGGCTGAATCGACCGCTGCGCGCCGAGGTCGGCCTGCGCCTTCCCGACCGCGTCATCGGCCTGAGCGCCCATGATTTCCAGCAGGGCATTGCAGGCGCGGAGGTCTGGCTCAGCCGCTCCAGGCGCGATGATGAAACCGATACCGTGCCGAGCCGCTGGCTCAACCGGCTGGTGAACCTGCTTGGGGGGGCCAGCGAAGCTTCTGCGAAAGCACTGGAGGGCATGCGGCAGCGGGGGCAAGGGTGGCTGGCGATGGCACAGGCCCTGACCTGCACCGAAGCGCGCATCCCCCCGGCCCCGCGTCCCGCCCCGGCACCGCAGACCGACCGCCTGCCACATCTGTCGGTGACCGATGTGGAGCGCCTCGTCCGCGACCCGTATGCGATCTATGCCAAGCGGATCCTGCACCTGTCACCGCTCGATCCGCTGCGCGCCAGCCCCGATGCGCGCCTGCGTGGCAACCTGATCCACAAGGTCATGGAGGCCTTCATCAAGATCACGCCGGATGACCTGCCGCCCGATGCGGACAGGCTGTTCATGGGCCTTGCCGAAAAAATTCTTGCACAAGAAGCTCCATGGCCCGCCGCGCGGCTTTTGTGGAAAGCCCGGATCGCACGCGTGTTGCCTTGGTATCTTGCCGTAGAGGCGGATCTGCGGAAACTCGCCAGCCCTTGGGTGGTCGAGGAAAAGAAGCGTTGGGAGGTGCCGGGCCTGTCCCTGACTCTCAGCGGCATGGCCGACCGGATCGACCTGACACCGGATGGCGACGTGGCGATCTACGACTACAAGACCGGGGCCGTGCCGACCGAAAAACAGGCGAGGGAATTCAACAAGCAACTTCTGCTGGAAGGCCTGATGGCGCGCGGGGGGGCCTTCGCGGATCGGCCTTTGAAACTGCGGCGGCTGGCCTATATCGGCCTCGGCACACGGCCCGAGATCCGCGACGAACCGGTGGACGATGCCGGATTGGACGAGATCGCGGCAGGGCTTGCCACGCTGGTGGACCATTACCGCCGAGCCGATGTCGGCTTCACCTCGCGGCGGTCTGTGCTGGAAATCCGGTTCGAGGGGACCTATGACCACCTCGCGCGGCTTGGCGAATGGGACGAGACGATGGACGCCGTCGTGATCCCGGTGGGGGGACGCCGCGATGGATGACGCGAACCGCGCCCAGAACGCCGCGGCCGATCCCGCCACCTCCACATGGCTCGGCGCCAATGCGGGCTCCGGCAAGACGCGGGTGCTGACCGACCGCGTGGCCCGGCTGCTACTGGACGGCGTTCGACCCGAACGCATCCTGTGCCTGACCTACACCAAAGCCGCCGCGATGGAGATGCAAAACCGGCTGTTCAAGACGCTCGGCGCCTGGGCGATGCAGGATGACGTCGAGCTGCGCAACGACTTGGCCAAGATCGGTGTTCCACAATCAAGCCTTTCGGAAACACGCCTGAACACCGCGCGCACGCTCTTTGCCCGCGCTATCGAAGCGCCGGGCGGGCTGAAAATCCAGACGATCCACTCGTTCTGCGCCTCGGTCCTGCGGCGTTTTCCGCTGGAGGCCGGCGTCAGCCCCTCCTTCACCGAGATCGACAACCGGGTGCAGGCGCGCCTTCTGACCGATCTGCTTGACGATATGGCCGGGCACGACGCGGGCCGCGAAGCTCTGGACCTCGTTGCGCCGCATCTGTCGGGCGATGACGGCGCGGTTGCGCTGGCCGGGGTGGTTGCACGCCATGTGGAGGATCTGAAATCCGCCGTCGATTGGGACACGATCTGCGCCAGTGCCGGGATCGATCCGGGCCTGACGGCACAAGATGTGATCGACACGATCATTCTGGGCGGAGAGCCCGATATCGCCCGCCGCCTGCTGACGGGTCTGAACCCGGGCTACAACATGCACAAGGCGGCGTGTCGGGTGCTGCCGACCTTCCCTTGGCGGAACGCAACCCTGTCGGACATCGCCGAGTTGGAGGCTGCTTTTCTGAATGGCCCCAATGTTCAGAACGAACCGGGAGAGCCGCGCAGGACCATCCTCGAACACAAGTCGGTTGTGCCGGCGATGGGCGCCGATCTTCCCCTGCTCGAATCCTTCATGCTCCGCGTTGCCAAGGCGCACCCCCTGCGCAGGGGCCTGCTGACCGCGCAGCGCACGCACGCGCTGCACCGGTTCGCGCAGGTGTTCCTGCCCGCCTATGCGGCGGCGAAGGAATCGCGCGGATGGCTCGATTTCGATGATCTGATCGACAAGACCCGCCACCTCCTGTCGGACAGCCGCGTGGCGCAATGGGTGCTGTTCCGCCTCGACGGCGGCATCGACCATATTCTTGTAGATGAAGCGCAGGATACCGCTCCACGCCAATGGTACATCGTGCAGCGCCTGGCCGAGGATTTCGCTGCCGGGGAAACCGCGCGGGATGTGCGGCGGACGATCTTCGTGGTCGGCGACAAGAAGCAATCCATCTATTCGTTCCAAGGGGCCGACCCGCGCGAATTCGACCGGATGCGGGCGCATTTCAAGACGCGTCTCGATGCTGTCGGGGCGCCCTTCCAGCCGGATGCCAAGCTGATCCATTCCTTCCGCTCCGCCGCACCGATCCTGTCAATGGTGGACCGGGTCGCCACCGGGCTTGGCGCGCCCGGCCTTGGCGACGATGTCAGGCACGCACCGTTCTTCGATGCAAAGCCCGGGCGGGTGGACCTGTGGCCTGTCATCCCTCAGACCAAGGGCGGCGACAAGCCCGCCTGGGACGACCCGCGCGACCTGGTATCGGACGACCACCATTCCGCCGTGCTGGCGAAATCGCTGGCCGAGCGGATCGGTGACATGCTGGACCACCCGCCCCTGATCGAAGACGACAAGAAGACCCGCCCCCTGACTGCGGGCGATATCCTGATCCTCGTGCAGCTCCGATCGCGATTGTTCCACAAGATCATCACGGAACTGAAAGCCTTCGGCCTGCCGGTAGCCGGGGTCGACCGCTCGCAACTGACGCAACCGCTTGCGGTCAAGGACCTGCTGGCGCTATGCCGGTTTCTTGCCACCCCCGAGGATGACCTGTCGCTGGCCGCACTCTTGCGTTCGCCGCTTTGCGGCTTCAGCGAAGGCGATCTCTACGATCTCGCGGCGTCGCGCGACGGCTATCTCTGGTCGGCGCTCCGCACCCGTTCGGCCGATTATCCTCAGGCCCACGCGATGCTGACCGACCTGCGGGACGAGGCCGACTACCTGCGCCCCTACGATCTTCTGGAACGCGCCCTGATCCGCCACGATGGCCGTCGCCGCCTTGTCGGACGGCTGGGGCCGGAAGCGCAGGATGCGATCGACGCCATCCTTGCTCAGGCCTTGGCATATGAAGCGACGGAAGTGCCGTCGCTGACCGGTTTCGTCGGTTGGCTGGATGCGGGCGATGTTCAGGTCAAACGCGACCTCAGCCAGTCCAGTGGCGAGATCCGGGTAATGACCGTCCACGGCGCCAAGGGGCTGGAGGCGCCCGTCGTGATCCTGCCCGATTGTGCGATGCGTCAGAGCGGCCGTGGCGGCGGCGTGAAGTTGATCCGCCCGGACGGCGGCCCACTGTGCTGGATGCCGGCCTCGGGCGACGAGACGGATGCCTTGCGCGCGGCCGACGCCATTCAGACCGAGCGGGCGGCGGAAGAGGCGAACCGACTGCTCTATGTCGCGCTGACCCGTGCCGAGCAATGGCTGATCGTGGCGGCCTCCGGAGGGCTTGGTGGGCAATCGAATCCGGCATCGTCGTGGTACAAGATCGTCGCCGCTGCAATGGAAACGATGGACACGCGGCCGTTGATCGTGCCCGGCCTGGAAGATCCGGGGCTGCGACTGGAGTCCGGAAGCTGGCAGCAGTCGGACAAGCCAGCGGACAACATGGCACCACAAGCCACCCTCCCCGCCTGGACAACAACCACCGCCCCGGCACCGCCAAGGGACAAACCCGCCCGGGCGCCGTCTGACCTTGGCGGGGCGAAGGCATTGCCGGGCCTAGGGGAAGAAACCGCAACCGCACTGCGGCACGGCACCATCACGCATCTGCTGCTGGAACACCTGCCGCGCCTTCCCGCCGCCGCCTGGAATGCCGCCGCGCCGGGCATTGCCGCGCTGGAAGGCGCGGTGGGCGAGGCCGAGCTTGCGCCCCTGCTGGACGAGGCCACCACCGTGCTGACCGCGCGGCACTTGACCCACCTGTTCTCGCCCGACACGCTGGCCGAAGTGGAACTCACCGGACATTCCGCTTCGCTTGACGCTGACATCCTCGGCAAGATCGACCGGCTGATCGTGACCCCCACGCGCGTCACTGCTGTGGATTTCAAGACCAATGCCACCGTTCCCGGCAACCCGGAGGACACACCCGAAGGTCTGCTGCGGCAGATGGGGGCCTATGCGGAAATCCTCCAAGCCGTCTACCCATCGCATGAAATCGCTACCGCGATCCTGTGGACGCGCACGGCCACCTTGATGGAGTTGCCACACGATCTCGTGTCGGCAGCGCTTCTGCGCGCTAGGGATGCTTGACGCGCGCCCGTGCCGTCAATAGATTCTGCTCTTGTTCAAATTCCGCCTGGAGGGCCCCGAACCATGGCAACCACTGCTGTCACAGACGCTACTTTCGATACCGAAGTCCGGCAGTCCGACATCCCCGTCGTCGTTGATTTCTGGGCCGAATGGTGCGGCCCCTGCAAGCAGATCGGCCCGGCTCTGGAGGAGCTTTCGGCAGAATATGAAGGACGCGTGAAGATCGTGAAGGTCAATGTCGACGAGAACCCCAATGCGCCGATGCAGTTGGGCGTGCGCGGCATTCCGGCGCTGTTCATGTTCAATGGCGGCGAGGTCGTGTCCAACAAGGTTGGTGCGGCCCCCAAGGCTGCTTTGCAGAAATGGATCGACGAAGCGGTCTGAAGCCGACCCGATCGCAATTTGAAGGGCGTCCGTGGGAAATCTGCGCGACGCCCTTGTTCTTCGCAAGCGCTGGTCATTTCACTTGCGACTGTTTGACCATATCGCCGTGTTTCCTATAACTTAGCCGGTAGGGAACCGAGGAGACAACCCAATGGCAAGCACAGACCGCGGCCTGCGCGAGATCGGGCCGGACAAAACGCTGCTGCTTGTCGATGATGACGAGCCTTTTCTGCGCCGTCTGGAACGCGCCATGGAAAAGCGTGGCTTCGAGGTGGAGGCCGCCATGTCCGTGGCGGCCGGAACCGCCATCGCAACCGCACGTCCACCCGCCTATGCCGTCATCGACCTGCGGCTGGAGGATGGCAACGGCCTCGACGTGGTGGAGGTTCTGCGCGAGCGTCGGCCTGACAGTCGGATCGTGGTGCTGACCGGTTATGGCGCCATCGCGACGGCCGTGGCTGCGGTGAAGATGGGGGCGACGGACTACTTGTCCAAACCCGCCGATGCCAACGACATCACCTCGGCCCTGCTGGCCGAGGCAGAGGAAATGCCGCCGCCGCCGGAAAATCCGATGTCCGCCGACCGGGTGCGCTGGGAGCATATCCAGCGCGTCTACGAACTGTGTGATCGCAACGTCTCGGAAACCGCGCGGCGCCTGAACATGCACCGTCGAACCTTGCAGCGTATCCTCGCCAAACGCAGCCCGCGTTGAAAGGACTTTGCGCCACCCTTGTTGCTCTGGCATTGACGGGGTGCGTGGGCCTTTCGCAAGACGCCACGCCGCAACTTGCATCCGTGCCGATCCGGCTCGACAGCGGCGGCATCGAGCCGCTGGGAACCGGCCTTCGCATCGACTTCGGACGCCACCAGCCCGGTGTGATCGAAACCGTCAGCCGGCTTCAGGGCGAGCCGCCATCATCGCTGATCGATTGCAGCGTGCCAGGCGTTGCTGCGGCGCTCTGGGACGATGGGCTGGCACTGGTGTTCCGCAACAATGCCTTCGCCGGATGGCGCGACGGCGATGCGATACGGTCCGCGACAGGGTCGCTGAGTGCTGGGGTCGCCTGCACGGGGTAAGCCTCTGAAAGGGAAAGATTTCCAGCACCACCCCGACGTCAGCTTGGCTTTTCGCGGTTCTGCAAGTCGCGCTTCAGCCAAGTGACGAAGACCTGCGCCCGGCGGCTGAGGGGGCCGGGCAGATGCAACAGGTGATAGGCCACCGCGCTGTCCGTTTCCTGCGCAAGAATTTCCAGCCGCCCTTCGGCCACGTCCTGCTCCACCAGGGCCAGAGGTTGCGCCGAAACACCGGCCCCGGCCCGGCACGCTGGCAGAATAAGGACGTTGGACATCTTTTGCGTGGCGCGCAGGCTTTCGGGTTCGATCCCCAACCGCTGAAGCCGCATGTTGAATTCCCGATGCGACATGTCCAGCAGCCATGGCAGATCCACCAGCGGTGGCCAGGCTTCGGGCGCGGTCGGATCGTCGGGCACAGTGTATCGACCGGCCTGGCCAACGACAACCATGGTGGCGGTGGTCAGGACTTGCCCTTCCAGTCCGGGCCAGGGGCCGCTCCCGTGCCGGATCGCAAGGTCCACACCATCTCGACGCAGGTCCACGACATGGAAATCGGTCTGCACCGAAAGCGGGATATCGGGATGCGCGCTCCAGAACGCGGCAAGGCGAGGCATCAGCCAGCTTTCCGCGAAACTGGGCGTGGTGGTCAGGATGACCGGCCGATCCTCGCGCCCCTGTTTCAGCATGCGCACACCGGCACCGATTTCGGCGAAGCCGTTGCCGAGGTTGCGCGCAAGATCGGCCCCCGCCTGCGTCGCCTCCATGCCCCGCCCCGAGCGCCGCAGAAGCGGCTGGCCAAACTCGGCCTCCAGTGCGCGCACATGGGCGGCAATGGCGGCGTGCGTCACGTTCAACGCGCGCGCAGCGTCCGACAGGGAGCCGAGGCGCGCCGCCGCTTCAAACGCCCGAAGCGCGGAGAGCGAGGGAATGTCACGCCAATCCATATGTTATCTCAAATGACATTTAGGAAGGATTGCAGATTAGGGTATGGGCATGCAAGGAGGTATCAAGAAGGCATCGGAAGAAAAGGAAAACACCATGTTCGGTATTCTCGCCTACAGCCTTCGCGTTGCTTCTCGCACTGAAAATCCGTGGGATGCGCCCGATCATTGGGTCGATCACGATCACCGCACCCGGATGCAGCGGCACCGTGATGCGCAGGAGCAGCGACGCTGGTTGCGCCAGACGGGGATCATGTAAGTTTCCCGGTCAAAGATCGAGGCGCTTGAGGATCTTGTCGACGGTGGTGCCGTCGGCCATCCGATAGCCCTCGATCCGGCCACACGTCTCGAACCCGCGCGATTGGTAATAGGCCAGCCCACCGGTGTTGTCGGCACGAATAGCGGCATTGATCCACGCATAGCCAAGCCGCCTGGCGGCGACACGGGTCGCTTCGAACAGGGTCGAGCCGATGCCCAAGCCCTGCTGACCCGGCTTTGCGAAGGTGGCGATTTCGGCAGCCTCCTGTGGCAGGTAATCTGCGGGCTCGATACATTGAAACCCGATGATGCTGCCACTGTCATCTTCCGCCACATGCCATGCCGAGGCTCCTTCGGCGCGACGCATCCAATCCAGGATGTCATCGCGCCCGACTGGCCCGGTGATCGCAGTCGTGCCGCCAATGGCGATGATGTCGCTCAACAATTCCGCCAATTCGCGCGCGTCGAGCGGGTGGGCGGGACGCACGCGGATCACAGCTCGGCCAACAAGGCTTTGTGGCGGGCCGTGAAATCCGTGCGCACTTCGGCCGGGGGGCGCAAATGCAGGCGCAGGCCGTTGGTCAGCGCTGGATCGGGGTGGCCGAAGAAGCGGTCGGCCTCGGCGGTGTCGAATCCCGCAAGCTGCGTCGCCTCCAGCCAGGCCGAAATCTTGTCGGCCCGCTTGATGGCGGCTTTCACGGGTTTCGGCAGGATCGCAGGCAGCCCGAAGCGCAGGTGGATGGCCGCGGCCAGCCGCTCGTCCAACGCACCATAGCCGGGACCGACGGCGGTTTTGACGGGCGAGATCATGTCCCCAATGACATATTCCGGGGCATCGTGAAGCAGCGCCGCAAGCCGCCATCTTGCCGGGGCATCGGGCAGGAGCCGGGCATGGATATCGGCAACGAGAATCGAATGCTCGGCCACGGAATAGGCATGGTCGCCCTTGGTCTGGCCATTCCACCGCGCCACAAAAGCAAGGCCATGGGCGATATCCTCGATCTCGATATCCATTGGCGTCGGGTCCAGAAGGTCGAGCCTGCGGCCAGAGAGCATCCTTTGCCAGGCACGGGGAGGGGCGGGGGGCATGGGCGGCGTCCTTCCTGTCTCGGCCCCGTTCTATCAATTGCATGGTCCAAGGCCAGCCCCGTCATTCGACGGACTGGCTCCATCGCTCCGGGGTGACGCGCCATCGGTGTATCGAAAAGGTCTAGGCGATCGGTCGTCCGGTGCTGTAACTTTCAGGGGCTTTTCACATTCAACAGGAGACATTTCAAATGACCGGAGAGAAAGACAGCGAAGGCACTGGCCCCGCGGCAACGCCCCCCACGCAGGCACCCGACAATGCCGGCGGCAGCAAGAGAGGCAACGAGAAGGGCGGCAGCAAGTAAGCGGCTGGTCTGACACCTCGATCTGAACGGGCCGCGCGGGGCATCGTGCGGCCCGTTTTGCGTCGCTCCATCCTTGTCCGCCGGCCGCATTGCCCGTCTTGGGTCTGCCTGCTATGGGGGCCTCGACCAACCGAACGTGAGCGCGCCCGAGGAGGCACTTCCATGGAAGATTATATCGTCAAGGACATCAAGCTGGCCGAATTCGGCCGCAAGGAACTGAACATCGCCGAGACGGAGATGCCGGGCCTGATGGCGCTGCGCGAGGAATACGGCGGGGCGCGGCCGCTGGCGGGTGCGCGGATCGTCGGATCGCTGCACATGACGATCCAGACCGCCGTTCTGATCGAGACGCTGAACGCGCTGGGCGCGGATGTCCGTTGGGCCTCGTGCAACATCTTCTCGACACAGGACCATGCAGCGGCGGCGATCGCGGCGGGCGGCACGCCGGTTTTCGCGGTCAAGGGGCAGAGCCTCGAAGAGCATTGGGATTACCTCGACCGGTCCTTCCAGTTCCCCAAGGGTCCGAACATGATCCTCGACGATGGCGGCGACGCAACGTTGTATGTGCTTCTGGGCGCGCGCGCGGAGGCGGGAGAAGACGTTCTCGCCGTGCCGACCAGCGAAGAGGAAGAGGTGATCAAGAAGCAGATCGCCAAGCGCCTGGCCGCCAGCCCCGGCTGGTTCACCAGGACCCGAGATGCAATCAAGGGCGTGTCGGAAGAAACCACCACCGGCGTGCATCGCCTCTATGATCTGCACAAGAAGGGGCTGCTTCCCTTCCCTGCGATCAACGTCAACGACAGC
>CAZTUG010000009.1:0-9500 GCA_964615955.1 uncultured Roseicyclus sp.
GTGCCCGGCACGACGCCGGTCGCGTCCTGCTGTTCCTGGGCGGCTTCGAGCGTCGCGGGGGCCTGCGCCTCGGGCGGGAAGAGGAAGGTCCAGACGATGATGACCAGCGTGCTGAGCACGAGGGCCAGGATCAGGTTCTTGTTTTGATCTTCCATGCGTCGTGACCGTCCGTCATTGAAAACTGGTGGGGTTGGTTCAAACCGCGCAAGCCCCAAAGGTCAAGGGGTGTCGGGGCCTTTGTGATCCGCCGTCAGGCCCGCGAAATCGAACAGGCCAAGGTCGAGAAGGTGACTGGGGCGGGCGTTCATCAGCGCGCTGAAGATCTTCTGCCGGCGACCGGGACTGTTCGCCTCCCACCCGTCGAGCAGCCGCTTGATCTGCTGGCGCTGCAGCCCGTCCTGGCTGCCGCAGAGGTCGCAGGGGATGATGGGATAGTCGAGCGCGCGGGCGAATTTCGCGCAATCCGACTCGGCCACATGGGCAAGCGGACGCAGCACCATCATGTCGCCCTCGTCGTTGACCAGCTTGGGCGGCATCGTCGCCAGCTTGCCGCCGTGGAAGAGGTTGAGGAAGAACGTCTCGAGGATATCGTCGCGGTGGTGGCCGAGGACGACGGCGCTGCAACCTTCTTCGCGCGCGATGCGGTAGAGGTTGCCGCGCCGCAGCCGCGAACACAGCGCGCAATAGGTGCGCCCGGCGGGGACCTTGTCCATGACGATGGAATAGGTGTCCTGATACTCGATCCGGTGCGGCACACCCATCCGCGCGAGGAATTCGGGCAGGACCGTCGCGGGAAACCCCGGCTGGCCTTGGTCGAGGTTGCAGGCGAGGATATCGACGGGCAGCAGCCCGCGCCATTGCAGTTCGGTCAGGGCGGCCAGCAGCGTATAGCTGTCCTTGCCGCCCGAAAGGCAGACGAGCCATTTCTGCCGCGTCGCCGGAAGCACCATTCCGTAGCGCTCCACCGCGTCGCGCACGTCGCGGATGATCCGCTTGCGCAGCTTGCGGAATTCGGTGGTCTTGGGCGCACCGTGGAACAGGGGGTGAATGTCATCGGGTTGGTCGAGCATGGGCTGACCTAGGGTGTGGGGACGGGCGGCGTCAAGATGGGTTGCCAAATCGCAGGCGCGCGTTAACTCAGGCCCATGATGAAACGTCTCTTCCTTGTCGGTCTGCTGGTGGCGCTGGCGGCCTGCGGTCGTCCGTCGCTGACCGATCCCGCGCTGTCCACGCGCCAGTTGCACCTTGAGGAGTTCTTCGACGGACACCTGACGGCCCATGGCCAGTTCCAGGACGTGTTCGGAGAGGTGCGGCGGCGGTTCGAGGTGGAGATCCGCGGCACCTGGGACGGGCAGACCCTGCGGCTGGTGGAGGATTTCGCCTACGAGGACGGATCGACCGAGCAGCGGATCTGGAGCCTGCAGCAGTCCGGCAATGGCGGCTGGCAGGGCACGGCCCCCGGCGTAATCGGCGTGGCGACGGGGCAGGAGCGCGGCGATACGTTCAACTGGCAATACACCATCGATCTGCCCCTGCCGGACCGGGAGCCCCTGCGCGTCACCTTCGATGACTGGATGTGGCTGCTGACCGAGGACCGACTGCTGAACCGCGCCTACATGAGCCGCTTCGGCGTGCCGATCGGCGAGGTCATCATCACCTTCGAGCGCCATTGATCTTGAGTTGGGCGCGCTTGGTCGCATGATGAGCAGGCCGGCAACAGGGGCACCTGCCCATGGATTAAGTCTTCTCCGTCCGCTCAATCCGCAACGGCGACTTCTCGGCCGAGCCGGGCGCCACGCATTTCCTGGCCGTCCCGGCGGACGCCGATGATCCAACGCCAGCTCATGTTGTTTCGAGGACCGATTGGTTCGCGCAGGTCTTCGAGGCGGCGCGGCACGGGCCGCAGGACGACGCGCCGCATGGGGACGTGCTGTTCTATGTCCACGGGTTCCACACCGAGAATTCCGTGATGCTGGCGCGGCTGCGCCTGTTGCGCGCGGCGCTGGAGGGCTAGGGATTCGAGGGTGTGGTGGTGGGCTTCGACTGGCCCGCCGCGACCTCGGCCCTGAATTACCTGGAGGACCGGATGGACGCGAAGACCACGGCGTTCCGGCTGGTGAGCGAGGGAATCGCCAATTTCGCGCGCATGCAGCGGTCCGATTGTTATTTGAACCTGGATAGCCTGGCACATTCGACGGGCGCCTCCGTGGTGCGCGAAGCCTTCGACGACGCCGATGACCGCCCCGGGGTGGCTCAGCAGAGCTGGTCGGTCCGCCAGGTGATGCTGTTGTCGGGCGATGTCTCGGCCGGCGGGATGGCCGAGGGTGCTTCGAAGAGTTCGTCGCTCTATCGGCATTGCGTGCGACTGACGAATTACTCCAACCCCTTCGACAACGTGTTGTCCCTTTCGGACATAGAACGCATCGGCGTGGCGCCGAGGGTCCGGCGCGTGGGGTTGCCGGTCCTGCGACCGGGCAAGGCGGTCGAGGTGAATTGCGGCGCGCATTTCGAGGCGAACAAGGCGGGATATGCTGGGCTGGCCTATCCGGCGCATACCTTCTGGTTCCATGACGCCGTGGTGCTTGAGGATATCCTGCACACGATCCGGGGGGCGGTGGATCGCGCCGAAATCGTGACGCGGGTCGCGGGTGCGCAGGGGTTGGTGCTGCGACGTCCCGTGTAGCCGGGAACGTCGCGAGGGCTGCGGAGGGCGTGCAGGGAAAGTGAGTATTTATGGATAGATGAAGGGGAAGGGTCCGCGATCAATCCGGGACGTTGTCGATGCCGGAACCGCCAAGAGGGTGGCAGCGCGCGATGCGGCGGGTGGCGAGCCAACCGCCCTTGATCGCGCCGTGCTTGCGCAGGGCTTCCATCGCATAGGTGGAACAGGTGGGCGTAAAGCGGCAATTGGTGCCGATCATCGGAGAGATCACCAGCCGGTAGAAGCGGATCGGCAGCGAGAGGAGGAAGGCGAGCGGTGTCATCCGTGGATCTTTCCCAGCGCGGCAGAGAGGTCGGATTTGAGCAGGGCGAAGTCGCGGGTGGCGGTGGCCTCGGCGCGGCCGATCAGGACGTAGTCCCAGCCGGGCCGCCCCTCGCGCGGCAGGATCGCCCGAGCGATTTCGCGCAGGCGGCGCTTGGCGCGGTTGCGGGCGACGGCATTGCCGACCTTCTTTGAGCAGGTGAAGCCAACGCGGATGCCCGTCGTCGGCTCGTTTGCGCCCCGTTTGCGGGCTTGCAACAGGAAGGCGGGCATCGCGGCGCGGCGGGCGCGCGCGGCGCTGAGGAAATCGGCGCGCTTGCGCAGCACACAGAGCGGCGGTGCAACAGACGAAGCCCCCGGCGAGGCATGGCTCGACGGAGGCTCAAGGTCGATCATCTTGCAGGCAATCAGGCGCTGAGCGACTTCCGTCCGCGGGCGCGGCGGGCGTTCAGGATCTTGCGACCGGCCTTGGTGGCCATGCGTGCGCGGAACCCGTGGCGGTGCTTGCGCACCAGGTTCGAAGGCTGGAAAGTACGTTTCGACATGGCTCTCGCTCCGTTCGTCTGGGCCGGAGGGCGCCATGGGGCGCTCCTCGAACGGCAGAATCTCCGTTGAAGGCTGGGAAATAGGCAAGAGCGGGCGCGGTGTCAACAAAGTGGAGGCCTATCCATCGGTATTTTCTACGGTCTCCAGCGCATGGGACAGGTCGTTCAACTGATGTTGCGCGAATACCCGGATGCCAGCGGCGCGAAGGCGGGCCGCCACGACGCCTTCGCCGTTGATGCGCTGGCCATCGAAATTGCCCGCATGCACGTAGCTTGACCCGCAGGACGGACTGCCATCGGCAAGAAGGGCGAAGCGACAGCCATTCGCGCGTGCCACGGCCAGCGCCAGATCGGCACCTTGGGTGAAATCCGCCGTCAGATCGAGCCCATCGCGGTCATAGATCGCCCCGCGACCGTTCAGCACGGCCTCGGCGGTGCAACCCGGCGCGATCTCGGCGGGCGGGCGGGGGGTGGGCAGGCCCGCGGCCATCTCGGGGCACAGAACGACCAGCCGCCCCTCGGCGCGCCAAGTCGACAGCAGGGCATCTTTCAGCGTCTTGGCGTCCCCGTCATATCGCACGCGTGCGCCCAGAAGGCAGGCGCTGATGAAGATCTTTTCCATGCCGGTATCCTAGGGCGATCCTGGCCGGACTGAAACACTCCGATCCCGGATTGTTACGGGTGTTGGCGTTCGAGGTCACGGAAACAACGTCCGGCGTCACGCGCGATCAATGGCGCGTGAGGGGGGATATCGCCCTTGCACGACATGGCGCATCTAGGGTCCACTCCATTCACAAGGGATCCGAAGGACATGACAGACAGCGTGAGCCAGCCACCGCAAAGCCCGATTCTCCGATATCTGCCGCTTGTCAGCCTGTTGATCGGGGCCGGCCTCGCCTGGTGGTTGTTCCGCGATTACCTGAGCTTTCAGGCACTCGCGGACAACCGCGAGGCGCTGATCGCGTTCCGGGATCAGAACTACGTGCTGACGGCGGCGGTCTTCATCGCAGCCTACACGCTGATCGTCGCCTTTTCGCTTCCCGGCGCGACCATTGCGACGCTGACCGGCGGGTTCCTCTTCGCCACCTTCCCCGGCGCGCTTTACAACGTCGCCGGGGCGACCATGGGGGCAACGGCGATCTTCCTTGCCGCGCAGACGAGTTTCGGGGCAAAGCTTGGGACGCGGCTGGAGGGCTCGGAGGGGATCGTGGGCAAGATCAAGGACGGGATCGACGCGAATCAGTGGTCGATGCTGTTCCTGATGCGGTTGATCCCGGCAGTGCCGTTCTTTGTGGCCAACCTTGTCCCGGCCTTCCTGGAGGTGCCGGTTCGGCGCTTCGTGATCTCCACCTTTCTCGGGATCATGCCGGGGGCGATCGTCTACACGTCGGTGGGGGCCGGTCTGGGCGAGGTCTTCGCGCGCGGCGAGACCCCGAACCTCGGGATCATCTTCGAGCCGCAGATCTTGTTGCCTATCCTCGGGCTTTGCGTGCTGGCGACAGTGCCGATCATACTGAACGCCGTGCGCGGCAAGCGGGGGCTTTGAGCGATGGCGAGGATCGAGGCGGATATCTGTATCATCGGCGCAGGCTCGGGCGGCTTGTCCGTGGCCGCGGGGGCCGCGCAGATGGGCGCGAAGGTGGTTCTGCTGGAAGGCCACAAGATGGGCGGCGATTGCCTGAACTACGGCTGCGTGCCGTCCAAGGCTCTGCTGGCGGCGGGACACAAGGCGCATGAAACGGCCGAAGCCGCGTTCGGCGTCGCGGGGCACCGGCCGGAACCGGATTTCGCCGCGGCCAAGGACCATGTCCACGCCGTGATCGACACCATCGCGCCCGTCGACAGCCAGGAGCGGTTCGAAGGTTTTGGCGTCCATGTGATCCGCGAGGTCGGGCACTTCGTTTCGGAGTCCGAGGTGCAGGCGGGCGACACCACCATCAAGGCGCGCCGCTTCGTGGTGGCAACTGGCTCTCGTCCGTTCGTGCCGCCTATTCCTGGGCTCGAGAACGTGCCGCACCACACCAACGAGACGATTTTCGACCTGCGCCAGAGACCGGAGCATCTGATCATCATCGGCGGCGGTCCCATCGGGATGGAGATGGCGCAGGCACATCGCCGGCTGGGCTGCCGGGTGAGCGTGCTGGAAGGCGCCAAGGCGCTGGGCAAGGACGACCCGGAGGCGGCGGCGCTGGTGCTGGAAACGCTGCGCGGCGAGGGGATCGAGATCGTGGAGGGCGCAAAGGCCGCCCGCATATCTGGCTCCGAGGGTGCGATTGTCGTGGAAACCGAAGACGGGGCGGTCTTCGAGGGGTCGCATCTTCTGGTTGCAGTGGGGCGTCAGGTGAATGTCGACACGCTGGATCTGGAGAAGGCGGGCGTGGATTACACGCGGGGCGGTGTGACGGTCGACAAGGGCCTGCGGTCCACCAACAAGCGGGTCTATGCCGTGGGTGACGCCGCGGGGGGCATGCAGTTCACCCATGTCGCAAGCTACCATGCGGGGGTCATCATCCGGCCCATGCTGTTCGGCCTGCCCGCCAAGGCGCGCACCGATCACATCCCTTGGGTCACCTACACCGCGCCGGAACTGGCGCAGGTCGGCATGACGGAGGCCGAGGCACGCAAGGCCCATGGCGACAGGCTGTTCGTGGCGCGCGCCAAGTTCGATCACAACGACAGGGCCATCGCGACGGGTCAGGGGCGCGGGTTTCTCAAGGTCATGGTGGTCAAGGGCCGCCCCGTGGGGGCCACGATGGTCGGCCCGCAGGCGGGCGAATTGATCCATATCTGGTCACTCGCCATCGCCAGCAACCTGAAGATGAGTGCGATTTCGGGCATGGTCGCCCCCTACCCGACACTGGGAGAGATTAACAAACGTGCCGCGAGTGCCTATTTCTCTCCCAAACTGTTCGACAGCCCGCTGGTAAAGAGGATCGTTTCCTTTACCCAGAGGTTCGGGCGACCGGCATGACGCCCGAAGGGCAGGGGAGTCGCGCGTGGCAAATTCACTTTCAGGGCGCTTCCTGATCCTGACGATCATCTTCGTGATGCTGGCGGAAGTGTTCATCTTCGTGCCCTCCATCGCGCGCTTCCGGGAGGATTACCTTCTAGCGCGTCTTGAACGGGCGCAGATCGCGTCGCTGGCGCTGCTCGCGACGGACGGGATGATCGACGACGAGTTGGAGCGCGAGCTGTTGCAGAACGCCGAGGTCCTGAACGTCGTTTTGCGCCGCGATGCCGTGCGGCAGTTGATCCTGTCCACCGAAGGAATGCCCGCGATCGCCGACACCTTCGATCTGCGCGATGTGTCGGCGTGGCAGTCGATCCGGAATGCGACAATGCAGTTGCTGGAACCCGGGAACCAGACGATCCGCGTCATCGGGGAGCCGGTGCGCGATGCGGGCCTGCTGATCGAAGTGACCATGGAAACCGGCCCCCTGCGCACGGCGATGCTGGACTACGGGGTGCGCATCCTGATCCTGTCGGCGGTGATCTCCGTCTTCACGGCGGTCTTGCTGTTCGTCTCGGTTCGGATCCTGATGGTGAACCCGATCAAGCGGGTCGTGGCTTCGATGATGAGTTACGCCGATGCGCCTGAAGATGCCAACCGCATCATCACCCCACGCGGAACGGTCCGCGAACTGCGCAACGCCGAGGATGCACTGCACGACATGCAGACGCAGTTGACGTCGCTATTGCGGCAGCGCGAACGGCTGGCGCAACTGGGCGAGGCGGTGGCCAAGATCAGTCATGACCTGCGCAACATGCTGTCGGTGGCGACACTGGTTGCCGACCGACTGGAAACGGTGCAGGACCCGACCGTGAAGCGGATCGCGCCGAAGCTGATAAACTCGCTATCGCGCGCGATCAACCTGACGGAGGCGACGCTGGCGTTCGGCCGGGCAGAGGAGCCTGCGCCGAAACTGAACCGTGTGCCGCTGGAGCCATTGGTGGATGACGTTCTCGACAACGACAATCTGTCCCAAGGCGATGCCGAGGTCAGCTACGATGCCGATATCGCGCCCGACATGGTCGTGCGCGCCGATCCCGAACAATTGCACCGTGTCTTGTCCAATATCGTGCGAAACGCGCGGCAGGCGATCGCGTCGACGGGAAAACCGGGCGAGGTGACGGTGCGGGGCAGTGAACAGGACAACGGCTGGATCATCGAGGTTTCGGATACCGGCCCCGGCTTGCCGCAAAAGGCGCAGGAAACCTTGTTCAAGCCGTTCTCGACCAGTGCCAAGAAGGGCGGGACCGGTTTGGGGCTGGCGATCTGCGCGGAGATCCTGCGCGGCCATGGCGGGCGGTTGGAACTGGTTCAAACGGGGCCGGAGGGCACCACCTTCGCGCTGTTCCTGCCAGGTGGCATGACGACCTGATTGCCCCTTGCGTTGCGGTTGGGGCTTGGGTAAACGAACGCTCCACGCGCTGGTAGCTCAGTTGGATAGAGTACTTGACTACGAATCAAGGGGTCGGGGGTTCGAATCCTCCCCAGCGCGCCATCCTTTCTTGCCCGTCATATCGCAACCACGATCAGTCTGATTTGCGGATCGGCAGCTTGTCCATGGCCGTTTCACGATACGCTCCGGCTGGTCGGACCTGACCCGGTATCGGATTCCCAGCCGGTGCCGAGACTGTTAGCCTTCGGTCGAAAGGGAGTGACAGCCATGCAAGACGCCTACATCTGTGACTATATCCGGACGCCCATCGGACGGTTTGGGGGCGCGCTCAGCGGCGTCCGGGCGGACGATCTGGGGGCGGTGCCTCTGCGGGCCTTGATGGCGCGGAACGGGGACGTTGATTGGGCCAACGTCGAAGATGTCTGGTTCGGGTGCGCCAACCAGGCCGGAGAGGACAACCGCAATGTCGCGCGGATGTCGGCGCTGCTGGCCGGGCTGCCCGACACGGTGCCGGGCACCACGATCAACCGGCTGTGCGGATCCGGCATGGATGCGGTCATCGCCGTTTCGCGGGCGATCCGGGCGGGCGAGGCGGAGTTGATGATTGCAGGTGGCGTCGAGAGCATGTCGCGCGCGCCCTTCGTGATGCCCAAGGCGGATGCGGCGTTTTCGCGGGCGGCCGAGATCCATGACACCACCATCGGCTGGCGTTTCGTGAACCCGCTGATGAAGGCGCAATACGGGATCGACTCGATGCCCGAGACGGCCGAGAACGTCGCGGCGGAGTTTGACGTTTCGCGTGCCGATCAGGATGCCTTTGCCGCCGCGTCGCAGGCAAAGACGGGGGCGGCGATGGCGTCTGGCCGCCTCGCGCAGGAGATCACGCCGGTCGCTATCGCGCAGCGCCGGGGCGATCCGGTCATGGTGGCGCAAGACGAACATCCCCGGCCAGAGACGGATGTGGCGGCATTGTCGCGGCTGCGCGCGTCGTTCCGGGAAGGTGGCAGCGTGACGGCGGGCAATGCTTCGGGCGTCAACGATGGCGCGGCGGCGCTGGTGATCGCGTCGGAGGCGGCGGCGCAGCGATACGGGCTGGTGCCGATCGCGCGCATCCTTGGCGGCGCGGTGGCGGGCGTTCCGCCGCGCGTCATGGGGATCGGGCCGGTGCCGGCCTCGCGCAAGCTGATGGCGCGGCTGGGGCTGTCGGTGGCGGATTTCGACGTGATCGAGTTGAACGAGGCCTTCGCGGCGCAGGGGCTGGCGGTGCTGCGGCAGCTGGGCATCGCGGATGACGACCCCCGCGTGAACCCCAATGGTGGGGCCATCGCGCTGGGGCATCCGCTGGGCATGTCGGGCGCGCGGCTTGTGGGGACGGCGGCGCTGGAGATGAAGCTGCGGGGCGGCAGGCGGGCGCTGGCGACGATGTGCATCGGCGTGGGCCAGGGCATCGCGGTGGCGCTGGAGGCGGTGTGAGAGACGGGGGTTATCACGCGTGATAAGGGGGGTTAAGTGTCTGGAATTGTTTTAAAAAGGAGATTCCATTAAGGTTTTGTAAAGGTTTTGTAAAGG
>CAZTUG010000009.1:9600-71944 GCA_964615955.1 uncultured Roseicyclus sp.
AAGGTTTTGTAAAGGTTTTGTAAAGGGTTTGAAAAGGGTGGCGCGGGATGTGGTCGGATGCTTCGACGTCGAGCAACGGATGCGGCGCGTGGCGGCTTTGAGGCCAAACTGACTGCGGCACGCGAGGTCAAGTTCACATGTGCAGCGAGACGGACCACGTTGCGACCGGCCATAAGCCGCCGTTGGTCCTCAGCGCAGCGAAGGTCGGCTTCGAGCCCAAGTTGACCGATGCTGCGAGACGCATGAACGGCGCTTCCAACAAATCGACTTAAAAATTTTAAATCAATAGACGCCCGAAAACCGGCGGCGCAACATTTTGGGCATGTTAGAGGGTCTTATGCTGTTTGATCTTCCAGACCAGGCGTCTTTGTATGATGCGCTACTCGCCCGTGATGCGACCTATGATGGGCGGGTTTATGTCTGTGTTTCCAGTACTGGTATTTTTTGTCGGCTGACCTGTCCGGCGCGCAAACCAAAGCGTGAAAATTGTACGTTTCTGGAAACCGTCGGAGAGTGTATCGAGCGCGGCTTTCGCGCGTGCAAGCGGTGCCACCCTCTCAAGCCAATGGCATCTGATGATCCTGCGATTTCAGCTTTGTTGACTGCGCTGGATGAGCGACCAGGGTACCGCTGGCGGGAGCCCGATATTGAAAAGATGGGCTTTGACCCCTCCACCATCAGACGTAGTTTCAAGCGCCAGTTTGGCATGACTTTCCTTGAAATGGCGCGACAACGCAGGTTGCGGGATGGGTTTGACGCCATCGTTGACGGCGGTAAGATCATTGAAGCGCAGATCGATGCCGGGTTCTCGTCGGCCAGTGCATTCCGCGCTGCATTCGCAAAACTGCTCGGCAAAGCGCCTGGTCGCTTGGATAGCGACCCGATCCTGTTCGCCGATTGGATTCCCACCCCATTGGGTGACATGATTGCTGTTACCAGCCCGTCTGAATTGCATCTGCTGGAGTTTGCAGATCGAAAGGCGCTCCGGACAGAGTTGGCAAAACTGGAAAAGGTGTCCAAGGGTCGGATAGGTATTGGTAAAACCACACCTTCCCGACAAATTGCATCAGAGCTGACGGCTTTTTTTGAGGGAACGCTAACAGGCTTTGAAACCCCGCTCGCTTATTATGGATCAGCATTCACAAAGTCGGTTTGGGACGCATTGCGCGATATTCCTGTGGGTGAAACCCGAAGTTATTCGCAGATTGCAGAAACGATTGGCCGTCCAACGGCTGCACGCGCTGTCGCACGGGCCAATGGTGCCAACCAAATCGCCCTCGTGATCCCGTGCCATCGTGTGATCGGCGCGGATGGGTCGTTGACCGGCTATGGCGGTGGGCTTTGGCGCAAGCAGAAACTTCTAGAAACCGAACGGCAGTACTTGCCTCTCAATAGGGACAAGAAATCATGACCCAAGCCATCAAGGCGCAAGCCTTCAAAAACATGCACACCACTCAGAACCCAGTTGTTTTATACAACATTTGGGACGCCGGTGGTGCCAAGGCGATCATTGACGCAGGAAGCAAGGCAGTTGCGACGGGAAGCTGGTCAATTGCAGCGGCACATGGGTTTGACGATGGCGAAGCGATGCCGCTCGATTTTGTGTTACAGATTGTCGAACGCATTGTGGCAAGCGTTGATGTTCCCGTCACCGTAGACTTCGAGGGCGGCTACGCTGTGTCGCCGGATGACGTCGCGAAAAACGCTCTTATGGTGATCAAAGCTGGTTCTGTTGGCATCAACTTTGAGGATCAAGTCGTGCAGGGTGATGGGCTGTAGAATATCGAACAACAAACGGCACGCCTAAAGGCTATCCGGCAGGTGGCCGAAAGTATGGATGTACCGTTATTCATAAATGCGCGGACTGACTTGTTCCTCGGGTCTGATCCGAAAACGCACAGCAGTTTAGTTGATGAAGCAATCGAGCGCGAAGCAGCTTATTCCGCAGCCGGGGCCGATGGCTTTTTCATCCCGGGTCTCACGGATACTGCATTGATCGCAAAAATCACGGCTGCAACAAGCTTGCCTGTAAATGTCATGGCCATGGGCGATATCAAAACATCAGCAGACATCGCCCATGTCGGTGTTTCACGCCTCAGCTACGGACCCGGCCCATACTTCAACGCAACGAGCGATCCAAAAGCACGATACATCGCTATCTGATGACAGGCGTTTGAAGGCGGGGAACTCAAAGCGGACTCTAAGTAAGGATTTCTGTTTGGCGGCTTTGTCCCGCAATGCGGACCTTGGTGCATCGCGCAGCGAGTGTCCGCTCCGCGCCCGATCTACGGATCGCCTTGAAGCCGCAGCGGAATTTGTGCAAGTGCATCGACGGTCCGAAAAGTCCGCATACCCGCCTGTCCGACCACCCCTCCCATACCCTGACCGTGGCGAAGCGGCGCCCGCTCACGGCCTCCGCGCATGTCGCCGGAGCGGGTGTGTGGCCCCTCAATGATCGAGATATTCGACCGTGATCCGGTCGCCCACCGGCAGGGCCTGGCAACTCAGCACCATGCCGCGCGCGACCTCGTAATCCTCGAGCGCGTGGTTGGTGAGCATCTCGGCCGCGCCGTCGAGCACCTTGCACATGCAGGTGGAGCAGACCCCGGCCTGGCAGGCATAGGGCGCATCGAGCCCGGCGCGCAGCGCGGCGGCCAGCAGGGTTTCGCCGGCGGCGACGTCGATCTGTTGCGCGGTTCCGTCGACGATGATCGTGGCGCGCGTGCTGGCCCGCGGCGCGGCGTCGGATGCCGTCTGGGGCAGGCGGCCCTGCTGGGTGGCGGCGAAGAGTTCGTACTTGATGGCGGCGCGCGGCATGCCGTGCTGCGCGAGGCGGTCGGCGATGGTTTCCATCGCGGTTTCAGGCCCGCAGATGAAGGCGGCGTCCGCCGTGTCCACGTCGATCCACCGGGCGAACAGCGCGTCGAGCTTGTCGGCGTCGATGCGGCCGGTGAAGAGGTCGATGCCGGTGGGGTCGTTCTTGAGGATATGGACGATGTTGAGGCGGCCCATGTGGGTATTCTTCAGATCCTCCAGTTCCTCGCGGAACATGACCTCCCGCGTGGAGCGGTTGGCGTAGATGAGGGTGAAGCGGCTGTGCGGTTCCACCGCCAGGGTGCTGCGCAGGATCGAGAGGATCGGCGTGATCCCCGAGCCGATGGCGAAGCCGATATAGTGCTTGCGGTTGTCGGGGTTCAGGGGCGTGTGGAACGCGCCCATCGGGCTGAGCGCGTCGATCCGGTCGCCGATGCGCAGGTGCGTGTTGGCCCAGGTGGAAAAAGCGCCGCCCGCGACGCGCTTGATGCCGACCTCCAGCGTGCCGTCGGCCACGCCCGCGCTGATCGAATAGGCGCGGCGCAGTTCCACGCCGTCGATCACTTGCCGGAAGGTCAGGTATTGGCCTTGGGTGAAGGGCAGGGTGGAGCCGTCGGCCGGGCGCAACTGCACGGCGATCGCATCCGAGGTGGTGCGGTGGATGTCGGTGACGGTCAGGGGAATGAATTTGGCCAAGGCGCCCTCAGTGACATTTGAAGTAGTCGAAGGGTTCCAGGCAGTCGCGGCAGCGCCATTGCGCCTTGCAGGGCGTGGAGCCGAACTGGCTGATCCGGTCGAGGTTTTGCGATTGGCAGCGCGGGCAGCGGGCGGGGCCGCCTGCCGGGTTCGGCGGGGCGATGCCGTAGGTTTCGAGTGTCGCGCGGCCCTTGTCGGAGAGCCAGTCGGTCGTCCAGGGCGGCGCGATCTGGCGTTTGATCCGCGTGGCGTCGATGCCATGGGCGCGCAGGGCATCGGCCACGCTGCGTTCGATGACGGCGGTCGCGGGGCAGCCGGAATAGGTGGGGGTCAGGGTGACTTCGAGGGTGTCGCCCTGCCATTCGACGCCCCGGATGATGCCCAGATCGACCACGGAAATCACCGGGATTTCCGGGTCGGGGACATGGTCGAGCCAGTCCCAGACCTGATCGGTGGTCGGCCTTACCATGTGGCGCCGGGATAGGCGCGTTGCAGCCACTGCATCTGCGTCAGGATGTGGCCCAGATGTTCCGAATGGCGCGCGCCGGTGCGGCCTCCCTTATGGGCGAAGGTGCTGTCGGGGCGGGTCAGCGTGGCCTCGGCGAGGATGGCGTTGACGGTCGCGTCATAGGCGGGGCGGAGGGAGGCGGGATCGGGGGCGATGCCATGCTCCGCCAGCGTGTTGTCGATGGCGTCGGGGGTGAAGAGTTCACCGATATAGGGGTAAAGCAAGTCCAGCGCGGCTTGCATCCGGGCGTGGCTTTCCTCCGTCCCGTCGCCAAGGCGAATCACCAGATCGGCGGAGCGTTCGGCGTGGTAGGTCGCCTCTTTCGCGGCTTTCGCGGCGATGGCGGCGATGCGGTCGTCGGTGCTGGATTGCAGGGCCGTCAGTTGCACGAGGTGCCAGTGATCGAACAGGAACTGGCGCATCATCGTCTGGCCGAAATCGCCGTTGGGCTGTTCGACCAGCAGGGCGCAGCGGAAATCCCACGCGTCGCGGAGCATGGCGAGGTCGTCGGCGGAGCGGCCCTTTCCCTCGACCTCGGCGGCGAGGCCAAGCCACATCTGCGTCTGCCCGATGAGGTCCAGCGCGGTGTTGGCCAGCGCGATGTCCTCTTCCAGGATCGGGGCCTTGCCGCACCATTCGGAGATGCGATGCCCGAGGATCAGCGTGGTGTCGCCCATCCGCAGCAGGAACTCGAAGAGGTGTTTGGGATCATGGGGTTGGGTCACATCGGCCCCACGTCTTTCGGGATCGGAAAGAAGGACGGATGGCGGTAGGCCTTGTCCTCGGCCGGGTCGAACAGTGGGCCCTTCTTCGACGGGCTGGAGGCGGCGATGGCGTTTGCCGGCACCGCCCAGATCGAGACGCCTTCCTTGCGGCGGGTATAGACATCGCGCGCGTTCAGGATCGCCATTTCGGCGTCGGGCGCGTGCAGCGATCCGACATGGCGGTGGGACGCGCCGTGCTGGCCGCGGATGAAAATCTCCCACAGGGGCCATTCGCGTTTGTCGGCAGGGGCGGTCATTCGGCGGCGACCCTGGCGGCGCGTGTCTTGTCGGCATGGGCCATCAGCGCATCGCGGACCCATTGGCCGTCGTCCCACGCCTTCTGCCGCGTGGCGATGCGGTCGGTGGAACAGGGGCCGTTGCCCTTGAGGACATCGAAGAATTCGTCCCAATCGGGTTCGGCAAAATCGTAGCCTCCCTTGTCCTCGTTCCAGCGCAGCGTCTCGTCCGGGATCGTCAGGCCCAGATACGCGGCCTGCGGCGCGGTCTGGTCGACGAATTTCTGGCGCAACTCGTCGTTCGAATTCATCTTGATCTTCCACGCCATGCTTTGCGCGGAATGGGTGCTTTCGGCGTCCGAGGGGCCGAACATCATCAGGGCCGGAAACCAGAACCGGTCGAGCGCATCCTGGGCCATGGCCTTCTGCGCGGGCGTGCCGGAACACATCTTCATCATGATGTCGAAGCCCTGGCGCTGGTGAAAGGATTCTTCCTTGCAAATCCGTATCATGGCGCGGGCATAGGGGCCGAAGGAGGTGCGCTGCAACGGCACCTGGTTCATGATCGCAGCGCCATCGACCAGCCAGCCGACGGCACCCATATCGGCCCATGTCAGCGTCGGATAGGCGAAGATGGAGGAGTATTTCATCCGGCCATCCAGCAGCATCCCGGTCATCTCGTCGCGCGACACACCAAGGGTTTCGGCCGCACAATAGAGGTAGAGGCCGTGCCCCGCCTCGTCCTGCACCTTGGCCAGAAGGATCGCCTTGCGTTCCAGCGTGGGGGCGCGGGTGATCCAGTTACCCTCCGGCAATTGCCCGACAATTTCGCTGTGGGCGTGCTGGCCGATCTGGCGGATCAGGGTCTTGCGGTAGCCTTCGGGCATCCAGTCCTTCGGCTCGATCTTGTCGCCGGCGTCGATGCGGGCCTGAAATGTGGCAAGCCGCGCGGGATCGTCGTTCGAGGCCTCGGATTTCACCATTTGGGCATACATGCGATCGTCCCGGTCGGGGCCTGTCTCGTCCCGAACGGGACTTTAAGGCGGTTTGCGATGAATTGGCTGGAGTCGTAGCAGATTCTGGACGGCGGGTCCAATAAAACGTTACCGAATCGGAGATCGGTCAGAATTCTGTAACGCATTCGGGGCGACGGCGACGGAGCCCGGCATGACCTTGCGGAGCCGATGGCCTTGGCCGGTGTCGGGCGGCCGGTGGCGGGCGGCGGGCGGCGGGGTGAACCCCGCCCTACGGGCTGCGGCAGGGGATGCGGCATCATGGGGCGCGGTTGTCGATGACGCGGCGGGCCTTGCCTTCGGACCGCTCGACCGCGCCGGGGGCGGCGACGACGATCTCGGCGGTGATGCCGACGATCTGCTTGATGCGGTGCTTCAACGTCGCGGCCTGCACCGCGCGCGCTTCGCCGTCCGCCGCACCGGGGAGGCTTTCGACATGGACGCGCATGGCGTCCATCCGCCCCTCCTTGAACAGTTCGATCTGGTAGTAGGGGGCAAGGCCCGCCACGGTCAGCACCTGTTCCTCGATCTGGGTGGGGAAGACGTTGACGCCGCGCAGGATGATCATGTCGTCCGAACGGCCGGTGACCTTCTCCATCCGCCGCATGGTGCGCGCGGTGCCGGGCAGAAGCCGGGTCAGGTCGCGGGTGCGGTAGCGGATGATCGGCAGCCCTTCCTTGGTCAGCGTGGTGAAGACGAGCTCCCCCAGCTCGCCATCGGGCAGGACGTCGCCGGTGACGGGGTCGATGATTTCGGGGTAGAAGTGATCTTCCCAGATGTGCAGGCCGTCCTTGGTTTCGACGCATTCGTTCGCCACGCCCGGCCCCATGATTTCGCTGAGGCCGTAGATGTCGACGGCGTGCATGTCGAAGGCGGCCTCCACCTCGGCGCGCATCTTGTTGGTCCAGGGCTCGGCCCCGAAGATGCCGACTTCGAGCGAGGTGTTGCGCGGGTCGATCCCCGCGCGGTGAAACTCCTCGAGGATATTGAGCATGTAGGACGGTGTGACCATGATGGTGGTCGGCTGAAAATCTTCTATGAGCGTGACCTGCCGCGCCGTCATCCCGCCCGAAACGGGGACCACGGTGCAGCCCAGCTTCTCGGCCCCGTAATGGGCACCGAGGCCGCCGGTGAACAGGCCGTAGCCATAGGCGATGTGCACGAGGTCGCCCGGTTTCGTGCCGGAGGCGCGCATGGACCGCGCCACGAGGCCCGCCCAGGTGTCGATATCACGGGCGGTATAGCCCACGACGGTCGGCTTGCCGGTCGTCCCCGACGAGGCATGGATGCGCACGATCTGGTCGCGCGGCACGGCGAAGAGGCCGAAGGGGTAATTGTCGCGCAGGTCGGATTTGACCGTGAAGGGGAAGCGGGCGAGGTCGGCAAGGCTGTGCAGGTCGGACGGGTGGACGCCTGCCGCATCGAACTGGGCGCGGTAGAAGGGCACGTTGGTGTAGGCGTGTTCGAGCGACCATTGCAGGCGGTCGCGTTGCAGGGCGGCGATTTCGTCGCGCGAGGCGATCTCGATCGGGTCCAGCGTGCTGCGGGGGGGTGTGAGATCTCTCATGCGTCATTCCTCGAAGAGGGGCGTGCCAAGCGCGCGGGAGGCGCCGCGGAACTGGGCGACGATGTCGCCCGTCTGGTTGGTGACGGTAACATCGGTGATGCCGGAGCGGCCTTTCAGCGTGGTCTCGACGGCGGTGGCGGTGAGGGTGTCGCCCAGCCGCACGGGGGCGAGGAAGCTGATCGTGTTGTGCTGCGCCACGGTGACGACGTTGCGGGAATTGCAGGCGAAGGCGAAGGCCGAATCCGCCAGCATGAAGGTGACGCCGCCATGGCCGATGCCGTGGCCGTTGCAGTGGTCCTCGCGGATCTTGAGGGTGAGCGTGGCGCGGCCTTCGTCGATCGCGGCGATCTGCATGCCGACCCATGCGGAGGCGCGGTCGCCGTCCCACATCGCCTTGGCGCTGCGCTGGGCGCGGTCTTTCGGGGACAGGGGGTCTGAAGATTGGGGGTCTGAAGCCACGAAGATGCCTCCCAACATCGGTGTTGCGCCAACCTGCCGCATCGCCCAAAGTGTTACAAGATTTTTCGGGAGGGGAAGATCATGCAACATGTTGAAAGCTTCGCAAAAGGGGTCTGGGTGCCGTCCGGTGCGGGCGCGCGGGAGATTTGCGACGCGGCGACGGGGCAGGTTATCGCCTTGGCGGGAAACGACAATCTCGATCCGGGGGGCATGATCGGCTATGCGCGCGAGGTCGGTGGCCCGGCCTTGCGGGCGCTGGATTTCCACGACCGCGCGCGGATGCTCAAGGCGCTGGCGGTGCATCTGAACGCGACGAAGCAGGCGCTTTACGACCTGTCCTTCAGCACCGGGGCGACGCAGGCGGACCATGGCTTCGACGTGGATGGCGGGATCGGGACGCTGTTCGTCTATGCCTCCAAGGGGCGGCGGGACTTGCCCGAGGGACATGTGCTGGTCGATGGCGGGTTCGAGGCGCTGGGACGCTCGGGCGCGTTCGGGGGGCAGCATGTCTACACGCCGAGGCTGGGCGTGGCGTTCCATGTCAACGCGTTCAACTTTCCGGTCTGGGGGATGCTGGAGAAGATCGCGCCCGCCTTGCTGGCCGGCGTGCCGTCGATCGTGAAACCGGCGACCGCGACGGCCCACGTGACGGAGCTGTGCGTGCGCCTGATTCTGGAGGCGGGCGTGTTGCCCGAGGGCGCGCTGCAACTGGTGGCGGGGGGCGTGGGCGATGCCTTCGCGCATCTGGGCGCGCAGGACGCGGTGACGTTCACCGGATCCGCGGCGACGGCGGCGGTGGTGCGGGGCGCGCTGGACGGCGCGGTGCGGTTCACGGCGGAACAGGACAGCCTGAACGCGACGATCCTGGGGCCGGATGCGGGGGTGGGGTCGCCGGAGTTCGACCTGCTGGTGAAGGAAGTGGCGCGGGAGATGACGGTGAAGGCGGGGCAGAAATGCACCGCCATCCGCCGCGTGCTGGTGCCGCAGCCGCTGCTCCAGCCGGTGATCGAGGCGGTGTCGGCGCGGTTGTCGCGCGTGGTGGTGGGCGATCCGCGCGACGCGGCCGTGACGATGGGGCCGGTGGTGTCGCTGGCGCAGCGGCGCGATGTGCTGGACCAGGCGGAGCGGATCGGGGCGGAAGCGGAGATCGCGTTCCGGGGGACGTTGGGCGCGCTGGCCGAGCGGGGGGCCTTTGTCGCGCCGACGCTGTTCCATTGCGCCGACCCGGACAGCGCGGAGGCGGTGCACGCGGTGGAGGCCTTCGGGCCGGTGGCGACCGTGATGGGATATCGCGATCTGGCCCATGCCTGCGCGCTGGCGAACCGGGGGCAGGGGAGCCTTGTGGCGTCGCTGTTCACCCATGACGGCGCGGTGGCGCGGGAGGTCGTGGCGGGCATCGGTGCCTGGCACGGGCGCGTCTACATCAACGACCGCGACGCGGCGTCGGAGGCCACGGGGCACGGCGCGCCGATGCCGCACCTGACCCATGGCGGGCCGGGGCGCGCGGGCGGCGGCGAGGAGTTGGGCGGCGTGCGGGCGGTGCAGCACTACATGCAGCGGGTCGCGGTGCAGGGCTCGCCCTCCATGCTGGGTGCGGTCACGGGGCGCTGGGTGCCCGGCGCGGATCGAACGGCGGGAGCGACGCATCCGTTCCGGCTGCGGTTCGCCGACCTGGTGCCGGGGATGAGCCTGCGGACCGCGGAGCGGGTGATCTCGGTCGAGGATATCGAGCATTTCGCGGCGTTCACCGGCGACACGTTCTATGCCCACATGGACGCGGACGCGGCGCGGCGGAACCCGTTCTTTCCGGGGCGGGTGGCGCATGGCTACCTGATCCTGAGCTTCGCGGCGGGCTTGTTCGTGGAACCGGCAGAGGGGCCGGTGCTGGCGAATACCGGGTTGGACAACCTGCGGTTCCTCAAGCCCGTGTCCCCCGGCGACAGCATCGCGGTGGACCTGACGGTGATGGACCGGACGTCGCGCAATGCGGAGTATGGCGAGGTGCGGTGGCATGCGGCGGTCAGCAACCAGGACGGCGCGGCGGTGGCGGAGTATGAATTGCTGACGATGGTTGCGAAATGAACGGCACCGCGTTTGCCGAGGCGGCGCGGTCCCTGAGCGATCTGGCGGCGGCGCTGGGGACGGAGGCACCGCTGAAGTTGTGGTCGGTGCTGGTGTCGTGCCTGGGCGATGTCAGCCGGGAGGGCCGGGTCGAGGTATCGGGGCTGGCGCTTGCGGGGTTGGTGGAGCGGCTGGGGATGCAGCCGCAGGCGATGCGCGTGGCGCTGCACCGGCTGAAACGGGACGGTTGGGTGGAAAGCCGCCGCGACGGGCGGGTGGGCTTTCACCGGCTGTCGGCCCCGGCGCTGGCGCAGACATGGCGCGTGGCCGGGCGCATCTATGGCCCTGCGGCGGGCACGCAGGACTGGCATCTTGTGGGCATGCCGCCGGACATGCCGGACGGCCTGTCGGTGTTGCCGGACACGGTGTCGGCGGTCGCGATCTCGCGCAGTTTCGCGCTGGCCTTCGGGCCGGTGGACGACATGCCGGAGGCGTGGCTTGTCACCGCGCCGGGGCCACGGGGCCTGCCCGCCTGGGTGCGGGAGGTGGTGGCGGAGGCGGGGTGCGAGGCGGCGTTCACCACCCTGGAGACGGCGCTGGCGGGCATTGGTGCGGTGCCCGAAGATGTGGCGGACCGGGTCGCGTTGCGGGTGCTGGTGCTGCATGGCTGGCGACGGTTGATCCTGCGCTCCAATCCGGCGGCGGAGATGGCGTTGGGACCGGGGCGCGCGGAGATACGGTGCCGCGCGCGGGTTCACGCAGTGCTGGACCGGTTGGGCCCGGTGCCGGTGGACTGGGCCACGGGAGCGGCGCCCTGAGGCCGCGCGGGCAGAACCAGCGGCGCGCGCGAATGGGCGTTTCCGGCCGCGGCCACCTTGGCGGCGAGGCGGACGAATTCGGTGCGTTCCTCGGGGGTCAGGCCGGGCAGGATGTCCGTCTGGATGGCGCGCACGTCGGGCAACAGCCGGTCGTGCAGCGCGCGGCCCGCCTCGGTCAGGCCCAGCACCTTGGCACGGCGATCCTTTTCGTTCCGGTGGCGGGTGACAAGGCCCTTGGCCTCCAGCCGCTCCACCACGCCGCCGATGGTGGGCCGGTCATGGGCGATCATGCCCGCCAGCGTCGCCTGGTCGATGCCGGGCGCATGGGCCAGCACGGCGAGGGCCGCGAATTGCGGCGAGGTCAGGTCGTGACCCAAGGCCCGCATCCGGTCGGAAAAGACCGAAACGGAGATTTGCTGCAAACGCCGTATCAAATGCCCCGGCATGGTGTAGATTTCGGTCATGGCGGTGAGTCTATCCACTTGGACCGCATCGGCAAGCGCAACGATGGTAAGTGCGCTACCGATCCGGCCGAGGGGCGCAGGAAATTGGTGACACGGCGCAACGATTATGCTCCATATCCATTTGCACGCCGCCGGAACCGGGAGGGGACTGCGCGCGACCGATGCAAGATGAGGCGGGCCAACCCGCCCCGAACAATTCCAATGGGAGGAAGACCAAGATGACACGAAAGACCCTGCTGACCGCGCTGAGCGGTGTTGCCGTCGGCGCCATGGTCGCCAGCGGCGCGCTGGCGCAAGAGGTGACGCTTCGGCTGCACCAGTTCTTGCCCGCACAGGCCAACGTGCCTGCGCTGGTGCTGGACGTCTGGGCCGACCAGGTGGAGGAGGCATCGGGCGGGCGCATCGAGATCGAGCGTTATCCGTCGATGCAGCTTGGCGGCACGCCGCCCGAGCTGATGGATCAGGCGATCGACGGCGTGGCCGATATCGTCTGGACCGTGGTGGGCTATACGCCAGGCCGCTTCCCGTCGACGGAAGTGTTCGAATTGCCGTTCATGGTGGAAGATGCGCGCGCCGCGTCCTGCGCCTACTGGACGATGTTCGAGGAGAGCATGCAGGAGGAATTCTCGGCGGTGCACATCCTTGGCACCTGGGTGCACGGGCCCGGCATGTTCCACACTGCGGATCCGGTGGAGGTGCCGGGCGATCTGCAAGGGATGCAGATCCGCGGCGGGTCGCGTCTGGTGAACCAGTTGCTTGAGTTGACGGGGGCCACGCCCGTCGGCATGCCGGTGCCCGCCGTGACCGAGGGCCTGTCGCGCGGCGTGATCGACGGCACGACGATCCCGTGGGAGGTGACGGCCTCGCTTCGGGTGGCGGAGCTGGTCAGCAACCACACCGAGTTCGAGGGGCCGGCGCTGTATAACCTGACCTTCGTGCTGGCGATGAATTCGGACGTCTATAACGGCTTGCCGGATGATCTGCGCGCGATCATCGACGAGAATTCGGGCCTCGATTTCTCGATCTTCGCGGGCGGCACGCAGGCCGATGCGGATGGTCCGGCGCGGCAGATCGCCGTCGATCTGGGCAACAACATCATCACCATCGACCAGGCCACGGCGGAATCGGAGTGGTTGCCGGTGGTCGAGCCGATCTATGCAAGCTGGGTTGCCGACATGGCAGCGAACGGCCGCGACGGCCAGGCGCTGATCGACCGTGCGCGGGCGTTGATGGGCGGCGAGTGCGCAAACGCGGGCCGCTGATCCACCGGACCGGGGGCCGCGCGATGCGGGGCCCCCAAATCCTCTACAAGAATTGAGGGAGCGGCGATGCACAGGGTGTTCTTGATCCTGTCGCGCATCATGGCCATTGCGGGTGGCGTGATGTTGGCGGCCCTGATCCTGCTGACCGTCTATTCGGTTCTGGCGCGCGCGCTGGACCGGCTGTTTCACGCGATGATCGGTGCGGATATGGCGCCGGGATTGGCGCGCTGGATGATCGATGCCGGTGTCGGGCCCTTGCTGGGCACCTACGAGGTGCTGGAGGCGGGCATCGCCTTCGTGATCTTCGCCTTCCTGCCGATCTGCCAGATCACCGGCGGCCATGCCACGGTGGATATCTTCACCGCGCAGATGTCCGAGGGCGCGAACCGCGTGCTGCGCGGCGTGACGGAGGTGATCTTCGCGGCTGTGCTGGTGCTGATCGCGGTGCAGCTTTACGGCGGCATGATGAGCAAGCTCAATTCCGGGCAGGTGACGCTGGAACTGGCCTTCCCGGTGTGGTGGTCCTATGCGATTTCCCTGCTGGGCGCGGTTCTGGCGGCGCTGGTCGCGGTCTACCTGGCCTGCGTGCGCGCAGTCGAGATGGTCACCGGCCGGGTGGTGTTGCCCGCTGACCTGGGGGCGGAGCATTGAGCGACCAGTTGATCGGCATCCTGTCGTTTCCGGTGCTGCTGACGATGATCTTCCTGCGGGTTCCCATCGGGTTGTCGATGTTCGTCACCGGGCTGATCGGCCTGATCCTCGTGACGGACGGCACGCAGGTGCCATTCGGCCGCCTGAAATCCGAGACCTTCACGACCTTTTCCAGCTATTCGCTGAGCATCATCCCGATGTTCCTTCTGATGGGCCATTTCGCGACCCTCGGCGGCATGAGCCAGGCGCTGTTCAAGGCGGCCGAAAGCTTCCTCGGCCACCGCAAGGGCGGCGTGGCGATGGCCGCCGTGGGGGCCTGCGCGGGGTTCGGGGCGATCTGCGGATCGTCGCTGGCCACCGCCGCCACCATGGGGCGCGTGGCGTTGCCGGAATTGCGGCGCTACGGCTATGACGGCGGCTTCTCGACGGCGGCGCTGGCGGCGGGGGGGACGTTGGGCATCCTGATCCCGCCGTCGATCGTGCTGGTGATCTACGCGATCCTGACGGAACAGAACATCGCCAAGCTGTTCCTGGCGGCCTTCATCCCCGGCATCATCGCGGCGCTCGGCTATGTGCTGGCGATCTCCATCTATGTGCGCATCTATCCCGACAGCGCCGGCCTGCGCGCCCGCGTGCCCTATGGCGCGCGCTTCGCGGCGCTGGTGAAGATCTGGCCGGTGATGCTGGTGTTCCTGGCCGTGGTCGGCGGCATCTATGCGGGCTGGTTCACGCCGACGGAAGGCGCGGCGGTGGGCGCGTTGGGCACCGGGTTGATCGCATGGGGGAATGGCGGGCTGACGCGGGCGTCGCTGGCGGACAGTTTCATCGTGACGGCACGTTCAACCGCGATGATCTTCTTCATCATCCTGGGCGCGGCGTTCTACAACGGCTTCCTCGCCCTGACGCAGGTGCCGCAGGGGATCGCGGAATGGGTCGGGACCAGCGGCTTCAGCCCCTACATGATATTGATCCTGATCCTTGTCTTCTACCTGATCCTTGGCTGTTTCATGGACAGCCTGTCGATGATCCTTCTGACCATTCCGATCTTCTGGCCGGTGATGCAGGGGCTCGATTTCGGCTTCGTTTCCATGCTGGACCTGCACATGGCCCGCGCCTGGGAGGCGATGGCCGCCGCGCCCGACATCACGCCACGGGTGCTGGACGGGCTGCGCGAGGTGTTCGCCTCGGGCGGGGTGCCGGATACGGCGCAGGCGTCGGCTGTCGCGGCGATCCAGACCCATTTCGAGGCCGAGCCGGGCATGATCGAGTCCGTGTTCCAGACCCTTGCCGCCGGAGAGGAACTGACCCGCGACCAGATCCGCGCGCTGGAGTTGCGGCGGCTGAACCAGGGCGCGCTGAACGGCATCAATTCCGAGTTGATCGCGATCTGGTTCGGCATCCTCGTGCTGATCGTGGTGGAGGTTGGCCTGATCACGCCGCCGGTGGGGATGAACCTGTTCATCATCAACGCGATGGAGAAGACCACGAAACTGACGGACACCTACAAGGCGGTGATGTTCTTCGTTGCGTCCGATCTGGCGCGCGTGGTGCTGCTGATGGTGTTCCCGGTGATTACGCTGATGTTCATCACGTGGTGAATTGATTATGTGACATAACGGCCGGGGAGAGCCGGGCGCAGCAGGAAGGGGAGGCCAGATGCAACTTGACGGACAGGTGGCGATCGTCACCGGCGGGGCCAGCGGGCTGGGGGAGGCCACGGCGCGCTACCTCGCGGCCAGGGGCTGCGACGTGGCGGTGCTGGATTACAACGGCGACCGCGCGCGGGACGTGGCGGCCCAGATCGGCGGCTATGCCCACCAATGCGACGTGTCCGACGCGGAACAGGCGGCGGCGGCGGTCACCGCCACCATGGCGCGGTTCGGGCAGGCGGCGCGGATCTGCGTCAACTGCGCGGGCGTGGGCCTTGCGGCGCGGATCGTGGGGCGCGAGGGCAAGACCTCGCTCGACGTGTTCCGGCGCGTGATCGAGGTCAACCTGATCGGCACCTACAACGTGATGACCTACGCGGTGCAGGCGATGATGGACAGGCCCGCGCTGGACACGGGAGAGCGAGGCGTGATCGTCAACACCGCCAGCGCCGCCTACCAGGACGGGCAAGTGGGGCAGTCGGCCTATGCGGCTTCCAAGGGGGCGATCGCGTCCATGTGCCTGCCGCTGGCGCGTGAACTGGCGCGGCCCGGCATCCGCGTCTGCGCCATCGCGCCGGGGCTGTTCAACACGCCCATGATGGAGAGCCTGCCGGAGGAGACCACGGCCGCGATCGTGTCGAACATTCCGTTCCCGGCGCGCTTGGGCGATCCGGCGGAATTCGGGCGGCTGGTCGCCTCCATCGTCGAGAACCCGTATCTGAACGGTGAGGTCATCCGTCTGGACGGCGCCACGCGGTTGCCGCCGAAATGAGCGTTCTTCTACAGGACATAGAGGGGCCTGTCGCGACCCTGACCCTGAACCGCCCCGACCGGCGCAACGCGATCAGCGACGCGCTGCTGGCCGAGTTGAGCGCCTTCTGCGACGCCCCGCCCGAGGGCGTTCGGGTGGCGATCCTGACCGGCAGCGGCGAACATTTCTGCGCCGGGCTGGACCTGGCGGAGCAGGTGGCGCGCGGCGCGGACGCGGCCATGGCCCATTCGCGCGGCTGGCACCGGGCGCTGGAGCGGGTGCAGTTCGGCGGTCTGCCCGTCGTCACCGCGATGCGCGGTGCGGTGATCGGCGGCGGGCTGGAGGTGGCGGCGGCGTGCCATGTGCGCGTGGCGGCCCCGGACGTGCGGTTTCAACTGCCCGAGGGCAAGCGCGGCTTCTTCGTGGGCGGCGGCGCGACGGTGCGGGTGGGTCGGATCATCGGGCCGGACCGGCTGACCGAGATGATGCTGACCGGCCGGACCTACGGCGCGCAGGAGGGGCTGGCGCTGGGCCTGTGCCACTACATCGACGACGACCCGCTGGCCCGCGCGCAGGCGCTGGCGACGGAAATCGCCGGGAATGCGCGGTTGTCGAATTACTTCGCCATTCAGGGCGTGGCCCGGATCAACGCGATGGCCCCCGAGGAGGGGCTGTTCACCGAGGCGCTGTGCACCGCGATGGCGCAGACCTCGCCCGATGCGGAGGAGGGGTTTCGCGCCTTCCTCGAAAAACGCGCGCCGAGGTTCGGTTGAGATGGCGCGCGACGGCCCCGACGGCCCCGACCTCGATGCGGACCTGCGGTTGCTGGTGGGCTACGGGATCAAGCGCGCGAACGCCGCGCTGACGCCCCATATCGAGCGCATCCTCGGCGGTTTCGGGCTGCGCCGGTCGACCTATTCGGCGCTGTCGGTTCTGGCGGGCCATCCGGGGTTGCGGCAGTCCGACCTGTCGGAGGTGCTGGCGATCGAGCGGCCCAACCTGGTGCAGATCCTCGATGAACTGCGCCATTCGGGACTGGTGGTTCGGTCCCGCGATCAGGCAGACCGGCGCGCGTGGCGGTTGCGGGTCACGCCTGCGGGGGCGGAGGTTCTGGCGCAGGCGCGCAGGGCGCTGATGGCCTATGACCAGCGCCTGACGGCCGGACTGGGCAAGGCGGAACGCAAGGCATTGATCGCGGCCTTGCAGCGGGTGGAGCGTTTGGGCGCGGAGGCTTGGGAGGGCCGGGATGTCGGGGAAATATCGACCACATGACGTGATCCGCGAGGACCGGCCCGATGGCGCGGTCGTGCTGCGCGCGCGGGTCGAACTGGGCGAGGTGGCGGCGCGCACGACCGACTGGCTGGAGCACTGGGCCGACCGGACGCCCGATGCGGTCTTCCTGGCGGAGCGGTCGGGCGATGGCTGGCGCGAGCTGTCCTATGCCGGGGCGCGGGCGCAGGCGCGGGCGATGGCGGTGGGGCTGCTGGACATGGGTCTTGGCCCGACGCGGCCGGTGCTGGTGATCAGCGGCAATTCCGTGGCGCATGGGCTGTTGGCGATGGCGTGCCACTATGCGGGCGTGCCGGTGGTGCCGGTGGCCGAGCAATATGCCGCGATCCCGGCGGCGCGGGGCCAGTTGGACCAGATCGCGCGGCTGGTCCGGCCCGGCGCGGTCTTCGCCGAGGATGGCTTTGCCCTGGGCGACGTGCTGGACCGCGACAGCCTGGCCGCCGCCCGCCCCCTGATGGTGCATGGCCCGGGGCGGAGGCTGGACGACCTTGCCCGGGTGGGCGGCGATCTGCGCGGGGTCGATGTCGGCCCGGACAGCGTGGCCAAGATCCTGATGACCTCGGGCAGCACCTCGGCCCCGAAGGGCGTGCTGACCACGCACCGGATGATGTGCACCAACCAGGCGCAGATCGCGGCCTGCCTGCCCTTCCTGCACGCCCGCCCGCCGGTTCTGGTGGATTGGCTGCCCTGGAACCACGTCTTCGGCGGGTCGCATAATTTCAACATGGTGCTGGCCCATGGCGGCGCGCTCTACATCGATGGCGGCAAGCCGGTGCCGGCGCTGATCGGCAAGACGATCGAGAACAACCGCATCAAGCGCGGCACGATCAGTTTCAACGTGCCGGTGGGGTTCGCCGCGCTGCGCGATGCGATGCGGGACGATGCCGGGTTCGCGCGCGCCTTCTTCGAGGATCTCGACATGCTGTTCTATGCCGGGGCGAGCCTGCCGCAGGATGTGTGGTCGGACCTGTGGGCGATGGCCGAGGCGGCGGGACGCGCGCCGTTCTTCACCTCGAGCTGGGGGCTGACGGAGACGGCCCCGGCGGCGTTGTTGCAGCATGAACCCACGGACCGGTCGGGAGTCGTGGGCGTGCCGGTGCCGGGGGTGGAGGTAAAGCTGTTGCCCGAGGGCGAGCGGTTCGAGGTCCGCGTGCGCGGCCCGTCGATCTTCACCGGCTATCTGGGCGCGCCGGACAAGACGGCGGAGGCTTTCGACGCGGAGGGCTTTTTCCGCACCGGCGATGCGATGGCCTTCGTGGACCCGGACAACCCCGATGCCGGGCTGCGCTTCGATGGCCGCATCGCGGAGGATTTCAAGCTGACGACCGGCATATGGGTGCGCGCGGCGACCCTGCGGCTGGAGGTTCTGGGCGCGCTGAAGGCCCTTGCGCAGGACGTGATCGTCACGGGCGAGGGGCGTTCCGAGGTCGGCGTGCTGATCGTGCCGACACCCGCCCTGCGCGACGGCGCGCAGGAGGTGGACGGCGCCTTGCTGGTGGACCCCGCACGTCTGGCCCCATTGGCGGGGTTCACCGGTGGATCGGCGTCCCGGATCGCAGGGGCGCTGGTGCTGGCGGAACCGCCGTCGATTGCCGAGGGCGAGATCACGGCAAAAGGCAATCTGAACTTCGCGAAGATCAAGGCCCGGCGCGCGGCGCTGGTGGACCGGCTCCATGCCGGGGGGGATGGCGCCATCCTGATGGGCAAAAGCTGAGGAGAGACGGAAATGGCGAATGCAGCGGAATGGTTCGTGGACCGACACATCGCGGAGGGGCGCGGCGGCAAGGTGGCGTTTGTGGAGGCCGATGGCGCGGGCCGCAGCCTGACCTATGGCCAGTTGCACGAGGAGGCCGGGCGTTTTGCGGGGGCCCTGGTGCGGCATGGCGTGCGGCGCGAGGAGCGGGTGGCGATGATCGTGCGCGACCAGATCGAATGGCCGGTGGTCTTCTGGGGGGCGCTGAAGGCGGGCGCGATCCCGGTTCCGTTGAACACGCTGCTGAGTGCCGATCTCTACGAGACGATCCTGACCGACAGCCGCGCCTCGATCCTCGTGGTGTCGGAAGAGATGTGGGACGTGGTCGAACCCGCCACCCGCGACAACCGCTTCCTGCGCGCGATCCTTGTGATCGGGGACACTTCGGAGGCGGGCGAGGCCAGACCGGCGCCCGAGATGACGGAGAGCTACCGGGACTTCACGGCCGGTGCCCCGGTGCTGGACACGGTGGAGGCCCACGACGACGAGTTGGCATTCTGGCTCTATTCCTCGGGGTCCACGGGGCAGCCCAAGGGGGTGCGTCATGTCCACGGCGCGTTGAAGGCGACCTGCGACACGTTCGGGGATCAGGTGCTGGGCATCCGCGAGGAGGATACCGTCTACTCGGTGGCGAAGATGTTCTTCGCCTACGGGTTGGGCAACGCGGTGTCCTTCCCGATGTCGGTGGGGGCCAGCACGGTGCTGTTCGGCGGGCGGCCCACGCCCGACGCGGTCTATTCCATCCTGGCGACCCATCGCCCCACGATCCTGTGCGCCGTGCCGACGCTGTTTGCCGCGCTGGTTCAGGCCGCGAAGGGCGCGCCGGAGCATGGCTTGCGGTTGTGCACCTCGGCCGGCGAGGCCTTGCCGCGCGAGGTGGGCGAGGGGTGGCAGCGGTTGACCGGGGTGGAGATCGTGGACGGTGTCGGCTCGACCGAGATGCTGCACATCTTCCTGTCGAACCGGCCCGGCGATTGCGTCTACGGCACCAGCGGCACCGCCGTGCCGGGATACGAGGTGCGGCTGGTTGACGAGCATGACGAGGACGTGGTGGATGGCGATGTCGGCGAGTTGCTGGTGCGCGGTCCGTCCAGCGCGGAGGGATACTGGAACCGACGTTCGAAAAGCCAGGCGACCTTCGAGGGAGCATGGACACGCACCGGGGACAAGTACGAGCGCCGCGACGGGCGCTATGTCTACTGCGGACGCACCGACGACATGTTCAAGGTGTCCGGCATCTGGGTGTCGCCCTTCGAGGTGGAAAGTGCGCTGATCGACCATCCCAGCGTGCTGGAGGCGGCGGTGGTGGCGCGGGCGGACGCGGCGGGGTTGGACAAGCCCGCTGCCTATGTCGTGCTGAAGGATGGGGCGGACGTGCCGGATGTGGAAGACCTGAAAGCCTTCGTGAAGGGGCGGATCGGGATGTGGAAGTATCCGCGCTGGGTGGAGATCGTGGACGACCTGCCGAAAACCGCGACCGGCAAGATCCAGCGTTTCAGGTTGCGCGGCTGAGGTGTCCCGGGACCGGCGGATCCTGACTTGGGAAGACGGTTTTGTCCGGTCTGCGGGCAAGCGGTTGGAGTGTCGCGTCTGGGGGCCGGCACCGCGTGACGGATACGCGCATGTTCTTCTACATGAAGGCCTTGGCTCGGTCGCGTTGTGGCGCGGATTTCCCGACGCCCTGCACCTTGCCACGGGCGTGCCGGTGCTGGCCTATTCGCGGGCCGGTTACGGCTGGTCGGATGCCGACGACCTGCCGCGACCGCTGGACTGGATGACACGCGAGGCCGGGGTGCTGGCCGAGGTGCTGGATGCCTTCGGAGTGACGGCACCGGTTCTGGTGGGCCATTCGGACGGCGCCACCATCGCCGGGATCGCGGCCGGAACGGGCCTGCGCGACCGGGTGCGGGCGGTCGCATTGATGGCGCCGCATGTGTTCACGGAGCAGATGGGCCTGGCCGAGATCGCGCGGGCGGCTGCGGATTTCGACGCCTCGGGCATGGCGGAGCGGATGGCGAAGTATCACCGTGACCCGGTGGCGACGTTCCGGGGCTGGGCCGATGCGTGGCTGTCGCCGGGCTTCCGGGACTGGAACGTGGAGGCGGCGGTGGCGGGGATCGTGGCGCCGGTTCTGCTGGTGCAGGGGCGGGACGACCAATATGGCACGCTGGCGCAGATCGACGCGATCGCGGCGGCGGTGGCCGGCCCGGTGAAGCGTCTGGTGCTGGACGGGGTGCGACACGTGCCGCATCTGGAGCAGCCGGAAGAAGTGGTGGCGGCAATCCAAGAATTATGCAATATAATACACTAATATTGAGAATCCTGCCAATTTCGCCGGAATAATCGCACTATATCGCTTGATTGTGCCGCCTCAGGCGCTATCCTGAACCATCAACGGAGGAGCGTGCCCCATGGCGAAGATCATCGATTTCCGCACCGACCCATCGAGATACCGCCATTGGAGCGTCGCCCATGACGGCCCCGTTGCCACCCTGACCATGGATGTGGACGAGGATGGCGGCCTGTTCGACGGCTACCAGCTGAAGCTCAATTCCTACGATCTGGGCGTCGATATCGAGCTGAACGATATCGTGCAGCGGATGCGCTTCGAACATCCCGAGGTGCGCGCCGTGGTCATGCGCTCGGGCAAGGACAAGGTGTTTTGTGCGGGGGCGAACATCCGGATGCTGGGCGGAGCGGCCCATTCCCACAAGGTCAATTTCTGCAAGTTCACCAACGAGACGCGCAACGCATACGAGGCGGCGGAGGCCGAAAGCGGCCAGACCTACATCGCGGCGATCAAGGGGGCCTGTGCGGGCGGCGGATATGAATTGGCGCTGGCGTGCAACCACATCATGCTGGTCGACGATGCGACCTCCTCCGTCTCTCTGCCCGAGGTGCCGTTGCTGGCGGTTCTGCCGGGCACAGGCGGGCTGACGCGGGTCACCGACAAGCGCAAGGTCCGCCGCGATCTGGCGGACGTGTTCTGCGCCACGGAAGAGGGTGTGAAGGGTCGGCGCGCGATGGAATGGCGGCTGGTGGACGAGGTGGTGCCGACTTCGACCTTCGACGCCGTGGTGGCGGAGCGCGCCGCGGAGATCGCCGCGAAATCGCCGCGCGACGTGACGGGCATCGCGCTGGGGCCGCTGGAGCGGCGCGTTGCCGAGGATGGCTCGGTCGCCTACGCGCTCGTGGAGGTAGACGTGCAGCGCGACGCGCGCATGGTGGTCATCACGCTCAAAGGCCCCGGGGGCGATGCGCCCGCCGACATGGACGCGGTGCACGCGCAGGGCGACCAGTTCTACCTGCTGCAACTGGCCCGCGAATTCGAGGATGCGATCCTGCATCTGCGCCTGAACGAAATGGAATGCGGGTTGTGGACGTTGCGCACCCAGGGCGACCCGGAGGGAGTTGCGGCGCATGAGGCGCTGTTGCGCGACAACGCCGAACATTGGCTGGCGAACGAGATCCTGCAGTACTGGAAGCGGACGCTGAAACGGCTGGACGTGACGTCGCGGTCGCTGGTGACCCTGGTGGAGCATGGCAGCTGTTTCGCGGGAGTGCTGGCGGAACTGATCTGGGCCGCCGACCGCGCCTACATGATGGAGGACGCGTTCGAGGGGGACAACCGTCCGATGGCCTCCATCACGCTGACGCCGGACAATTTCGGCACCTATCCGATGGGCAACGGGCTGACCCGGTTGCAGACGCGCTTCCTGGCGGACCCCGAGGCGGTGGAGGCGATGCGCGACCGGATCGGCGAGGCGCTGGAGGCGGAGGAGGCCGAGGCGCTGGGGCTGGTCACGATGATCATGGACGACATCGACTGGGAGGACGAGATCCGCATCATCCTGGAGGAACGCGCGTCGTTCAGCCCGGATGCGATGACGGGGATGGAGGCGAACCTGCGTTTCGCCGGGCCGGAAACGATGGAGACCCGCATCTTCGGGCGGCTGACCGCGTGGCAGAACTGGATCTTCAACCGGCCCAACGCGGTGGGCAAGGATGGCGCGCTGCAACGCTACGGCAGCGGCATTCGCGGCGATTACAACATGGAGCGGGTGTGAGGCCCCTTCGCGTGGCGGGGTGAACCCCGCCCTACGGGTTCCGGCGACGGTCCCGATCAAGATGTAGGGCGGGGTTCACCCCGCCGCCCCCGCGCCGCGCTGGCGCTGACAGACAGGGAGACCGAGATGACTGCTCTGGACGTATCCTACGACACCCGCATCCCCAACAACGTGGGCCTCAGCCAGGACCGCAAGGTCCTGAAGGCGCTGGAGAAATGGCATCCGGGCTATCTGGATTGGTGGAACCGGCTGATCCCGCAGAACTTCCAGGATTCGATGGTCTACCTGCGCACCGCCGTCAGCGTGGACCCGAAGGGCTGGGCCAAGTTCGATTACGTGAAGATGCCGGAATATCGCTGGGGCGTGTTGCTGGCCCCCGAGGTGGAGGGCCGCGTGATCCCGTGCGGCGAACATGCGGGCCAGCCCGCGTGGCAGGAGGTGCCGGGCGAATACCGCAACATGCTCAAGCGGCTGATCGTGATCCAGGGCGATACGGAGCCGGGATCGGTGGAACAGCAGCGGTTCCTGGGCCTGACCGCGCCGTCGCTTTACGACATGCGCAACCTGTTCCAGGTCAATGTCGAAGAAGGCCGCCACCTGTGGGCGATGGTCTACCTGCTGCAGAAATATTTCGGCAAGGATGGCCGGGAAGAGGCCGATGACCTGCTGCGCCGGTCGAGCGGCAGCGAAGAGGCGCCGCGTATGCTGGGCGCCTTCAACGAGGAAACGCCCGATTGGCTGTCTTTCTTCATGTTCACCTATTTCACCGACCGCGACGGCAAGATGCAGCTGGAATCGTTGGCGCAGTCGGGCTTCGACCCGCTGTCGCGCACCTGCCGCTTCATGCTGACCGAGGAAGCGCACCACATGTTCGTGGGTGAAACGGGCGTGGGCCGGATCGTGCAGCGCACCTGCGAGGCGATGGTCGAGGCGGGGATCACCGACCCCTTTGACGTGGGCCGCGTGCGCGACCTGGGCGTGATCGACCTGCCGACGATCCAGAAGAAGCTGAACATGCATTATTCACTGTCGCTGGACCTGTTCGGGCAGGAAGTGTCGACCAATGCCGCCAACGCGTTCAACGCGGGCATCAAGGGCCGCTACATGGAGCAACGGATCGAGGACGATCACCGCCTGACCGATGCGACCTATACCGTGAAGCTGATCGAGCAGGGGCGCATCCTTGACAAGGACGTGCCGGCGCTGACCGCGATCAACATGCGGTTGCGCGACGATTACATCCGCGATGCGTCCGGTGGGCTGCGGCGCTGGAACAAGATGATCGAGCGCACCGGGATCGCGTTCGAGCTGACCCTGCCCGACCAGGCGTTCCACCGGCAGATCGGCGTGTTCGCGGCCATCAAGGCGGACCCGGAGGGCACCCTGATCTCGGACGTGGAGTGGGAGGCCAACAGGGACCGCTGGCTGCCGACCCGCGACGACGGCGATTTCATCGCCTCGCTCATGGTGCCGTGCTACGAGCCGGGAAAGTTCGCCGGCTGGATCGCGCCGCCCAAGGTGGGGATCGACAACAAGCCCGGCGATTTCGAATACGTGAAACTGCACATGGCATGACCGCCGAACCCGATCCGTAGGGCGGGGTTTACCCCGCCTTTCGCCCCCTGACGACAAGGACCAGACCCATGAAGATCCATTTCCTGTTCGGCACCGAAACCGGCAGCGCCGAGATGCTGTGCGAGGATATCCGCGACGATCTGGGCGACGGTTTCACCTGCGCGATCACCTCCATGGGCGAGGTCGATCCCGGCGATCTGGACGGCGAGACGCTGTATCTCTTCATCACCTCCACCTATGGCAACGGGGACCTGCCGATGGTGGCGCAGCCGTTCTATGACGCCATCGTGGAGCGGGGTCTTGACCTGAGCCATATCCGGTTCGGCATCTTCGGCCTTGGCGACATGGTCTTCGCCGAGACCTTCGCCTTCGGGTCGAAGATCCTGATGGAGAAGCTGCTGGAACAGGGCGCGCAGATGGTGGGCGAGCGGGTGATCCACGACGCGTCTTCGCCCGACCTGCCCGAGGATCTGGGTATCCCCTGGGCCCATGACGTGATCGCGCGACTGCGCGCGCAGGCTGCATGATGCAGCCGCGCCCGGCGACAGCACTGGTCCATGACATCCGCGTCACCTGGGGCGACTGCGATCCGGCGAAGATCGCCTATACCGCGCGCCTGCCCTGGTTCGCGCTGGACGCCATCGACGCGTGGTGGAGCGCGGTGCACGGCCCCGGCGGCTGGTTCCACCTTGAGGTGGACACCAATGTCGGCACACCCTTCGTGCGGCTGGAGATGGATTTCCGCAGCCCCGTCACCCCGCGCCATGTCCTGAAGTGCCATGTCTGGCCGTCGAAGCTTGGCACCAAGTCGATCACCTTCCGGGTGGACGGCGAGCAGGACGGCGTGACCTGTTTCGAGGGCGCGTTCACCTGCGTCTTCATCATCGCCGACCAGTTCAGATCGCAGGCCGCGCCCGACCATCTGCGCGCCCTGATCGAGCCGCATATCCCAAGCTGATGGCCAAGCCCGACATCCATCCCCCCGTGACGCTGGACATGGCGACTGCCGCGCTTCTGCTGCGTGTGGGCGACCGGGTCCGCGCGGCACGGGCGACATCGGGCATGTCGCGGCGGGTGCTGTCCGAGGTCTCGGGCGTTTCGCCGCGCTATCTCGCGCAGTTGGAAGCGGGGGAGGGAAACATCTCGATCGCATTGCTGCTGCGGGTGGCGGAAGCGCTTGGCGTCTCGATGGAGGCATTGGTGGCGGAGCAGGCCCTGACGCCCGACGCGCGCCGCGTGGGCGAGGCCTTCGCGGTTGCGGATCGGTCCGTGCGGGACCGGGTGCAGGCCCTGCTGGCGGCGGGGCCCGGCAAGGCGGGCCGCGTGTGCCTGATCGGGCTGCGCGGGGCGGGGAAATCCACCCTTGGCGCGGCGGTGGCCCATGCGCTGGGCGTGCCCTTCATCGAGTTGAACCGCGCGATCGAGACGGCCGGTGGCATGCCCATCGCCGAGATCATGGCGCTCTATGGTCCCGATGGCTATCGTCAGCTGGAGGCTGACGCGCTGGACCGGATCGTGGCAGAGCAGACGCGCGCCATCGTCGCCGTTGCGGGTGGCATCGTGGGCGAGGCGGACACGTTCGAGCGGCTGCTCGACCGCTTCCACACCGTCTGGGTCCGGGCCACGCCGGAAGAGCACATGGCCCGCGTCCGCGCCCAGGGCGACACGCGCCCGATGGCGGGACATCCGCAGGCCATGGCGCAGTTGCGTCTGATCCTGACCGGGCGCGAGGCGGAGTATGGGCGCGCCGACGCGGTTCTGGACACGTCCGGCGCTTCGGTCTCCGCCTCGACGGCGGCGCTGTCTGCCCTGATCGACCAGCACGGATTCATCCCCGAGGAGACCCCATGAGTGTGACCAGAACCCGCGACGGGCGGACCGGCTTCGTTACCCTCGACAGCCCGCCGGTCAATGCCATCGGCCGGGACATGCGCGCAGGCCTCGCGGAAGCGGTGCGCTGGGCCGAGGCCGAGCGTCTGGACCGTGTGATCGTGACGGGCGCAGGGCGCGCCTTCGCCGCCGGGGCCGATGCCCGCGAGTTCGACGGCGCGCCGCTGCCGCCGCATCTGCCCGATGTGCTGGACGCGATCGAGCGCAGCTACGTGCCGTGGATCGCAGCGATCAACGGGGTCGCCTTGGGGGGCGGGGCCGAGATCGCACTGGCCTGCCGGATGCGCATCGCGGGGCCGGACGCGCAGATCGGCCTGCCCGAGGTGACGCTCGGGGTGATCCCCGGCGCGGGTGGCACCCAGCGTGCGATGCGGCTGTGCGGCCTTGAGACGGCACTTGATATGGTGGCCTTCGGGCGCCCCCTGTCGGCGCAGGATGCGCTGGCCGCCGGGCTGCTCCACGCGGTCGAGGACGATCCGGTGGCCGCAGCCGACATGGTCAACACGGAAGAATTGCTCTGCGTGGTGCCGACATGGGAACTGCCCGCGCCCGCCATGGACCCGGCAACCTTCGCGGACCTGCGCGCCGCCGTCGCCCGGCGGATGCCGGGCCAGATCGCGCCCCTGCGCGCGATCGAGGTGGTGGAGGCCGGGCTGACCCTGCCCTTCGCGGAGGCGATGGCGCTGGAGCGCGATACTTTCCTGCGCCTCAAGCAAGGGGAACAGGCCCGCGCGCTGCGGCACATGTTTTTCGCGGAACGGGCGGCGAAGGCCCCGGACGACTTGGACCCCGTGCCCGCGCCGTCGCGGATCGCTGTTGTCGGGGGCGGCACAATGGGGGCGGGGATCACCTATGCCTGCCTGACTGGCGGTGCCCATGTCACGCTCCTGGAAACCGACGCGGCGGCCGCCGCGCGCGCCATGGGGACTGTTGGCAAGCTGATCGACGATGGCCTGAAACGCGGACGGCTCGATGCCGCGGCAGCCCAGGCCCTGCGCGCCCGGTTGGTTGTTGGCGTGGATCATGCAGCGGCGGCCGATGCGGAGCTTGCCATCGAGGCCGCCTTCGAATCGATGGAGGTCAAGACGGACATCTTCGCGAAGCTCGACGCGGTTCTGTCGCCGGACGCGATCCTTGCGACCAATACTTCCTATCTTGACCTCGACAAGATCGCCGCGACCACGCGCGACCCGTCCCGCGTGCTGGGCCTGCACTTCTTCGCGCCCGCCCATGTCATGCGCCTGCTGGAGATCGTGCAGGGCGCGCGGACGGGCGACCGGGCGCTGGCCACCGGATACGCCTTGGCCAAACGGCTGAAGAAGGTGCCGGTGCTGGCGGGCGTCTGCGACGGCTTCATCGGAAACCGCATCTTCAGCCGCTACAGGGAAGAGGCCGATTTCCTGCTGATGGACGGCGCCGTCCCGTGGGAGATCGACGAGGCGATGGTGGCCTTCGGTTACGCGATGGGCCCGTTCGAGGTGGGCGATCTGTCCGGCCTCGATATCGGCTATGCCAACCGCCGACGCCTCGATGCCACCCGCGACCCCGCCCGGCGCTACGTCCCGATTGCCGACCGCATGGTGCAGGAGGGTCGCCTTGGCCGCAAGGCCGGTGTCGGCTGGTATCGCTATCCCGGCGGCGGCGGCAAGGTGGTGGATCCGCTGATCGAGGACCTGATCGCCGAGGAAGCCCATTTCGCAAAGGTCACCCGGCGCGAGATCGGCGCCGAAGAGGTGGTGGAACGCCTGCTTCTGGCCATGATCAACGAGGCGGCGGACATCCTTGGCGAAGGCATCGCACGATCCGCGCGCGACATCGACCTGGTGACGGTCTTCGGCTACGGCTTCCCACGCTGGCGCGGAGGGCTGATGCACTACGCGGACAGCATCGGTGTGGCCGGGATCGTGCGGAAGATTCGGGCGCTGGAGGCACAGGACCCGGTGATCTGGAAGTTGAGCGCCACGCTGACGACCTGCGAGGCGGACGGCAGGGCCCTTGCCGATTGGTCCGCGTCGAAAGCCTGACCTGCCCATTCATCTTGGCGAAGAAACTCCCGCCGGAGGCTCCCGCACCCGGACCCCGCGCCCACGCCGGCACTGGCGCGGGACAGGGCGACCGGGCCGTAGGGTGGGGTTCACCCCGCCGGCCGCCGCGTGTGGCGGGGTGAACCCCGCCCTACACCTTGATCGGCAGTGCGGTGAACCCCCGGAACCGGGCCAGTCCAAGGCGCTCCCGCGGACCATCGGCGGACAGCTTCGGGAACCGCGCCACGAACCGCCCGATGGCGATGCGCCCCTCCATCCGCGCCAGCGTCGCGCCGAGGCAGACATGGATGCCGGTGATGAAGGCGATATGCGGATTTGGCCTGCGGGCGATGTCGAAACGGTCGGGGTCCGTGAAGACCTGCGGATCGCGGTTCGCACCCGCGATGGAGGTGTGGATATAGGTGCCGCGCGGGATCACGGCGCCGGAGGGCAGCATCACATCCTCGCCCGCCAGCCGATTGCCGATCTGGAGCGGGCTTTCCATGCGCAGGCATTCCTCCAGCGCCGGACCGATCAGGGCGGGATCGTCCAGCAGGCGGCGATGCGCGTCGGGGTGGTCGAGCAGCAGGCCGATGGCATTGCCGACCATGGAGGTTGTCGTCTCGTGCCCCGCGTTGAGCAGGAAGATGCAGTTCTGCACCAGTTCCGCCTGGGTCAGGCGACGGCCGTCATGGTCGCCGAAGATCAGCGCGTCCAGCACCTCGCCTGCGCCGCCCGCGTCGGGATGGGCACGGCGATGGTCGATCAGGTCCGACAGGATGGCAGCGAATTCCGCGACCGCGGCGTTGCCTGCCGCGATGCGCTCGGGCGGCACGACGGGATCAAGCGCCCCGAGGATCGCAATGGAATAGCCGCGCAGCCGGGCGCGGTAGGCTTCGGGCACACCCAGCATGACGCTGATGATCTCGGTCGGCAGCATCATCGCGAAATCGGCGATCAGGTCCAACGCGCCCAGATCTTCCACCCGGTCGAGCAGGCGGTCGACGATGGTGCCGACCATGCGCTCCATCTCGGACAGCTTGCGGGGTGTGAAAGCACCCGCGATCAGCTTGCGCACCACGGTGTGATAGGGTGGATCGTTGAACACCAGGCTGGTCGCATGATGGTCGCGCAGGGGGCACGCGCCGAACTTCTTCGCGAAGGCTTCGGTCTTGTCCGACAGCATCGCGGGGGAACGGTAGATGGCGATGCAATCGTCGTGGCGGGTCAGGTAGACGGAGCCGTCGGCGTTGCGATGCACTGGCGCGTTGTCGCGCAGACGGGCCAGCACAGGGTAGGGATCGGCGATGAATTCCGGTCCGATGGCGTTGAGATCGAATTCGGTAATCGTCGCCATGTCTGCCTCTCCCGCCGGGGTCGAGGCCGAGTATCGGCGCGCCGTGTCCCCACGGCAAGCGACTCAGTCGGGCCGCGTGACGGAGGCCACCAGCCGCCGCACCAGCGGCCCAAGCAGCAAGATGGTCGGAAACGCAACCAGCCAGGCGTTCAGCCAGGCCGACAGCCAGAGTCCGGCAAAGTCCGGCGGCAGGCCGACCGCGCGCCAGGTCGCGATTCCGGACACGATCAGCGACATGCAGCCCGACAGGATCAGGCCGAACAGAATCGGGGCATGGCGTTTCGGAAGCATCGGCGCGCTCTGTTCAGGCGGACCCCTGGGGCCAGGGTCATGGGAATCGCGGAAACCGTTCAGGAAAGCGCCGTGCCGCGCAAGGGTGATGTAAACGCAAGTTGACATGGCGCAGGGGATGCGGTGGAATGATGGAAATCACGCGGGGGGGCGTGCTTGCCAGAACCGGCACGGAAGACACCCTCGCATGGCTTGAGAGGGACCGGCCGTGAAGACCCAACTCGACGAGTCCCGCGCGATCCGTGCGGTTCCCAGAGCGACCAAATCGCAACACCCGCAGCCCCATGGAGGGTTGGCCGCCTTGGCAATTCACGCGCTGAACCGTATTGCGGAACAGCACGCCCAACGTGGGTTAGCGGAAGAGACTTCGGCCATCGACCTTGCTCCCAAAGTGACAGCGCTTGCCCGAGCGCTTGCGGTTCCAGACGATCCCTTGGCCGAGACCATGGTGGCGGACCTGTTGGCGTCGGGTCTTTCGGTGCGGCGGCTGTGCGCCGAGTATCTGGCCCCGGCGGCGCGGGAGCTGGGCGGTTGGTGGGAAACCGACGAGATGGGGTTTGCGGACGTGACCTTGGCCACGACCCGCATTCAGGAAATGCTGCGTCGCCTGCCCAGGAGCCGGAAGAAGGGCACCATCAAGGACGGGAGAGGAGCGTTGTTCGCGGCGGTTCCCGGGGAGGATCACACGCTGGGCCTGTTGATGGCCGCCGACTATTTCCGTCGCCTGAATTGGGATGTCGGCCTGCTGATCGGTATGGACCAGGCCGAGACCCGTGCCCGCATCATTGACGACGACCGGACAGTTCTCGGGCTGAGTTGCACGAGCGCCAATGCGGTCGACAACCTGCGCCGCCTTGTGATCGACCTGCGCCACCGGCGCCCGGACCTTGCCATCGTCGTGTCTGGCGGGATCGCCCACGATGCCGAGAAACTGCGGACCTTGCCCGCGTTCGACGGGGTCGTGACGCGGCTGGAGGGCGCGGACCGGATTCTGCGCACGGCCGAGCGCACCGTGCGGACCCAGCGTGCGAGCATCTAGGACGCCCCGGCGCCCGGAGCACAATCGCGCCGGTCCCGATACTGTTGCGACCCGTAGAAATCGTCGAGGGATTGTCCTCGAACCGGAGAATAGGGCCCCAGTAATCGCGCGCCTTCGATCCGGTCCAGCCGGAACATCCTGAAGTCGTGGCGCAGTTCGCACCACGAAACCAGCGTCCAGACGGAACCCCAGAACCACAGCCCGAGGGGGCGCACGATGCGTTCCGTCTGCGCGCCGCCATCGTCGCGATAGTCGATGGCAAGGCGTTCTGGCGCATGGATTGCGGTTTCGACGGTGTCGATGGTGGCGCGGGTCCGGTCGTCCAGGGGGCGCGTCGTCCAGGCTTCGAATCGCAGGCCGTCGGCGCGGGCGCGGATGCGGTCGGGCAGGATGGCGGTGATCTTCTCGAGCGCACTGTCGGCACCGCGCGCCATCGTGGTCCCGCCCCAGGTCCGCACCATGCGCGCACCGACGCCGAGCGCCACGATTTCGTCCTCGGTGAACATCAGCGGCGGCAAGTTGTAGCCGTCGCGCATCATGTAGCCGAGGCCTGCCTCGCCATCGATCGGCACGCCCGAGCCCTGCAGATGGGCGATGTCGCGGTAGATCGTGCGCTCGGACACCTCCATCGCCTCGGCCAGCGCGCGCGCCGTGGTCAGCTTGCCGGTCCGCAAGCGGTCGATCAGGCGGAACAGGCGGTCGGCGCGGCGCATGGCGGAACCCTAGAGCGGCTGGGGCGGTGTGGGAACCTGCGGCGTTTGGGCCGGGCGAGGGGGAGATGAGTTTTTTTGCCAAGATGAAAGGGGCGGCGGGCAGGGATGCGCCGCCGCCCCGGCCGGATCAGCGGTTGTAGTTGAAGAAGCCGATGGAATTGCCGTCGGGGTCCTGCGCGTAGAAGAACGTGCCGGGCGGGATCGTGATATCGGGCGAGACCACGGTGCCGCCGCCGGAGACCACCCGGGCGCGCACCGCGTCGAGGCTGTCGGGGGCGACGAAATGGATCGTCGGTCCGTCACCGGACGGCTTGCCGGGATAGAGATGCCCCGACACCCCGGTGCCGGTCGGGCCGGTCGGCAGATCGACGATGGGGTTCGGGCCGCCATCGGTGATTTTCAGCTCGACCTTCAGCACATGGGCATAGAAGGCGCGGGCGGCGTCGAGGTCGGAGACGGGGATTTCCGTCCAGCAGACAAGGTTCCGAGGGGTGTCAGACATGGGATCAGGGTCCTGTTCGGGTTGCGATGCAGGCTATCTGACACCTCCCTCCTGACAGCATTCCGTCAGGAGCTTGTCGGGGGTCGGCGGGCGGTTGAGCATGACCGTGCCGAGGCCCGACACCCGTGGCCCATGCGCCTGCGTGGCGGGGGCTAGGCCTCCAGCTCTGCCACGGGGATGATCGGGAAGAAGGTGCCGGAGGACCAGATGCCGAACATTTCGGTCCCGTCGACGTCATGCGCCTCGCCCAGATCGACCAGTCGATAGAAGCTCTTGCGGTCGATCAGGGCGTCGAGGCCGGCGCGAATGTGGATGTAGGGCGATGGTTCGCCACCCGCGTCGCGGTCGACCCGAAGCACGTTGTCCGGACCCGCGACGGCCGTGTCGCCGACATTGGTGGTGAAGGTGACGGACTGGTCAGGCCCGGTCCCGCGCGGCGTCAGATCGACAGCGACGAAGGGGGCGTCAACCACACGGATGCCGACCTTTTCGACGGGCGTGACAAGGAAATACCGGTCGCCTTCGCGCTTGAGGATCGTCGAGAACAGCCGCACAAGCGGTTTGCGGCCGATCGGCGTGCCCTCGTAGAACCAGGTTCCGTCGCGGCGGATTTCCATGTCGATGTCGCCGCAAAAGGGCGGATCCCACAAGTGAACCGGCGGGAGTTTGCCGGATTTCGAAGCATCTTGCGCGGCTTTCAACAGCGTATCTGTCGCGGTCGGCACGTTTATCGTCCTTTGCTGCCCCGGGTCACGATCATTTGTGCGGTCTGACCTTTTGCCATTTGTGATCGGCGGAATAGGTCTGCTACCTGTGAGCATACATGTAACACCGACCCGGAGTTTTTCCATGGCAGTTCCCGAGACCCCCGTCGCCCAGATCGAAACCCTCGGCGCGAAGCTGTCGGATGCCAAGGCCTCCATCGCGCAGCGGATCATCGGGCAGGGGGAAGTGGTGGACCTGGCGCTTGCGGCGATGCTGTCGGGTGGCCATGCGCTGCTGATGGGCCTGCCGGGTCTGGGCAAGACGCTTCTGGTGGACACGCTTTCGACGGTGATGGGGCTGTCGGCCAATCGCGTGCAGTTCACGCCGGACCTGATGCCTGCGGATATCCTCGGCTCGGAAGTGCTGGAGACGGCGAGCGATGGCAGCCGGGCATTCCGGTTCCTGCAAGGGCCGATCTTCTGCCAGCTTCTGATGGCGGACGAGATCAACCGGGCCTCGCCCCGGACGCAATCGGCATTGCTTCAGGCGATGCAGGAGCGCGAAGTGACCATCGCGGGCGAGCATCGCAAGCTGCCCGCGCCGTTCCACGTGCTGGCCACCCAGAACCCGATCGAGCAGGAAGGAACCTATCCCCTGCCCGAAGCGCAGCTGGACCGGTTCCTTGTGAAGATCGACGTTCCCTACCCGGACCGCGCGACCGAGCGCGGTATCCTGATCGCCACCACCGGCATGCAGCAGGCGGTGTCGACCGAGGTGTTCACGGCGGACGATCTGATCGCAGCGCAGGGTGTCGTGCGGCAGATGCCGGTGGGCGACAGCGTGGTGGAGATGATCCTTGACCTCGTGCGTGCCTGCCGCCCCGGCGAGGCGAACGCGCCGGATGTCGTGACCCGCGCGGTCGCATGGGGCCCGGGTCCGCGCGCGGCGCAGGCGTTGATGTTGACGGCACGGGCGCGGGCGTTGCTGGACGGGCGGCTGGCGCCCTCGGTCGAGGATGTGGCGGCCCTGGCGCGGCCCGTGCTGGGGCACCGGATGGCGCTGTCCTTCGCGGCGCGTGCCGAAGGTGCCGTGCTGGAACAGGTGATCGACGAGGTGACCGCCCGCGTGACGCGGATCGAGGCGGCGGCTTGAGCGAACTTTCCGTCCATACACCCGAAAGCCTTCGGTCCCGGTCGGAGGCCGTCGCGGCCGCCCTCCCGCCGCTGATGGCCGATGCGCAGCATCTGGCGGCGACGGTCCTGCTGGGCGTGCATGGCCGCAAGCGCGCGGGCACGGGTGACGAGTTCTGGCAATACCGCCCGGCGGAACAGGGTGACAGCTACCGCTCGATCGACTGGCGTCGCTCGGCCCGGTCGGACGGGCATTTCCTGCGCCAGACGGAATGGCAGGCGGCGCAATCCGTGATGCTGGGGGTGGATGATGCGGCGTCGATGACGTTCAGCGGATCGAAGAACCGCCCGTCCAAGTTGCGCCGGGCGCAAACGCTGGCCCTGGCGCTGGCGATCATCGCCTTGCGGGGCGGCGAGCGTGTGGGGCTGACCCATCTGGCCGAGCCGCCGCGCGGCGGGCAGGCACAGTTGCTGCGGATGGCGGCGGCGATGATGGATGGGGGCGAGCGCCCCGAATATGGCGAACCGAAGCCGCAGGTGATGCCGGCGGGTGCGCGGGCCGTGTTCTTCAGCGACTTCCTTGGCGACCCGGGCGCGATCGAGACGGTTCTGGGCCGGTCCGCGGATCGCGGCGTAAAGGGCGCGCTGGTGCAGATCCTCGACCCCGACGAGGAGGCGTTCCCGTTCGACGGGCGCACGCTGTTCGAATCGATGTCCGGCACGATCCGGTTCGAGACCTTGAAGGCGAAGTCCCTGCGCGCGGAATACCTGGTGCGCCTTGGCGCGCGGAAGGACCTGTTGCAGGGCATGGCGCGTCGCACCGGATGGCGCTTCCATGTGCATCACACCAATGCGCCTGCCGAGGCCACGTTGATGTGGCTTTATCAAGCGTTGGAGCGGACATGATCGGCGCGCTTGCCTTCACCACGCCCCTGTTGTTGCTGGCGCTTGTCGCGCTTCCGGTCCTGTGGTGGCTGCTGCGCGCCGTGCCGCCCGCCCCGATCCGGCGGCGATTTCCCGGTATCGCCCTGCTGCTGGGCTTGACCGATGACGAGAGCCAGACGGACAAGACACCGTGGTGGCTTCTGCTCCTGCGCATACTTGCGGTGGCCGCCGCGATCATCGGTTTCGCCGGTCCGGTCCTGAACCCGACAGAGGAGCGGGTGGCGGGCGATGGTCCGCTGCTGATCGTGATGGATGCGTCGTGGGCTTCGGCGCGGGATTGGCCCGCTCGGCTGGATCGGGCGGACTTGCTGCTGGATGACGCAGCGCGCGCGGGGCGCGAGGTGGCGGTGGTGCAACTGACCAACCTGCCCGCCGGAGCGCTGCCGGTGCAGGCGGCCAATGCCTGGGCCCCTCGGGTGCCGACGCTGGAGCCTGCGCCCTATGCGCCCGACATGGCGGCGGCTTTGGACTGGGCCGAGGCGATCGACGGCCCGCTGGAGGTGTTCTGGTTCTCGGACGGCCTGGATCATCCGGGCCGGGCGGATCTGGCCGCGGCCTTCGCCGATCTTGGCCCGTTGGCGGTCTTCCAGGGCGACCGCGACCTGGTTGCGCTGACACCCCAACGGTTCGAGGACGGAGTGGTGCGCGGTGATCTGCTGCGCCTTGGGGCCACCACCACGCCGCGCGACGTGACGGTGGTTGCACATGGTCTCGACCCGGCGGGCCTGCCACGCGATCTGGCGCGCGAGGTGGCGACGTTCGAGGCAGGTGCGGTCGTGGCGCAAGTCGAATTCGACCTGCCGCCCGAGTTGCGAAACCGTATCACCCGCTTCGAACTGTCGGGCGAGCGGCACGCGGGCGCGGTGGCGCTTGCCGATGACGCTCTGCAACGTCGTCAGGTCGCCTTGATCGCGGGCGGGGCGGATGACGAGCAACAGGCGCTTCTGTCGCCGTTGCACTACCTGCGGCAGGCCCTGGAGCCGACCGCCGACCTGATGGAAGGCGCGTTGTCGGATATCCTCGTGGCCAGCCCGGATGCCATCATCCTTGCCGATATCGCAACACTGTCGTCCGAGGAAGAAGCCGGTCTGGTGGACTGGGTCGAAGCCGGCGGATTGCTTGTGCGCTTCGCAGGTCCGCGCCTTGCCGCATCCGACGTGGCGCGGGATGTGTCCGGGCCGCTCATGCCGGTGCGCCTGCGCGCGGGCGGACGCTCGGTTGGCGGGGCGATGTCATGGGGCGAGCCCAAGGCGCTGGAGCCCTTCCAGGAGGGATCGCCCTTTTTCGGACTTGCCGTTCCGGCCGATGTGCAGGTCACGAGCCAGGTTGTCGCCCAGCCTGACCCCGACCTGTCAGATCGCACAATAGCGAGGCTGACCGATGGCACGCCGCTTGTCACCCGTGTCAACCTTGGACAGGGGGCGGTGGTGCTGTTCCACGTCACCGCGAATGCGGAATGGTCGACGCTGCCGATTTCGGGCCTGTTCGTGCAGATGCTGGAGCGGCTTGCGGTTTCCACCCGGCCCGCTGCACCCGATGCGGCGGATCTGGAAGGCACGATCTGGACGCCGGAAGAGGTTCTGGACGCCTTTGGAACCCTTCGTGATGCGGGCACAAGGCCCGGGGTCGACGGGTCTGTATTGGTAACCGCCCCGCTGTCTGCCGACCTTTTGCCGGGCCTCTACGCGGGCGATGACCGGCGACTTGCGCGCAACGTGATCGCGCCCGATGCGGCCTTGGTAGCGGCCCAGTGGCCTGCTGGCGTCCCGGTCGAGGGGATGACGGTCGTCTCGCCGACTGACCTCATGGCGGCCTTTCTGACGGGCGCGCTTGTCTTGCTGCTGCTGGACGCGCTGGCGGCGCTCTGGCTGGGCGGGCGGCTATCGGGGCTGAGCCGCGCGGCGGTCCTTCTGGCAGCACTGGCCCTGCCCCAGGGGGCGGAGGCGCAGGGCCTGAGCGCCGACGAGATCGCCATCCTTGCCACATCGGAGGCCACGTTGGCCTATGTCATCACGGGTGATATCGAGGTGGACGAGACCTCGCGCGCCGGGCTTCAGGGTTTGTCCAACACGCTTTACCAGCGCACCTCGGTAGAGCCCAACCCGCCGATGGGGGTGGATCTGGAACTGGCGGAACTGGCGTTCTTCCCGATGCTCTACTGGCCGATCACCCCCGAACAGGCGGTCCCCTCGCCCGAAGCGTATCGCCGCCTGAACGATTACCTGCGTGGCGGTGGCATGATCGTGTTCGATACCCGCGACGCCCATGTCGGTGGCTTCGGGTCGGGCACGCCGGAAGGCCGACGCTTGCAGGTGATAGCGGCGCCTTTGGACATACCGCCGCTGGAGCCGATTCCCGAGGATCATATCCTGACGCGCACGTTCTACCTGTTGCAGGACTTTCCCGGCCGTCACCTGAGCCGTGATGTCTGGGTCGAAGCCGCGCCCGTCGGTGCCGAGCAGATCGAAGGGATGCCCTTCCGAAACCTCAACGACGGCGTGTCGCCGGTTCTGATCGGCGGCAACGATTGGGCCGCCGCCTGGGCGCAGGACGCCAGCGGGCGGGCGCTTTTTCCCATTGGGCGCGGCAGCACCGGCGACCGCCAGCGCGAAATCGCGCTGCGCTTCGGAGTCAATCTGGTGATGTATATCCTGAGTGGGAACTACAAATCCGATCAGGTCCACGTCCCTGCACTTCTGGACAGGTTGGGTCAATAGATGCAGAGCCAGATCCTCTTCGATCCGCACCTGGCCTGGCCTGTGATCTACGCGCTCGGTGTGGCGGTCCTGCTGATCGTCGGGCTGTCGATCTGGCGGGGCCTTGCGGGCTGGCCGTACCGGCTTCTGGCGGGTGCCGCGCTGCTGGCCGCCTTGGCCAATCCTTCGCTGCAATCGGAGGAACGTGAACCCCTGAGCGATGTGGTTCTGATCGTCGTTGATGCCAGCGCCAGCCAGCGGATCAGCGACCGGCCTGCCCAGACAGAGGCCGCGCTGGAGGCGCTTGAGGCGGAGGTAAGCGCGCTGGGGATGGAAACCCGGCTGGCCTACGTGGACGATGCCGAGAACAATTCCGGCACGCTGCTGATGACCGAATTGCAACGGATGTTGGCGGAGGAACCGCGCGCACGTGTTGCGGGAGCATTGCTGATCACGGATGGGCGCTTGCACGATCCGGAGCTGGTGCCTGACATGCCCGCGCCGATCCATGCGTTGATCACGGGCCGCGAAACCGACTGGGACCGGCGGCTTGTAATCGAAGCGGCGCCGGCCTTCGGGATCATCGGTGAGGAATTCCTGCTGACCCTGCGGATCGAGGATCAGGGCACGGTGCCCGCTGGCCTCGGTGGACGGTCGGATATCGTGATCTCGGTCGATGGCGGGCCGCCACAAAGCTACGTGGTGCCGGTTGGCGAAAGTCTGGAATTGCCTTTGACGCTGGAGCACGCGGGGCAGAACGTGGTGCAGTTCACCGTGCCGGATGCCGAGGGCGAACTGACCAACCGCAACAACGCTGCGGTGGTGCAGATCAACGGTATCCGCGACCGGTTGCGGGTGCTTCTGGTCTCGGGCGAGCCGCATCCGGGACAACGCACCTGGCGCAACCTGTTGAAATCCGACCCCTCCGTCGACCTCGTCCACTTCACCATCCTGCGCCCGCCTGACCGCCAAGACGGCGTGCCGGTGAGCGAGTTGAGCCTGATCGCCTTCCCGACGCGGGAATTGTTCATGGAAGCGGTGGACGAGTTCGACCTCATCATCTTCGACCGCTACCAGCGGCGCGGCATTCTGCCGATGCTCTATATCGACAACATCCGGCGCTACGTGGAAGAGGGCGGCGCGTTGCTGGTCGCCGCTGGGCCAGATTTTGCAGGGGCATCGTCGCTTTACCGCACGCCCTTGGCCGATATCTTGCCGGGCCGTCCCACGGCGCGGGTGATGGAACAGGGATACCTGCCCACGATCAGTGAACTGGGCGCGCGCCATCCCGTCACGACCGGACTGGAGGGGGCACACACACCGCTGTCGCTCAGCGATGCGCCATGGGGGCGCTGGTTCCGCCAGATCGAATTGATCGAACAGGGCGGACAGACCGTGATGACCGGCGTGGACGGCGCGCCGCTGTTGATGCTGGATCGGGTGGGCGAGGGGCGCGTTGCGCTGCTGGCCTCGGACCACGCGTGGCTGTGGGACCGGGGATACGAGGGCGGTGGTCCGCAACTGGAGTTGTTGCGCCGGCTGGCCCACTGGATGATGGGCGAACCGGACCTGGAAGAAGAGGCGCTGGTGGCCGAGGTCGATGGCCAGACCATCACCATCACGCGCAGAACCCTTGCCGACACGGTGGGTGACGTGACCGTGACCGCGCCCGATGGCTCGGTGATCGTTGTGCCGCTGGAACAAGTCGGCCCCGGTGAGTTCAGTGCCGCGATCGAGGGCGCGGAGCAGGGCCTTTTCCGCCTTGTCGAAAGCGACATGGAGCGCGTCATCGCCCTTGGACCGGCTGCCCCGCGCGAATTTGAAGTAACCATTGCGGGGCCGGAGGCGATCGATCCGCTGGCCGAGCCGACAGGCGGGCGGTCGTTCCGGTTGGAGGACGGCCTTCCGGATATCCGTCGGGTGTCGGAAGGGCGCGCGGCCCATGGGCGTGGCTGGTTGGGCCTGACCACGCGGGAGGCCTATGTGACGACCGATGTGACGGTGACGCCGTTCATCTCGGCCTGGTTGTTCCTGTTGCTGGCCGCCGGGTCGATGCTGGCGGGGTGGCTGCGCGAGGGGCGGCAATAGGGCCTGCGGAGAAACCGGACCTAGATGAACAATTGCCCGTGGCAGGTTGGGCAACTGGACACGCGGCGTCCGAGGCACCCTTCACACAGCGCGAATACCGGATGGCCATTGCAGTCGCCCCCGGCCATGATCTTGCCCGACCCGCCGCAAAGGGAGCAAGCAGTCTGCCCCCGACCATGGCAACGGAAACAACGGGTCTTCTCGGGCTTTACCTTTGGAACGGCATGTGTTGCCGATTTGTAGATGTCCATATCCAAACCCTCTGACGCAGCGGAAGCTAGCACGGAAAGACGGCCCGAACGGTGCGATCTTGTGGCGAAATTGTGGCTGCCGGCCCCTTGGTTAGCGCGGGATTGTCACCGGGGTCGTGGCGTCGGCCCACCCCTCCACGCTGGTTCGGGCGCGCACGAAGACCTGCGCCACTCCATCGGGGAGCGCCACACCCGACGTCGAGCGGGTGAAGGGCTGTTCCTCGACATGGGGGTGTGAGAGGGGACGCTCTGCCAGGATTGTGCCATCGGCCAGTTCGATCCGCCAGCCGTCGGCATAGTCGTCCCAGCCGGTTTCGGCGTGGGCCAGCGTGACATCGAAGCGCCAGCCGGACGGGGTTGGACTGGCGTTCACCGCAACCACCGCGGCGGGATCGGCAAAGGCAGGCGCGGGCAGCAGCAGGAAGGCAAGGGGAAGAAGGCGATACATGCCAACGAGGCTACCGCATTCGCCGCGCTGCGCCATGAACGATCTCGTGAGAGGGCCTACCCCCAGGGTTTGTAGACGACAAGGATCAGGACGCCGATGGCACCGAAGACGCTGATTTCGTTGAAGACGCGCAGCCAGCGGTCGCTTTCCGTGAAGACGCCCTTGCGCGCGCGCAGGACCAGGCGGCCAGTCCAGCCGTAGTGGGCCGCCAGCAAGGTGACGACCGCGATCTTGGCGTGGGTCCACGCGGGCCATCCCCAGAGATGGGCCAGGTAAAGTCCCGACAGAATCGCGATCACGCCGAGGCCGAGGGAGAAACGGTATAGCCGGATAGTGAGGTCCCCGGTCGGACCGAAGGTTCCGGTCGTCGCCCATTCGCGTTTCCAGAAGATGATCGCGCGCGGCACCGAAAAGATGCCGGTCATCCATCCGAGAACGCAAAGAAGATGCAGCACTTTGACCCATTCCATGGCAGCATCTTCTGCGCGGCTTCACGTGGTGCTGCAAGCGTTGCCATGTGCTGGTCGTGAAAACAATTGCCATAGGGCGATATTGGTTATATTATCTTACCAATTCGCCAAAGTCGCGGAAGCTGCAGGAGGAGACACCGATGGAAATGCCGATACCGAATGCCCGTGTTATCGCGAAGAAGGCCCGTATCGTGGAACGACTGTCCAAGGTCCTGCCGAAATCTGCAGTGATCCATGACGAAGCCGAGACCCGTGCCTATGAATGCGACGCGCTCACCGCCTACAGATGTGCCCCTCTGGCGGTGATCCTGCCCGGCTCGACCGCCGAGGTCGCGGCAGCGCTGCGGATCTGCCACGAGGAAGGCGTGCCCGTGGTGCCGCGTGGATCAGGCACATCGCTGGCCGGGGGTGCCTTGCCGACGGCGGACAGCGTTATCTTGGGCGTGGCACGCATGAACGGCGTGCTGGAGACCGATTATGAGAACCGGATCATCCGGGTGCAGACAGGCCGCACCAATTTGAGCGTGACCGGCGCGGTGGAGGCGGAGGAGTTCTTCTACGCCCCCGACCCGTCTTCGCAACTTGCCTGTGCCATCGCGGGCAATATCGCGATGAACTCGGGCGGGGCGCATTGCCTCAAGTACGGCGTCACCACGAACAACCTGCTTGGTGTCACGATGGTAACGATGGAAGGCGAGGTGCTGGAGATCGGCGGCGCGCATCTGGACAGCGGCGGCTACGACCTGTTGGGCCTGATCTGCGGCAGCGAGGGGCAGTTGGGTGTCGTGACGGAAGCCACCCTGCGCATCCTGCGCAAGCCAGAGGGCGCACGCCCCGTGCTGATCGGCTTCGACAGCAACGAGGTTGCCGGGGCCTGCGTCGCGGACATCATCCGCGCGGGTGTGCTGCCAGTGGCCATCGAGTTCATGGACCGCCCGATCCTGGAGATCTGCGAAAACTACGCCAAGGCGGGCTATCCCGATTGCGAGGCGCTGCTGATTGTGGAGGTCGAAGGGTCACCCTTGGAGATCGACGCGCAACTGGGCCTGATCAAGCAGATCGCACGCAGCCACAACCCCGTGGAATTGCGCGAGGCGGAAACCGCGGAGGAGGCCGCGCGCATCTGGCTCGGTCGCAAGAGCGCGTTTGGCGCGGTGGGGCAGGTGGCCGACTACATGTGCCTCGACGGGACGATCCCGGTGAGCGAATTGCCGCGGGTGCTGCGGGGAATCGAGGAGATCTCCGCGAAATACGGCTTGAAGGTGGGCAACGTGTTCCACGCGGGCGATGGCAACATGCACCCGTTGATCATGTTCGATGCGAACAAGCCCGGTGATCTGGAACTGTGCGAGGCCTGTGGCGCGGAGATCCTGCGGCTTTGCGTCGAGGTCGGTGGCTGCCTGACCGGAGAGCACGGGGTGGGCGTGGAGAAGCGCGACCTGATGGGGGCGCAATTCTCGGACGCGGATATGGAGGCGCAGATGAACGTCAAGGATGTGTTCGATCCGGCGTGGCTGTTGAACCCGGCGAAGGTATTTCCACTGACTGCGTCACGGTCGCGCCGGGAAGGGCGTGTCGCCGCCTGATGGCGGCGACCGCGCGGGGGGATTTCATCCCCCCGGCCCCCCTGAGAGTATTTCTGGATAGATGAAGGAACGGGCGCGATGATGAGCCCTGCCGACGAGAAAGACCTGAGCGAGGCCATCGCGGGGGCCAAGGGCGCCTTGAGAGTTGTGGGCGGGGGCACGCGGTCGCTCGGGGCGCCCGGCCCCGGAGAGGTGCTGTCGCTGGCCGCGATGTCGGACATTCGCCTCTATGAGCCTGGTGCGCTGACGTTGGTGGTTGCAGCCGGCACACCGCTGGCCGAGGTCGAGGCGACCCTGGCGGCGGAGGGCCAGATGCTGCCGTTTGAGCCCGCAGACATGCGTGCCCTGCTTGGCCGTGACGGGGTGTCGACCATTGGCGGCGTGGTGGCGACCAACGCCTCGGGCCCGCGGCGCATGATGGCGGGTGCATGTCGGGATGCGCTGATCGGGGTGAGATTCGTGGACGGATCCGGGACGATATTAAAGAACGGCGGGCGGGTGATGAAGAACGTCACGGGCTACGATCTCGTGAAGCTGATGGCCGGGTCCTGGGGCACGCTCGGTGTGCTGAGCGAGGTGGCGTTCAAGGTCCTTCCGAAGCTTGGCGGGGCGAGCGTATTGGTGCACGGAGTGGACGGGCTTGCGGCGCTCGACGCCATGACGCGGGCCGTGACATCGCCTTTCGAAGTGTCGGGGGCGGCCGCGGTGCCGGGAGAGGGAGTATATCTGCGGGTCGAGGGGTTGGAGGGTTCCGTCTCGTATCGTCTGGGACGGCTGACGGAATTGGTGCGCGACCTGGGCGAAGTCACGTTGATCGACGACCCCGAAGCGTCCCGTGACCTGTGGGCACGGCTGCGGGACGTGGCGGATTTCGCGGACGGTTCGTCCGCCGTATGGCGAGTGTCGATGAAGCCCGCTGACCTTGTCCGGCGCATGTTGCCCGCTTTGGGTGCCAGTCTGGAAGTGCGGCTGGACTGGGCGGGCGGGCTTGGGTGGTTGCGGATGGCGGAGGGGGCTCGGGACATGGAAGTCAAGGCGCTGCATGGACGGTTGCAATCGGCCGTGGCGGCCCATGGCGGAGGCCATGCGACGCTGGTCAAGGCCGCGCCGACGGTCGTGTCGCAGGTTTGCGTCTTCCAACCCGAAGCGCCAGGAATCGCGGCGCTGTCGCAGGGCTTGCGCGCGAAATTCGATCCGAGGGGCATCCTCAATCCCGGGTTGATGGAGACCTGAGCCATGCAAACCACGTTTACGCCCGACCAATTGAAGGACACCTCCACTGCGCGGTCGAACGAGATCCTGCGGACCTGTGTCCATTGCGGGTTCTGCACGGCGACCTGTCCGACCTACCAGGTGCTTGGCGACGAATTGGACAGCCCGCGGGGGCGGATCTACCTGATCAAGGACATGCTGGAGAAGGGGCGCCCTGCGGATGCGAAGACGGTCAAGCATATCGACCGGTGCCTTTCATGCCTTGCCTGCATGACGACCTGCCCTTCGGGCGTGCATTACATGCACCTTGTCGATCACGCGCGCGAATATATCGAACAGACCCACAAGCGGCCCTTGTTCGATCGGGTGCTGCGCTGGACGCTGGCGCGGATCCTGCCCTATCCGATGCGGTTCCGGGTGGCGCTGTTGGGGGCGAAGATCGGCAAGCCTTTCGCCTTCCTGATGCCCGATGCGCGGTTGCGCGCCATGCTGGCGATGGCGCCGGACCGGATCCCGCCAGTGTCGCGCAATGACGATCCGCAGTGCTTCGCGCCACAGGGGCCGCGACGCAAGCGGGTGGCGCTGATGACGGGTTGCGCGCAGAAGGCACTGAACACCGATATCAACGATGCCACAATAAGGGTGCTGACGCGGCTCGGGTGCGAGGTGGTGGTTGCCGAGGGCGCAGGTTGCTGCGGGGCGTTGACCCATCACATGGGCAAGACCGCCGAAAGCCACGCAACGGCGGCGAAGAACATCCGGGCATGGGCGGCGGAGATGAAGGGCGGAGGCCTTGATGCCATTGTCATCAATACCAGCGGTTGCGGGACGACGGTGAAGGATTATGGGCACATGTTCCGGCAGGACGCGGCGCTGGCCGAAGACGCGGCGGCGGTCGCGGGGATCGCGCGCGATGTCTCGGAAGTGCTGATCGAGTTGTTGCCGGAGGGCGCGGACGCGTTCACGGCGCAAGGGGCGGAGCAGGTGCGCGTTGCTTATCACGCGGCCTGTTCGCTGCAACATGGCCAGCAGATCAAGACCTTTCCCAAGGATCTGCTGAAACGCGCCGGCTTCAAGGTGGTGGAGCCGGCCGACAGCCATCTGTGCTGTGGCAGCGCGGGCACCTACAACCTGATGCAGCCGGAGATTTCAGGGCAGTTGAAAGCGCGCAAGGTGCAGACGTTGGAGGCGACCCGGCCCGATATGATCGCGGCAGGCAATATCGGCTGCATGATCCAGATCGGATCGGGCACTGACGTGCCGGTGGTCCATACGGTCGAATTGCTGGATTGGGCCACCGGTGGGCCGCGCCCGGCAACCCTTGACCGTGACCCGGCAGAGCCTGCGGTGCCGATGCTGCGATAGCGTAAGACGGTCACATTTTCGCCAAAACCTCCGCCTAGCGTCCCGCGAAAGTGAAACAGGAGTGGTCTGGAATGCGGTTCCTCGGTTTGGCGGTCGGCGCCGTGTTGTGCTGTGTCGCAACCTTGGTGCAGGCGCAAGCACCGTTGCCTGCCACCAGTGTCACCGGAGCCCTGCGCCCGCTGCTGACCTCGGACGAGGCGCAGGCCTGGCGCGCGGTCGGGCGGCTTGATAGCGACGTCTCGTTCTGCACGGGCACCTTGATCGCCCCGGATCTTGTGCTGACGGCGGCGCATTGCGCTTTCGACCCGGAAACAGGTGAACGGTTCGAGGCCAGTGAGCTGGTGTTCTCGCCCGGGTTGCGGAACGGGCGGGCGGACGCCGTACGGACCGGGCAGCGGATATTTCTGCTCCCCCGCTACCGTCTCGGGGCAGGTGAGAGCCTTGAGATGATCGGCCGCGACCTTGCGCTTGTGGAATTGCAGCACGCGATCAGCGTGCCCGGTATCACGCCGATGACCGTCGGATACGGGCTTGGGCGGAACGACCTCGTGACGATCGTGTCCTACGGACAGGACCGGGAAACCCACGCGTCCATCGAAGAGGGATGCCATGTGCTGCAACACGCGGGATCGGTGCGCGCGCTTGATTGCTTCATCGTGGCCGGAAGCTCCGGCGCGCCAGTGATGCAGATTGTAGATGGCGTGCCCCGGATCATGGCGGTCGTTTCGGCCGTTGGCCATGGCGAAGGCGAGGAGGTCGCATTGGCCGTGACCCTTGACGAACAGTTGACCGAGCTGTTGGCGCAACGGGTGCGTGACGGATCCTTTGGCACTCAGACGAGTTCGACGACTTTCCTCAACCAGATGGCGACCGGACGACAGACGATCGGTGGCGCTCGGTTCTTGCGGCCCTGATCCACAGGGACTTGAAACCCGCCCGCGCATTTCCCAGATTCCTCATGTCGGTGCCGCCAGGCGGGCCGACACATGCAACCAAGGGCCGCGCCTGGTGTCAGGGCAGCCCGTAACATCTGTTGTCGCTCAATGGAGGATGACCCATGCGAACCTATGATTTCACCCCCCTCTACCGTGCCACCGTCGGTTTTGACCGCGTGGCGGATATGCTGGACCGCGTCCTGACACAGGATTCCGGCCCGCAGACCTACCCGCCCTACAATATCGAGAAGCTGGACGATGCATCCTATCGCATCTCGTTGGCCGTGGCCGGGTTCTCGGACGAGGATCTCAGCATCGAGCAGCGCGAGCACGAGCTTGTGATCTCCGCCCGCAAGGAGCAGTCCGAAGACAATCGCACCTTCCTGCACCGGGGGATCGCCACCCGGGCATTCGAGAAGCGCTTCCAGTTGGCCGACCATGTCCGCGTGACGGGTGCCGTGGCCGAGCACGGGATGCTGCATATCGACTTGGTGCGAGAAGTGCCCGAGGCGCTGAAGCCGCGCCGGATCGCGATCAGCAATTCCGCGTCGAAGGCGATCGAGGCGGAGAAGGTCGAAGTCTGATCCGAAGGGTCAAGAACAGTCTGAGGGGCGGTCCTGTGGGGCCGCCCTTTTGTGCGGGTGTTTTGGTTAGCCTGACTTCAGGCCTCGCCCGGACACTGGACGGCGATCAAGGCTGCAGGCCGGTTGCATCCCGAGAGCGGCGCCCAGGAAGTGGCGCGCGGCGGCGGTCTGGCGTGACAGGCACAGATGCGGGACAAGCAGGCTTGCCACCCAGAAGCCGTCCGTCTGGATGATCGAATGATCCTGCGGCACGACGTCGAGGTATTGCGCCCGCTTGCGTCGGCGCATCTGGCGGATGCCGTTCTGCCCGATCAACTGTGCGGCGGGCACCAGATGCGCTCACGCGGTCAAACACATCGTGGCAAGGCACGATCTCCAAAAAATCGAAGGCGATGATGTCGTCGGTCGTGCTGAACCATTGGATCGTGTCGTTGCCAGCCCCGTGGCGGATGAGGACGGGTTCGGCTCCGTTCCCGCCGACGATCGTGTCATCGCCCGGTCGGGCTGCCGGAGTGTTCGTGTCATCGCCTGATCTGTTGATCCTGGCTATTGCAAGCGCCCGCCTTGCCATTGAAAACAGGGACGACCAAAGGGGATATGCCTCTAGTTTTCGGTTGCACCGCGAAGATCCGTTCAGAGGATCTGTCTAGAACCACTGACCGGGTTCCATCAGGCCCAACTCCATCAACTGCATGGAGGACCAATGGAATTGCACCGATTTGTGCCAGCGGAAATCCGGAATGTCGTGACGCGATCCGGGATTGGTGCGCAGCGCCTTGGCCACGCGGAACGAACAGATCGAAGCCGATAGCGAATGGTGCCATGGGCAGGCATAGGTGTTCAGCTCTTCGTTCGACAGCGTGTGATCCTCGCGCAGGACCAGGCCCGGTTGAGCCTGAAACAGGCCGACGCGGTCGATCTTGCGCTTGGGTTTCGCGACATGCTCCTCGAACCGCCAGCGCAGGCCGCCGTAGAAATTCAGTTGCCGCTCCAGAACGTCTTCCCCGTCAGTGCCACCCTTGCGCGTTTCGGCGTAGTAACCGGAGCTGTCCAGAAGTGCGCCGTCCAGATCGACGGCGTTGGGATGTGCGGTCAGATCACCCGCGTAGAGATCGATCACATAGGTCAGCACCGCCTCGCGCCGTTCCTCCATCACCCAAGTGACAAGCTCGCCCACGGTGCGATCTTCGCAGAAGGGAAAAAAGAGGTATTCGCCGTTGTAGCAATAATGGATCCACTGGCCCGGCACCTTGTTGATCAGGGCATTGACCACGGCCTGGGTCGCGCCGGGTTGGCGGGACGGGTGGCGGATGATGTGCTGCGCACCCTTGGAGCCCTTCGGCGGATCGGGCACATCCAAGTCATCCGGGGCAACCACGAGGATCGTCTTGAACGCGAGCGAGTGCAAGTGATCCACCGAGGATGCAAGCTCCACCCGATCCTCGGCGATGAGGATCGCGAAGGGTCCCTTCCCGAGGCCCGATGCAGGCGCGGATTGGAAGGTTGTCAGGCTGGAAAAATTCATCGGGATTGGTGCTCGTCTCTCGTGTTGTCACCAAGATGCCTGCACGCACGCTGTTTTGCAATTCAGGGCCTGATGCGGTGTGGTTGAAGCGGCGGCCGCGTCGGGATACACCGCCCGAATTGACAATTCCCTGTCACTGCCTCGGGGCGCGCATGCAAATGTCCAGGAAACTCTACGTCAAGACCTATGGCTGTCAGATGAATGTCTATGACAGCGAGCGCATGGCCGAGGCTTTGGGTGCGGAGGGATATGTGCAGGTCGATACGGCCGAGGGCGCGGACATGATCCTGCTCAACACCTGCCACATCCGCGAGAAGGCGGTGCAGAAGCTCTATTCCGATCTGGGCCGTTTGAAGCCGCTGCGGGAGGCCAACCCGGACCTGAAGATCGGCGTGGCAGGTTGCGTTGCGCAGGCCGAAGGGGAAGAGATCATGCGCCGTCAGCCAATGGTGGATCTGGTGGTGGGACCGCAAACCTATCACCGCCTGCCGAAGATGATGGAGGCGGTGGCGCGCGGCGAGAAGGCGCTTGATACCGAGTTCCCGGAAGAGGACAAGTTCGCCCACCTCCCCAAGCTGCGCACGCCGACCAAAGGGCCGACAGCGTTCCTGACTGTGCAGGAAGGCTGCGACAAGTTTTGTTCCTTTTGCGTCGTGCCGTATACCCGAGGGTCCGAGGTCAGCCGACCGGTGGACCGCTTGTTGTGCGAAGCGCGCGCCTTGGTTGAACGGGGTGTGCGGGAGATAACGCTGCTGGGGCAGAACGTGAATGCCTATCACGGGGTTGGTCCCGACGGTGATTGGGGCCTTGCCCGCCTGCTGCGCGAGATGGCGAAGATCGACGGGCTGGAGCGGCTGCGCTTTACCACCTCGCATCCCAACGACATGGAGGACGACCTGATCGCGGCCCATGGCGATTGCCCGGAACTGATGCCCTATCTGCATCTGCCGGTGCAGTCCGGGTCGGACCGGATCCTGAAGGCAATGAACCGCAAACACACCTCTGAAGCCTATATGCGCCTGATCGAGCGGATCCGCGCCGTGCGGCCCGATCTGCACCTCTCGGGGGATTTCATCGTTGGCTTTCCCGGCGAGACCGAGGCCGATTTCCAAGCCACGCTCGACCTTGTGGAAACCGTCGGCTACGGCACGGCCTATTCCTTCAAGTATTCCTCCCGCCCCGGCACCCCTGCCGCCGACCGCGCGGGCCAGGTTCCTGAAGACGAGGCGAGTGCGCGCCTGCAACGGCTGCAAGCACTGCTGACCCGACAACAACGTGCGACGCAGGATGCGATGGTGGGCCGTATCGTGAAGGTCCTGTTCGAAAAACCGGGTCGAACACCGGGTCAGATGGTCGGCAAGTCGGAGTATCTGCACTCGGTTCATGTCGAAGGGCCGGACAGTTTGCGGGGACGCATCGCTCCGGTGCGGATCATTGCAAGCCGCACGAATTCGCTGACCGGTCAGCCGATGCAGGACTGAGTTGACCCCGGGACCGACCTTTCGGTTGCCCGGGGGCTCTCCGCCATGATGTGATGCATGACCTGAATCGCGGTGTCACGGTGATCTGCCGTGGACGCATCGCGGCAGACAGGTTCTCTTAGGACGCGGGGTCGGGGAAAGTGTAGCCGACGGCGATGAGGCTGTCGATGAACACCGCGGTGGAGTGGTCCCGGATGACTTCGATGAATGCTCCGCGTAAGCAACTGGCCGTGAGGGTGACCCGAGTGTCGAGCATCGGGCTGCGACAGGTGTTGCAGCGGAGGGTGTGATCGTGTCGCCCAGAAGCAGCGGGCCGCCGAGGGCGTCGAAGACAAGTGACTTCGATATCTGACGTTTCCCGATCGTGAATGGCCTGGATGCAGGAATTCAACGCCCGCCTTCGCAGACGTCGCGACCAGGCCATGGCAGAACGGAAGGTCACCACAACCCTAGCGGTTGCTGTGACTCGCTGCGGTCCACATGATGAACGGCCGGGCGGGATTTGGAAACAATTGGGCGGAAACAATCAGGCGCGTTTCGCGCCCTTGTCGTCTGGGAGTGCATAATCTTGCGACGCGCCTGCACTTGTCGTGTCGTTCGGCAAAATTCCAGATCGTGGAACGAGCAAGAATGACGGATTCGGCCTCAAGCTGTTTCCAAATCCGCAACATCCGAGCGAATAAACCGCTTCCCAACCGAATATATGATGCTATCATGCCGAAATCTAAGGCGTTTTCCGTGCATGCCCTGCCAGGCTTCGGATTTTTTGCCAACCAGTATCGAACACGGCCCGCAGGAGCGAATGATCGTGCTGGCCTTGAAGCACAGGGGGATGCAGGTGTGATCAATTCTTTGACACGCAGACTGACCGTAGCGCTGGCTGTTGCCATCATGGTTGCCGGGGCGTTGTTCGCGGCAGCAGCCCCGGTGGCTGCGCAACAGCAGGTCATCGTGACCGGAACCGTTCAGCCAGGTCTATGGGTCGATCCGGATGGATGCCTTCACTGGATCGCGGATGGCGGCGTCGAAGGCTACATGGAAGGTCGGGTGAACCCGGAAAACGGCATGCCGGTCTGCCTCGACGTCAACCCTTGCGGCGTGGCGAACACCGATACGCTTTTCCACACCGACAGCGCCCGTCTGACAAGTGCTGGCCGCGCGCAACTTCAGCAGTTCTTCCAGCAGGCCGGTGCCTTTGCCTATGCCATTTACGGGCACACCGACAGCCGGGCCTCGGATGAATACAACATGCGCCTCAGCACGAACCGTGCCGCCGCAGTCGCCAACGTGGCCCGCTCGGTCGGTGCGCGTGTCGCCCGCGAAATCGGCTATGGCGAGCGCCGCCCGGTGGCTCCGAATGACACGGCTGCCAACATGCAGCGAAACCGGCGCGTCGAAGTCGTTTGTTATCGGTAATCCGAAAGGGACTGACATGAATATCCTGAAATTGCCCCTTTTGATTGGCGCACCGCTTGTCCTGATGGGATGTGTCGAAAGCTTCGAGGGTGTCGGACCGCCCCGCCTCGGACCGAATGGCGAACCGCCGGTCGTCGCCATTGGCGAGGATCGTGGCTATGACGCCGGATCCCTCTCGCGGCTGGAGGCGGCCATATATATCGACCCGGACGGCTGCCACATCTGGATGATTGACGATGGCCTCGAAGGCTATTGGTCACGCCGCCGCGATCCGCGCTCCGGCCTGCCGGTCTGCACGCAGCCCGCACCACCGGGCTCGATCATCGGCGACTATTCCTCGGGCAGCCCGGGCATCGGGGACCGCGTGCCGCGTGTTCGTCGGTAGGACAATCCGCATAGTCAGCGCCGGTGCAGGCGGTCTTTCGGGGCCGCCTGTTTTTTCCCGGAGCATTGGCAGGTGTGGCGTGTGGGCATGGCTGGCATACGAAATATTGATGACAGACCGATATCGGCGGTGGACAAGCCGCAGGGGGACCGACAGACTCGACCCATCAGGTGCCTCGGATGGTCTGGGGCCCACGTGCCTTGACCGGAGTTTTCCTTGGCAATCAACCCGCTGACCGACATCGCCCTCTCCAGCCCCCCCCCTGTTGCCAGCGAATCCCCGGACCGCAAACCTGATACGAGCCTCGAGACCACGCTCGAGTTTCCGGACAACCGCCTGCTGATCGAACTCTGCGGCGAATATGACCGCAACCTCGCGCAGGTTGAGCATCTGCTTTCGGTTCATATCCTGCGGCGGGGAAATGTCCTGGCGATCCTGGGTGATGCACGCGAACGTGCGGCCGCTGTCGTCAAGGGACTTTACGCCCGGTTGGAGGCGGGCAAGGGCGTTGAGGCAGGCGACATCGACGCCGCCATCCGGTTGGGAGGGTCGGCCGCCGGAACCGGTGTGCGCGACGGCGACCAGATCGAAATGTTCAATGGTGGCGCGCTTGAGATCGGCACCCGCAAGAAAACAGTCGAGCCGAGGACGCTGGCGCAACAGACCTACGTGAAAGCGCTCTACCAGAACGAACTTGCCTTCGGTATCGGACCTGCGGGCACCGGCAAGACGTATCTGGCCGTCGCTGTCGCGGTGAACCAGATGATAAATGGCCATGTGGACAAGATCATCCTTAGCCGCCCGGCAGTGGAAGCGGGCGAACGGCTCGGATTTCTGCCCGGCGACATGAAGGACAAGGTCGATCCCTACATGCAGCCACTCTATGACGCGCTGAACGATTTCCTGCCCGGCAAGCAGTTGCAGAAGCTGATGGAAGAAAAGACCATCGAGATCGCGCCTTTGGCCTTCATGCGCGGGCGCACCTTGTCGAATGCCTATGTGGTGCTGGACGAGGCGCAGAACGCGACCTCGATGCAGATGAAGATGTTCCTGACGCGCCTTGGCCAGGGCTCTCGCATGGTGATCACGGGCGACCGGACGCAGGTGGACCTGCCTCGTGGCGTGACCTCGGGACTGTCGGATGCCGAACGCATCCTCAAGGACATCAAGGGGATCAGCTTCAATTACTTCACCGTCAAGGACGTCGTGCGTCATCACATGGTCGCCAAGATCATCGAGGCCTACGAGAAAGAAGCGCCGGTTGGCTGATGGCGATGTGCGGCAAGGATGGCCGTGATGGAAATCGATATCCTGATTGAAACCCCGGATTGGGAGGCCGTGGACCTGCCTGCGCTGGCACAGTCTGCAGGTGATACGACGTTGGCGGAGCTTGGCCTCGACCCCGCGCGGCACTCCCTCTCGATCCTCGCCTGTGACGATGCGCGCATCGCCATCCTGAACACCGAATTTCGCGGCAAGCCTGCGCCGACAAACGTCCTGTCCTGGCCTGCCGAGGATCGCGCGTCCGAGGCACCCGGCACCGCGCCGAGCCTTGACGATCTGCCGGTGGAGCTTGGCGACCTTGCGCTGGCCTTTCAGACCTGTGCCCGTGAAGCCACGGATGGCAAAAAACCGCTGGCCGATCACGTCAGGCATCTGGTCGTTCACGGCCTGTTACATTGCCTCGGCTACGATCACGACGACATTGCGGACGCCGAGCTCATGGAAGGGCTGGAGACGCGGATACTTGCCAGACTGGGGGTCGCTGACCCATATTAGGGTCGACGGGCAATTTCGGCCCGGTTCAATCCTGGAAAGGAGCCATGAGCTCAAACCCTGATCCGTCGTCTCCCGCAGCGCTTGGCGCGCTGGAAGACGACGACGAAGCCTCGGCCCAAAGGCCCGGTTTCCTCGCACGACTGTTCGGTTCCACCCCCGCAGGACCGAATGGGGACGACGAAAATCCCGAGCACAGTCCAACCCAATCGCACCATGTTGGCCCTCGCCTTCCGGGCATGTCCAACCTGCGGCAGATGCGGGTCTATGACGTGGCGATCCCGCGCGCCGAGATCGTGTCGGTCGGCATCGACGTCAGCCTGGAGGACCTGGTTCAGGTGTTCCGCGACAGCGGCCTGACGCGACTGCCGGTCTATGATGGCACGCTCGATGAACCTGTGGGGCTTGTGCACCTCAAGGACATCGCGCTGCGCCATGGGTTCAACGGTGGCGGTGCGGATTTCGTGCTGTCCGAAAATCTGCGTCCGGTGCTCTATGTTCCACCATCGATGTCCATCGGCGTGCTGCTGACCAAGATGCAGGCCGAGCGGACACATATGGCATTGGTCATCGACGAATATGGCGGCGTGGACGGTCTGCTGACGATCGAGGACCTTATCGAACAGGTCATCGGCGAGATCGAGGACGAGCACGACATCGAAGAGGCGCAGCCCTGGCTACGGGAAGAGGATGGCGCGTTCCTCGCGTTGGCCCGTGCGCCACTCGATGAGTTCGAGACCGAGATCGGCCTCGACCTGGTGGACGAGGATGAGGAAGAGGAAGTCGACACGCTCGGCGGTCTGGTCTTCCTTCTGTCGGGGCGCGTTCCGGCGCGCGGCGAGGTTGTCTCGCATCCGTCGGGGGTGGAGTTCGAAGTGATCGACGCCGACCCACGCCGGATCAAGCGGCTGCGGGTGCGATTGCCGCAGGAGGCCGCAGAGTGAACGACGGGGAGGCCCCGGATCGGGGTCTCGGATCTGGACTAACCCGATGGCAGGGGCGTGCTTTGGCGGCTTTCGCAGGCGCAGTCGCGGCACTTGCCCTGCCGCCCTTCGGCGCATGGTATGCCGTCTTTCCCGCCGTCGCATTGGTCGCGATGCTGGTCGTCACCGCTCCCGATGCACGCGGAGCGGCGTGGCGCGGATGGTGCGCGGGTACCGGATGGTTCGCCGTGTCGATGCACTGGATCGTGCAGCCATTCTTCGTCGATGCCGCAGCAACAGGGTGGATGGCGCCCATCGCGCTGGTGCTGATGGCGGGCGGACTGGCGCTTTTCTGGGGACTTGCCGCGTGGCTTTCGGTGCGGCTTGCCGGGGCAGGGCGGCCGGGTCGGGCGCTTGCCTTCGCCGGTCTCCTGACACTGTCCGAGGCCTTGCGGGGCCGAGTGTTCAGCGGCCTGCCCTGGGCAGAGCCGGGACATGCCCTGATCGGGACGGAGGCCTTGGCGCTGTCCGCGTTCGGGGGCCCTCACGGGATGACGCTGGCGGTGCTGGGGCTGTCTTCGCTGTCCGCCATCGCCTACCTGTCGCGCGGGCCGTCACTGGCGGCGCTCCCCCTCGCGGCCGGTCTCGTGCTTGGCTTGATCCCGTGGGCCGCGCCCGCACCGCAGCCGCAGCCGGACGCGGCTTCCATCCGAGTGGTGCAGATCAACGCGCCCCAGCATCTGAAATGGCGGCGCGACATGATCCCGGTCTTCTTCGACCGGGCGCTGGCCCTGACGGCGCAGGCCGCCGCAACGCCGCCCGATATCATCATCTGGCCGGAAACCAGCCTGCCAGAGATCCTGAGCGGGTCAGAGGGTTCGCGCGGGCGCATTGCGGAGGCCGCAATGGGCGCACAGGTGATCGTCGGCGGTCAGCGCTATGCCGGGTTCGAGCCGCGCAACGTGTTGGCGGTTCTGGACGGCGCGGGCGCGATCGCACAGGTCTATGACAAGCACCATCTTGTCCCGTTTGGAGAGTATCTGCCCCTGCGGGGGCTGGCGGATCGGCTTGGGTTGAATGCCATCGCGCAGCAATTGTCGGGCGGATATTGGCCGGGCGCGGGGCCGGGGCTGATCGACTTCGGCCAATTTGGCCGTGCCTTCCCGATGATCTGCTACGAGGCCATCTTCCCCCGCTATATCCGTGCGGTGGAGCGACCCGACTGGATGGTCCAGATCACCAACGACGCATGGTTCGGCAGCTTCGCCATGCCCTATCAGCACCTGGCGCTTGCCCGTCTGCGTGCGGCGGAACAGGGCCTGCCGTTGATCCGGGCGGCCAATACCGGCATCTCGGCCGTGATCGACGCGCGTGGCCGGATCGTCGAGGCGTTGCCGATGGGCACGCAGGGCACCATCGACACGCTTTTGCCCGCCACCCTGCCGCCGACCCCCTATGCGCGGTGGGGCGATCTTCCCGCCTTGCTGATTGCGCTGCTGGCAACACTCGGCGGCCTTGCATGGGGACGTCGCCGGACGGCCCATTGAACCTGCGGGCAAAGGGGCGTAAGCGGCGCCAACCCCTCACAACGGCTTCCTGGCGTGGGGGACTTTATCAATGGAGCATTCCCAATGGCACGCGATACCTACACCTTCACTTCGGAGTCCGTCTCCGAGGGGCACCCCGACAAAGTCTGCGACCGCATTTCGGACGCGATCCTTGACGCCTTTCTCGCCGAGGAACCCGAAGCCCGTGTCGCGTGCGAGACCTTCGCCACTACCAATCGTGTGGTGATCGGCGGAGAGGTCGGGTTGAGCGATCAGGCGAAACTGTCGGAATATATGGGTCGGATCGACCCGATCGTGCGCGAATGCATCAGGGATATCGGTTATGAACAGGAGAAGTTCCACCACGAGACAGTGGAGATCACCAATCTCCTGCACGAGCAGTCCGCGCATATCGCCCAAGGCGTGAACGCGGCCGAGAACAAGGACGAGGGGGCTGGCGACCAGGGGATCATGTTCGGTTTTGCCGTGGACGAAACGCCCGAGTTGATGCCCGCCCCGATCCACTATGCCCATGCGATCCTGAAGCGTCTGGCGGATGAGCGGAAATCCGGCGCCGAGCCCGCGCTGGGGCCGGATGCGAAATCGCAGCTGTCGGTGCGCTATGTCGGTGGCAAGCCCGTGGGCGTGGCGTCCATCGTCCTGTCGACCCAGCACCTTGACGAAAGCCTGACTTCCGATGACGTCCGCACCATTGTCGAGCCCTATATTCGTGCCGAGCTGCCCGATGGATGGATCTCGTCCGAGACGGTGTGGCACGTGAACCCGACCGGCAAGTTCGTCATCGGCGGCCCAGACGGTGATGCGGGTCTGACAGGGCGCAAGATCATCGTGGATACCTATGGCGGGGCAGCGCCCCATGGCGGTGGCGCGTTCTCCGGCAAGGATCCAACCAAGGTGGACCGCTCTGCCGCCTATGCTGCGCGCTACCTCGCGAAGAACGTGGTGGCCGCTGGTCTGGCGCAGAAATGCACTGTCCAGTTGAGCTACGCCATTGGCATCGCGCGACCCTTGTCGATCTACGTCAACACCCACGGCACCGGACAGGCCGAGGAAGCCGGCATCGAACGCGCGCTGGAACAGGTGATGGACCTGACCCCACGCGGTATTCGCACGCATCTGGACATGAACCGTCCCATCTACGCCCGCACCGCCGCCTATGGCCATTTCGGGCGCGCGCCCGAGGCCGATGGCGGTTTCTCTTGGGAGCGCACGGATCTGGTGGAGGCGATCAAGGCCGCGCTCTGAGCCGCATTGGATCTGGCCCGGGACATCGAAACGGCGGTCGGGTCGACCTTCTGCCGTTTCGCGTTCCGCTCCGACGCCCCTTGCGACGGCGAACACGAGCCGTTAGCCAGCATGCGCCATGACCCATCCCGAACGCCCCCACCGCAACTTTTACGGCCGCCGCCGTGGCCATAACCTCAAGGATGTGCAGCATCGTTATCTGGACGAGGATCTGGCGGCGCTGTCGCCGGGACCGGTGGATTGGGACGTCAATCCTGACCGAACGCCCTTGGATCTGGAGGCGCGGTTCGGCGGCAGAAATGTCTGGCTGGAGATCGGATTTGGCGGTGGCGAGCACATGGTGCACCAAGCCGCGGCGAACCCGGATGTCGGGATTATCGGCTGCGAGCCCTATATCAATGGTGTAGCAATGTTGCTCGGCAAGATCCGGCGGGCGGGGGTGGAGAACCTTGCCGTGCACCCCGACGACGTGCGCGACTTGTTTGACGTGCTGCCCGACGCCTCCATCGCGAAGGCATTCCTGCTCTACCCCGATCCATGGCCCAAGGCGCGCCACCATCGCCGCCGCTTCGTCACCGACGAACACCTGGCCCCCCTGTTTCGCGTCCTCAAGTCGGGGTCGGAATTCCGCGTGGCGACGGATATCGAGGATTACGTCCGCCAGACGCTGGAGGAGGTGCCGCGCGCCGGGTTCGTGGCCGAGGTTGGCAGCGCGCCCGGCTGGCACGAGGCATGGCCCGATTGGCTGCCGACGCGCTACGAAATCAAGGCCCTCCGCGAGGGGCGGACACCGCATTACCTGACGTTCCGAAAGCCCTGATCCGGCCTCCGATCCGGTGTGGACGCCCGCCACGCCCCCGTTTATCACCGCAGCCTGAAGGGCGCATCAGGGGCCCGCTGACAAAGGAACCGCTCGATGTCTGCCCATGGCATGCCGCAACCCATGACAACCCGCCCCGGCGTGGCCCTGACTGGCACGGCGGACGTTCCGGGCGACAAGTCGATTTCGCACCGTTCGCTGATCCTGGGCGCGATGGCGGTTGGCGAGACCCGGGTGACCGGGCTTCTGGAGGGGCAGGACGTACTTGATACCGCCGCCGCGATGCAGGCTTTCGGGGCCGAGGTCGCGCGAGAGGGGGATGGCACGTGGTCGATCCATGGCGTCGGCGTCGGTGGCTTTGCAGAGCCGGACGATGTTCTGGATTGCGGCAATTCGGGCACCGGCGTGCGGCTGATCATGGGGGCGATGGCGACCACGCCGATCACGGCCACCTTCACCGGCGACGCCTCGCTGCGGTCACGTCCCATGGCGCGGGTGACGGACCCGTTGGCGCTGTTCGGAACCCGGGCCCATGGCCGGGCGAAGGGGCAGTTGCCGATGACTCTGGTCGGGGCCGCCCACCCTTTGCCCGTCCGCTACGCTACGCCCGTCCCCTCGGCGCAGGTGAAATCGGCGGTGCTGCTGGCCGGTCTGAACGCACCGGGCCGGACCGTGGTGATCGAGGCCGAGGCGACGCGTGACCATTCGGAGCGGATGCTGGCGGGCTTCGGGGCCGAGATCAGCACCGAGATCACGCCCGAGGGGCGCGTCATCACCCTGACCGGCCAGCCCGAGTTGCAGCCCCAGACCATCGTGGTGCCGCGCGATCCAAGCTCGGCCGCGTTCCCGGTCTGCGCCGCGCTGATCACGCCCGGCTCGGACGTGCTGGTGCCCAATATCGGCCTGAACCCGACCCGCGCCGGCCTGTTCGAGACCCTGCGCGAGATGGGCGCGGACCTGACTTACGAGAACCCGCGCGAGGAGGGGGGCGAACCCGTGGCCGATCTGCGCGCGCGCTTCTCGCCCGACTTGAAGGGTATCGAGGTGCCACCCGAGCGTGCGGCTTCCATGATCGACGAATACCCGATCCTCTCCGTGGTGGCTGCGAATGCGCAGGGCCAGACTATCATGCGTGGAGTCAAGGAGTTGCGGGTCAAGGAAAGCGACCGGATCGCCGCCATGGCGGACGGCCTGCGTGCCTGCGGGGTGGCGGTCGAGGATGGGCCGGATTGGTGGATCGTCCATGGACGCGGTGCGGGCGGTGTGCCCGGTGGGGCCATGGTGGCGACCCATCTGGACCACCGCATCGCGATGTCGTTCCTGTGTGCCGGTTTCGCCAGCGCCAAGCCGATCACCGTCGATGACGCGGGGCCCATCGTCACGTCCTTTCCGATCTTCGAGCCGCTGATGCGCGGGCTTGGAGCGCAGATCGACCGGGGCGGCCAGCCCTAAGCCCCAGGGAGCGTGTTGGCCCGACGCGCGCCCCGCTCAAACGGGTCCAAAGGAGGTTGCATGAGATTTACTGTCGCCATTGATGGCCCCGCCGCCGCTGGAAAAGGCACCATCGGACGTGCCGTGGCGGAGCATTTCGGCTTTGCCCACCTCGATACCGGGCTGCTCTACAGGGCGGTCGGGGCGCGGATGTTGCGGGGCGAACGGGCCGAGGCGGCGGCGCTGGGTCTGACGCCCGCCGACCTGAGCGACCCCGATGCCCTGCGGTCCCCCGATGTGGCGCAGGCGGCCAGCAAGGTGGCCGTGATCCCCGACGTGCGCGCCGCCCTGCTGGACTTCCAGCGCGCTTTTGCAAACCGGTCCGGCGGCGCGGTTCTGGACGGTCGCGATATCGGCACGGTGATCTGCCCGCGCGCCGACGTGAAACTGTTTGTCACCGCCAGCGCCGAGGTGCGCGCGCGGCGGCGGCTGGAGGAGTTGCGGGCGCGCGGGCTGGAGGCCGATTTCGCCTCCGTGCTGGCCGATGTCCGCGCCCGCGATGCCCGCGACGCGGACCGCAAGGCCGCCCCGATGCGTGCAGCCGAGGACGCGACGGTTCTGGACACGTCCGAAATGTCGGCGGAGGCGGCCATCGCGGCGGCGATCGCGCAGGTGGAAGCCGCCCGCCGGGGCTGACACGGTGCCGATCTCGTGACCATCGGCGGCACATTCCAGCCTTTGTCGAACGGCACGCAGGCGGTAGGATTCGACACCGGCCATTTGCCCCTGGAGGTCATCCCATGCTGCGCATCCTTGTTCTTGTCCTGATTTGTGCCGCTGCCCCCGACATGCTGTCCGCCCAGACCGCCGAGGCGCCGCAGGCTCTGTCGCCGCCGATGAACGTGGATCGGCTTGGTGCCATTCTGACAGCCATCGACCCCGCGACGGTGGTCGAGGCGCGGGGGATGACCCTGACGGTGGCGGCGGTGCCGGTGACGGTGGTCGTCGATCCGAACGCCAACCGGATGCGCATCCTTGTCCCGATCGCGTCGGTGGAGGGACTGGGAGAGGCGGAGTTGCTGCGCCTGATGCAGGCCAATTTCGACAGCGCGCTTGATGCCCGCTATGCGGTGGCCAACGGGCGGCTGTGGTCGACCTTCATTCACCCGCTGGAGGAGTTGCAGGCCGAGCAGCTGATCTCGGGCCTCGCGCAGACGGTGACGCTGGCGCAGACCTATGGCGACACCTACAGTTCGGGCGCGCTGGTCTTCGGGGGCGGCGACACGCGCGGCTTGCTGGAGGATCTGCTGGAGCGCGGTCAGGAATTGTGAGCCGCGCCGCTGTGCGCAGGGTTGCCCGGGATTAAGCGCATGGCGCAAGCCTCTGATCCAAAATGGAAACCGGAAGTGCTTCGGGCTTTGCCTTGGGCTGCCGGCGGGGGGGCCACGGGTAAGCGGCGACGGTCGGGTTTGCGCGCGCAGGGCCAACCCGACCGCCCTGGGCGTCAGGCCTCGAGGTAGTTGGTCCGACTGCTCGACAAAGCCCATGTCGCGCATCTTTGCATCGGCTTCGGCCGTGCGGGAGTGGCGGCGCAATCCCTCAAGGTCGTGCACCTCGAACAGGGCGGCGATCTGGCTGGTGTCACCGCCATGGGGGAAGGTTGCAAGCATGGTGGCACAGGTGCCGAACGCGGCATTGTGGGCGGCGACGTGGTCGGCGGGAACCTTGTTGCGATCGGCGCGGGCGATGGAGATCATTCTGGGCATTGGATCGGTCCTTGAGCATGGCGGGGCGGGGTGCCCGTCCTTGTGAAACCGCCATCATGCATTCGACGGGTTCGCATAATCCGGCTTCTGTCGGTCTGGCCGTCCAATGCTGGTCCCAACAGCCCGACGCGGCTGTTTCCGGATTTCGTGTTCGGGAGCGGGTTTCCGCGGAGTTGAGGGGCCGTGCATGCGCGCCGAGAGGCCACGAAAGCCGTCTGCACGCAAACAGGCCGACCAAGGTGTCTGAACTGGCCGCGAGCGGCGGACCGGACCGGCGGGGGGGCTGCGCATCGGCCTATGGACTTGCATCCGAGGGATTCGCCGCGTATACGCGCGAGCGTCAGAACGGCAAGAACGCCGCAGAGCAGAAGATGAACAGGGTCGGAGTTTCCGGCCCGTTTTGTTTTCTGCGTGACCAACCCGCAATCAAAGACCGGCGGAGACAACCGCACGGCCGGAAACGAGAACCAAAGGATCAAAACCGCCACATGGCAAATGCAACAATGGAGGAATTCGAAGCCCTCCTGAATGAAAGCTTCGAAGTTGACACGCCCGACGAGGGCTCTGTTGTCAGGGGCAAGGTCATCGCGATCGAAGCGGGCCAGGCCATCATCGATGTCGGCTACAAGATGGAAGGCCGCGTCGATCTGAAAGAATTCGCAAATCCCGGTGAGACCTCCACGATCGAGGTCGGTGACGAAGTCGAAGTGTTCCTTCGCAACGTCGAGAACGCCCGTGGCGAGGCCGTGCTGTCGCACGAGATGGCCCGCCGCGAGGCCGCGTGGGATCGTCTGGAGAAAGCCTATGCCGCGGAAGAGCGTGTCGATGGCGCGATCTTCGGCCGCGTGAAGGGTGGCTTCACCGTGGACCTGGGCGGCGCGGTTGCGTTCCTGCCCGGTTCGCAGGTTGACGTCCGTCCCGTCCGCGATGCGGGGCCGTTGATGGGCCTCAAGCAGCCGTTCCAGATCCTGAAGATGGATCGTCGCCGGGGCAACATCGTCGTCTCGCGCCGCGCGATCCTGGAAGAATCCCGCGCCGAGCAGCGCGCGGAAGTCATCGGCAAGCTGGCCGAAGGCGACGTGGTGGACGGCGTGGTCAAGAACATCACCGAATACGGGGCCTTCGTGGACCTGGGCGGTGTGGACGGCCTGCTGCACGTCACCGACATGGCATGGCGTCGCGTCAACGACCCCAAGGACATCCTGTCCATCGGCGAGACGGTCAAGGTGCAGGTCATCAAGGTCAACAAGGAAACCCACCGCATCAGCCTTGGCATGAAGCAGTTGCAGGAAGATCCGTGGGATGCCGTTTCGAAATCCTATCCGCTGGACAGCGTCCACACGGGCCGGGTGACAAACATCACCGATTACGGCGCCTTC
>CAZTUG010000010.1:0-19249 GCA_964615955.1 uncultured Roseicyclus sp.
AGTCTACCCGTCCCTCAGCCCCACATTCGGCGCCGATTTCACCGCGATCAGCAGCTACCGCAACCTCACCTTCACCGTGGAGGCCGAGTGCGATTTCGTCGTGTTCGGCGTGGCGCCGGACGGGTTTCAGGCCTATCTCGACGACGCGGTCGAGGACGCGGACGGCACGGGCTACACCCGCGAGCTCCTGTCGCGAGACCTGCCGGGCATCTATCGCTTCTGGGTCGGATCGCCTGATCCGAACGTCGCCTGCGCTGGAACCTTCAGCGCCAGCATCACTCCGGATTGAGTTCTTCGCTGAACGGCCTCGGGCACGGGTGCGGCATCGGACCCGCCTGCGCGCTCAACCAAGGAGCAGGAACAGGCTCGACGCGATGATCCAGACCGAGGCCAGCGTCATCAGCCAATGCGTCCCCACCACCGAGACGATGGCTTTCGCCGCCACCGCTCCAACGACCGCCCCCGGCACCGCGATCAGCACGATTTCCAAACGGACCAATCCGCCGAAATAGCCGTCCCAGACGCCCGCGATGACGCAGACCGTGCTGACCCAGACCGCGACCGCGATCGCGACCTTGGTCGGGAAGCGGCGCAGGATCAGGTAGATGGCCAGAAACGCGCCCATGCCGACCGAGAACAGCGCCGTCGCGATCCCGCCAACGATCCCGAGGCCGAGCAGACCCCAGATCTCGCCGGGCGAGATCCAGAGCTTGCGGTCCTTCGCCGCCTGTCCCCGTTGCACCCATGTGAAGACCATCAGAGCCGCTCCAAGGGTCAGCGCGAAGATCTTGTACCAGTCCAGAAGCCGTGCGCCCTCGACCGGAACATAGGCCTGCGTCACCAGCAGCGCGGGCAGGCCCGTGGCAAGCGGTGCGAAGACCAACGCGGCAAGGGTCTGGGACGATACCTTTTCGTCCCACGCGAGGCCATCCTTGACGAAGAACGCATGGGCCCAGGCCAGCGCCCCCGCCGACATCCCGAAACACTGGATGGCGAAGGAAACGGCGACGCCTTCTTCGGTCTTCAGGGTCACCATCCGGACCAGTTCGGGCGGAACCGAAACGCCACCCTCCTGGATCGCCGCGAAGACCGGCACGAAGACCATGCCGCCGCCGGTTCCCGTCACATTGCCGATGAAGGCGCCCAGAAGGCCGACCGGAAAGAAGAACCAAAGCCCCGCCAGCACTGCCAGGTCCATCTCGCTTGCGCGCAACAAGACCGCATAGGCGATCGCCAGAAGGGCCAGGTGGATCGGGATCCACGCCTTGACCACAGGCGTCATGGTGGAGGGCGCGGCCATTCTCACATCTTGCCCAACTGGCCGCCCTTGAAGCGCCAACGGATGAAGATCGTTTGCAGCGGCCCCAGCAGTGCAAGGAAGGACGGGATGAAGACCAGCGCGAAATGCAGGCTGGCGATGCCAAGGCCTCGCATGCCCTGGAAGGCGAATTCCGGCAGGTAGGGGATCAGGCCCGCACGGGCGATGAAGAAGACGATGCCGAATTCAACCCAGGAGAAGAAGAACTGGTAGGCGAACGGCCAATCCCGGTCCCAGCGCGTCGTCTGGATGAAGATGTAGACCGGGTCCAGCAACAACCCAAGCCCGGTAATCGTGCACAGGAACCACACGAAGATCTGGATCTCGCGCCATCCCCAGTGGAAATCGAGCAGCGCCCAGGCATACAGCAGCGTGATCGGGATCCCGATGAACAGGAACAACAGCAGGCGCGTCTGCAGGCGTCCGGCAAGGGTCGGGATCATGTCGGAAACCTCCGTGACATCAACAGGGTCATGGTCTTGCCCCCACCATCCAGCGGCACCAGCCCCCGAAGGACCGCAGCGGCCCGAGGTCGCGCACCTTGTGGTGGCGTTCCGTCACCAGGTGGTCGACGGAGCGGAGGGCGGAATATTGCAGCCCGAGGAAACTGTCGACCGCCAGGTATGGCCCGCCGGTGGTGATGGTGCCTGCCGCATAGACGCGGCCATTGCCATTGCGCAGCCCCTCGATCTCGAAATCGTTGCTGGCCCGCAATCCGCTCGGCGCGCCCCGCACGGCGCGGCCATCCTGCATCCGCCACGCATGGTTGCGCGGCAGGTGATACGTGTCGAGAAGGTCGGCCAGCAGGGGCGCGCGGCGGATATCCGCGATCAGTCCGGTGCAATCGATCAGGTAATCGGCGTTGAGCCGCTCCACATTGCCCTCAACCGTGTCGATGGAGATCTGCACCCCGTCCGGCTGGTCCGGCCCCGGCGACGGGATCGGCTGGAACGCCGAGATGTTGCCGTAAACGGCCCGATACCATCCCTCCTCCGCGCCGCGGTCCATGATGGCGATCCAGTCGGATCGCTCGGCGGTCGTCGTGCCGCCCAACTGGCCCAGCATGATGCCGCGATCTTCCTCTCCGGCGCGCTCGTATTCCACGCGCAGGTCGCCGCCCCAGCAGGATTTCGGCCAGTTGAAGGGCTGGATCTCCACATTGTTGCGCACCAGCCTGCGCGCCTTGCGGAAAATCGCACCGTCTCGCGGCCCAAGCGGCGAGCGCATGGAATGCAGGATGCGGATGCCGGGGTTCTTCTTGCGCGCCTCGTGGAGGCGCTGGATGATGCGGGACGCCACGATGCCGCGCCCGCGCACGACCACCTGCACCGGACCGCCGCGCCGCTCGGCCTCGACATAGATCTGGTCATGGGGCTCGTAGGCGTTGGCGACCTGGGCGCGGTTGTCGGGATGATTGGTGATGAAGGTCTGGAAATCCTCCACGAAGCGCGTCGCGGGATAGCCGGTGGACAGGTGCACCACATCCGCGATCAGGTAGCGGTTGCGCGCCATGCCCGACGCCTCCCCGCCCCACAACTTGAACGCCACCGCATAGCGCCCGTCCGAGGTCTTGCGCAGGCCAAGGACCTGCGCCTTGATGAACATCTCGGACCAGCCGATGCGTTTCGCCTCGATATCGAGGCTCTCGAACACGTCGCCCGCGCGCGGCGTGTAGGATTCCGCCAGCGTCGGCTCTCCGAAGACCTGGAAGATGCCCTTCACGCCGATACCTTTCCCGACCTCGCGCATGGCGTATCCCGGGAAACCCCAGATGTTGTCCGGGCGGCTGAGCGAGTTGGAGCGCAGACGCTCGTGGTCCGGGATCTGGCTGTTCTTGCAGTAACGCTTGTAGGTCTGATAGCAGACCTCCTCGGTCCCGATGGCGCGGATGTCGCTGGCGGGCACGCCGTAGCAGCGCAGGTGATCGACCCAGACGAAGCTGCCCAGCCCGCCCCCCACGGCGCAGAACCGCGTCTCCTCCACCGGGTGACCGGAAGCGCGCAACGCCTCGATGCTGACCATCTCCTTGCCGTCGAATTCAGCGTCCGGAAACGTGCGGCGCGGCGGCGGGGGCGTGTCGTCATCGGTCATGATGAGGCGGCTGACGAGGCTTTCATCCACCGCCACACCGGCGATACGCGTGACAGTCGCGGGGCTGTCGGCAGGGGCCAGCAATTCCAGCAACCAGCCGGGAATGGAGATCTGGTCGCCGACGGCCAGCACCACTTCATCCACCCGCGTGCCGTTCACATAGGTGCCGTTGGTGGAGGATTCGTCACGCACACGCACATCGTGCGTGTCCAGAAGAAGGCTCAGATGCCGGCGGCTGACCGCGTCGCCGGTCAGCGGCACATCCGCCTCCTCGGACTTGCCGATCAGGAATCGGCCCGGCTCTTCGCAGAGCAGGATGCGCGACGGGCCCATTGTGTTGCCGTCGATGCCGATCTGGCGGACGCGGAAACGGACAGGGAACTGGATCATCGGGTCGTCTCCGTCATGGCCTTACGAATGCACCCAATAGGAAATGCCATCGCCCAGGCGCTGCCCGCAATAGCGGCAATTCTCGCCCGGAAGGTAGGGGTTCAACTGGCGGCATCGGGTGTTGGTGCAGCTCAGCCCCTTGCCCTCTTCCGCCGACATGATCCGCAGCAGTTGCCCCCGGATCTCGACCGTGTCGAGGTGGTCCATCGCGGCGACCTCGTCGGCCTCCATCATCCGGCGATTGTGGGCGACCTCTCCGCCCTGCCCGCAGATGGCGGTGATACCGCCCGCGCCGTCGGGGCCGATCATCAGCAGGCACGCCGCGCCCTCGGCCCGCGCGGCCTCCAGCGCAGCCATGGCCGTGCCCTTGCGTCGGCGCATCAGCACCTCGGCACCGTTCTCGACCAGCGCGATCGACACTCCGTCGAAGTCCAGCGCCTTGAGCCGCCCGGTGCTGGAGCTGTCATAGACAAGGTGAAGCGGCTGCCCGATGGCGTCCACCTGCGCCTCCTTCGGGGCGCAGACCGTCACCTGAAGGCCCACCGTCTCGAAGATCCGCATCGCACCGGGCGACATCCGCACCGTGCCGCCATGCCCGAGCGGCACCGCAGCGCCTGCCTGCCCGACCTGCGACACCCCGTTCGAGGACATGTCCGTCACAACGATCCCGCTGCCCGGCCCCGCCGCGATCGTCAGGTGCTGCCGCGACAATGTCCCGAAGCCCTCGCCGAAATGCACGATCCGCCCGTCGCCGGCGCTGATCCGCCCGACATTGGCGGCACCGAAACGCCCGATCTCGATCGGCAGGCGCAGGGTCTGGGCCGCAAGCAGGACCGCGCCGGATCCGGCATTTCGGATCGAAAGCTCAACCTCTTCGCTCATGAATTCTGTCCCCGTCGTCGTCTGGTCATTCTGGTTCGATTGAGGCGCGGCTGTCACCAGTATTTCGCAACCGCAACCGGTTCAGCGTCGCCGTATGATCGTGATGCATCGCGTGCGGGTGCAGACCTGCCGGACGCTCCCCATGAACGGCGGCAGAACCGATGTGGCTTCGGGAAGCACCGGCGCGGACATGGACGTCTCCTGCTCGGGGTCGGCCTGATTCGGGCGGACTTCCTCGATCGTCGGACGCCCGGCGCCGGATTCCTGCGGCGCTGGATCGACGAAGAGGGGCCGTCGCGGAAGGGGCGGCAGCGGTCTGGGCAACCGCGAGGGCGCGGGGGTCGGCGTGAGGGTCGGCACGGGTAGCGGCACGGGCACGGCCCCGGGCACGGCCCCGGGCAGGGTGTCCGTCGGCGCGCTCTGATCTTCCTGCAAAGGACCAACGCCGGGGATCAGAGGGATCGACGGCCCCGTGCCGGACTGCGACGCGCCGTCCGGGTTCGCCGCCGGCGCGTCCGTCGGATCCGGAACAGCAGCGGGCGTCTGGGGGACGGACGGGGCGGGCACCGGCCCCGGCTGCGGCGCGGGGACAGGGGTGGGAACGGGCGCAGGGACAGGGGTCGGCACCGGGGTCGGCACCGGGGTCGGCACCGGGGGCGGTGCAGGGGTCGGTGCAGGGGTCGGTGCAGGGGTGGGTGCAGGGGTGGGTGCAGGGGTCGGTGCAACGGGAACAGGCGTCGCAATCGGTTCAGTGGCAGGTGCAGGGCCGGACCCCGAAACCTCGGGCAAGGGCGCCGGCACACCCAGCGGGGCCGTGATCACCGTCCCCTGTCCCGCCGCACCCGATCCGATGGGGCCAATCCCGATAGCCGTTCCTCCCGACACCTCACCGGGCACCTCACCGGGCACCTCACCGGCCACGTCACCGGCCACGTCACCGGCAACGGCCGCTGGCCCGGCGGCGGGGACAGCGTCCGGCTCGGACCCGGCGGCGTCGGCGACGTCGTTCTCACCCTCTCGCGCATCTTCGGGCGTATCCTCGGGCAAGACGTCCGCCGTGGCTTCGGGCACGGCGTCCGGCCCGGGTCCAATGGCGCCGCCAAGTCCCGCATCCTGCTCCTGCGTCGCCGGGTCGGCAAGCTTGTCCGGCAGCGGTCCGGCCGGGGCCTCCGGGGCGGCTTCTTCAGGGGCGACGGTTGGCGCGGTGTCCCCGTCCGCGCTTGCTTCCGCGGCCTCCGCGGCGGGCTCAGCGTCGGGAACCGCTTCGGGCAGGTCATCGACGGGGGCAGCATCGGGCGCAGCATCAGGGGCAGCATCAGGGGCAGCATCGGGCACAGCATCAGGGGCAGTGTCGGCGGGGGCCGCATCAAGGGCCTCGGCCGCGACGGGCGCGTCGTCCGCTCCCGCCGGGGCATCCATGGGATCGGCAGGGGCAGCATCCGGCGCGGCATCCGCGGCCTCTGCCACGGCGGATCCGTCGTCCTGGGTCACAGCACCATCGTGCGGGTCATCTGCTGGCGCGACCTCGGGGGCCGGGTCCGGTTCGGCGGCAAGCACATCCTCGGTGGCAATCGTGTTCTCGTCGGCAGCCACAGGGACTTCCCCCCCGGCCAGATCGCTTTCTGCGGGTGCGTCCACCTCCACATCCGCCACCGGGTCAGCCGGTTGATCGCGCCCAAGCAATCCCGGCGTCTCCAGAGGTGGCTCCCCCAAGGCGAGATCGGTCGCGTCATTCCTGCTCGGCAGGCCGAAATACAGCCCCGCTACCACCGCCGCCCCGCCGAAAAGGGCCGCCGGTGCGATCCATCGTCGCCCGCCGGTTGGTTGTCGGTCCACGCCCGCAGGTGCGCGCGCCGCGGGTCCGGCACCGGCCGCGTCCGCAACCCCGGCTGACGCGTCGCTGGCCGCAGGGGCGGGCGACCCGCCCTCCATCGCGCGCTCTCCGGCGGCGGCGGACCCGGCGGCGGACCCGGCGGTGGCAGCGGCAGCGGCCCCGGTGGCCATGGCGGCACCACCCCCGCCCGCACCTTCGACCAGTTGCAGCACGAGGATCGCGGTGTTGTCCTGCGCCGGATCGTCCAGCTCATGCAGCGCCGCCATCAGCCGATCCGCGATCTCGCGGCTGCCCGCACCGGGGCCGACATCCTCCAGCACCGCCGCGATCGCGGCTTCGTCAAGATATTGCAACCCGTCCGACGCCTGGATCAGCACATCGCCGGGGTCCAGCACCGTGGCCGTCTTCGGCACATCCATCGACTTGACCCTGCGCCCCATCAGGACCGAGGTCAGCGCATTGCGATCCGGGTGATTGGCCGCCTCTTCCGCCGTGATCTCGCCCGATTTGGCCATCTGGTCGATGATCGGTGCCATGGAGTGATCTTCGTTGAGTTGCCGCAAGGCGCCCTCGCGCCAGAGGAAAAGCGGGCTGTCCCCGACCGAGGCCCAGTAAAGCCTGTCCTCGAACATCACCGTTGCCAGAAAGGTCGCCCCCATGCCTGCAAGGCGGCTGTCTTCGGCGGCGCGGTCGCGCAGCACGTCATTGGCGGTGTCGATGGCCGATTTCAGTTCGGCCTGAAGGTTCTTCTCCAGCGCGGCGCCATCGTGGATCAGGAATTTGAAGTGGCTGACCGCGTCGATCACGACCAGCCGCGAGGCCAGATCGCCCGCCGCATGGCCACCCATCCCGTCGGCCAGGACCGCGAAGCCGCGGTTCACGCCACCGTGGAAATCGGCCAGCAGGGTGTCTTCCTGGTAAGGCCGCTTGCCCTGCCACAAGGCGGTGGCGACATCATAGCCGCCACCGATGCCGGACAAGGTCCCGGCCGCCGCGCTCATGCGTCGGCCCAATCGAAATCGGGGCCGCACAAGGCCACGAAACGCAGCGTTGTGGCCCCGATGCGGATCATGTCGCCGCTGCCAAGGGTTTCGGTCGTCAGCACAGGCGAGTTGTTCAGCCGAACGAGGTTGGTCTTGCCCCCATGGCTCAGGTGGAACACCCGCGTCTCGTCGTCATAGATGACGAAGGCATGGGGATCGCGGCTGATGGTGTCGTCCCCGAAATCGAGCACCAGGGCATTCTCGTCCCCCCGCCCGAGGGAATTCATCCCCGCAACCAGCGGCAGCGACGCCCCCCGCCCTGGCCCGGCGGTCACGACCAGCCAGCCGACACAAGGTGCCACGGGCGGCGCCGCCTCGGCTGCAGCGCCATCGGCCTCGTCTCGCGCGGGGCCGCCATAACCGTGGATGCGCGTCTTGGGCCGGGCATGTCCCGACGCATCGCGCCCCGAGGTTTCCGGCGCGGCAGTTGGCGCGGCCTCGGAGGCATCGAGCGGTCGCGTCACGCTGGCCGGGGGCGTCGGCGGCGCCGGCGGCGGTGGCGGGGTCGCGTCCAGCGGACGTGTCGCGCTTCCGCCCGCCGATGGCGGCAAGGGGGGCGGCACAGGAGCAGCGCCTGGAGCAGCCCCCGGAGCAGCCCCCGGGGTGGCACCCGGCGAAGTGGCGGGCAGCCCGCCGTCCAGTTCGTCATCGGTCAGGATGGGTTTCTTGGCCATGGTCAACCTCTTGTTCGTGCCGCAGCGCCAGTGCCCAGGGCAATGGCCGCGCGGGTCGTGCGGATCCGGTCCTGCGCCTCCGCGTGGCTTGGCGGGACGGCAGGCAACATGCAAGTCTTAGCATGATCACGCCGAAGGTGAAGGAATTTGGCGCTGGTCGCGAGTGGGGGAAACCCACCGGTGCGGGGCGGTCTTTTTCACGGAGCCGTGTGGGCCGGGTCCTTTCGGATCAGTCGATGTCGGTCCCGCCCGCACCCGCCCCCCGCGCGCGGCTGGCCTCGGTCGCCGGGGCCAGGATCCGCGCGGCGAAGGCAGCAAGGACGGTAGCCGCGTGGGGCGAGAGAGCAACGCGGTCCTGCATGGCGATGGCGGAACGCGCCGGGCCGTCCACCCGCTCGATCCGCACCATGAACGGGCCGCCCGGCATGGCAGCACCCTCCAGACCAGCGGCCCGGACAACACACATCGTGCCGCCCGCCGACAACCGGACGCCACTGCTTTCGGCCAGATCGGCAAGGAAGGGCAGCAACAACATCGGCTCCAGTACCGGGCCGACCTCTGCATCGGGCACCCGCCCCGCATCCGACAGGTAGGCCCCAAGGATCAGCGGGCAGATCGCTGCCCCCGCAGGCTCCAAGTCCGTCAGGCGCGGCACCAGCGCCCCATGGGCCATCCCGTCCGTCGCCTGCAACAGCCGCGCCAGCGCACCGGCTCCGTCAAGACCCCGCGCCGCCAGCCACCGCGCCGCACGGCCCGCATCCTCGGCCACGCCGAACGCCCGCCCCGCCCCGCGCGCGGCCTTGAACCCAAGCGCCTGCACCTCGCCCAAGGCCAGATCATCGACCATGCCATCCCTCACCGCGCCACCGGCGGCGGGTAGCTCCAGTCATCGGCATCGCCCTGCGCCAGATCGTCGGGGTAAGGCGCATTGGCAAACATCGTGATCCGAATCCACCGGTCCGAGCGTGGATCGAACCGTGTCGCGCCGAAGAAACTCAGTTTGGCGCGCAACAGGTCGATCGGGACCATGGCGGCATGGGTCGTGTTGTCCCTGATCTCGCCATATGGGTGCTCGGCGGCGATCTGCACCCGGCGCACGGTGTGGCGATGTTGGGGCGCGCGCAGCACGAAGGCGGCCACGGGGCCGCTTTCCCCCGCCAGCGCCCGGTGCAACTGCGCCGCGTCATGTCCGGGGCACAGCGGATGGGCATAGGCATCCAGATCCGCCTCCGCCCGCTCGCCCAGGCGCGGCTCCTGCTTTTCGGCGGAGGTATACCAGATACGCGCGCGGGCCTCCGGCGCGTCCCAATCGGTGGCCAGGGCGCGCGGATGCACCGCCTCGATCAGCGCACGCAATTCGGCCACGTCCATCCGCCCATCGATCCGCCCGCCACTTTCATCCGCCGCCATGCAGCCCGCCGCCCCGTCGACCAGGGCCCCGTAGGGCTCCAGCAACAGCGCGGCCAATTGCTCCTGCCCTTCCAGCCCCATGGCCGCCTGCCCCCAGCGCCAGAGCCGGTCCCAAGGGTCGTCCTCAAACAGATCGGCCTCCGACAGATGCATCGTCAGCGCCGCCATGTCCGCGCGCAACTCCGCCAGCTTGGCGATCTGGGTCGGATGGTCCGAGCGCCAGTCGCGCGCATTGACCTCCGCCCGGGCCACCACGTCGCGGAACCTCGCCACCGCAGCGCCCGAGGCCCGCGCCAGCCCCCGCACCTCTGCCAGCGCCCATTCGCGCGCCGCGATCCAGTTGTGGATCAGGCGCGGGTGGTTCACCAGGAACGGCGCCATCCCGAGACCGGTGGAATTGCCGATCCCAAGCCGCCGCCGCATCCCGGGCGACAACCGCACCGCCTGCGGGTTCGCCGCCCGGGCCATGTGCTCCACCAGATCCGCCACGAAGGCGCGGATCAACCAGACGGTCAGCATCTCCGCCTGGAACGGCGCGCGCATCTCGGCCCGGTCCGCGATGACATCCCGGTCCGCCGTGCCGAACTTGGCCGAACCGTAGACGGCGGTCGTGCGCATCAGGTAGCCGACCGCGTCCACCAGTGCGGCATCGGGCTGCCGTCCCTCGGCCAGCCGCGCCACCACGTGATCCCACAGCCGGACCGAGCGGTTCGCCCGGCTCAACGTCAATTCCCGGCCCGACACGCGCCCCGCCTCCTGCAACGGCACATTGGCGCGCAGACGCGCGATATCGCCCGCATCCGGGACCCCGTCGAACAGCGCGAACGTGGCATCCCATGCCGTCGCGATCACCCGGTCGGAGCGTTGATCGTCGGGCAGGTCATGGGCGAAGGCGACCAGCGAATAGGCCCGCTCCGGCCCCTTGGCGGTGTAGACGGCATGGCCCACGCCGCGCGCATCCACGTCCCATTCGGGCCGGAAGAACCGCCACCCGTCCTGCTTCATGCGCCGCAAGAGCACCCGCATGAAGCTCAGCCGGGACGGATGGGACGACCCCATCCGGTCAAGCCGCATCACGACTTGCGGATCGCGCAGCGGGATCGGCTTGTGCGCCGGCGCCGTCATTGTGGACCGAAGTTCTTGTCGAAGAAGTCCAGCCAGTTGGCGCCCATCACCGCCGCCACGCCCGCCGCGTCGAAGCCTGCGACGCGCAAGCCCGCCTCCAGCCCCGGCATGTCGGCGTTGGACCGGAACCAACCCGGCTGCGGCGGGAAGCCCGGCGCCTCGACCGATCCCTCGCCGTAATCCACGCACTTGGTCCAGCGTCCCACGCGCATCCATTCCACCACGCTGTCCGGCTGATCCTGACACAGATCGCTGCCGATGCCGAAATGCTGCACGCCATACCGTTCGGCCATATCCGCAATCATCCCGCAGAACGCGTCAAGGGTGCAGGCGCTGCCGCCCTTCAGGTGATGCGGATACAGCGAAAATCCCATCATGCCACCGCCCGCCACCACGGCCTCGATCACCTCCGCGCGCTTGTTGCGGCGTGCGGGATGCCATTCAAACGGGTTCGCATGGGTGATCGCGATGGGCCGCGACGACACCTCCGCCGCCTCGATGGTGGAGCGATCCGCCGAATGGCTCATGTCCACCACAAGCCCCACCCGGTTCATCTCCGCCACCACCTCGCGCCCCATGCGGGTCAGGCCGGGATCTTCCGCCTCGTAGCAGCCCGTCGCAAGCAGGGACTGGTTGTTGTAGGTCAGTTGCACGAAGCGCAGCCCCAGCGTGTGCAGCACCTCCACCAGCCCGATATCATCCTCGATCGGCGCGGGCGTCTGCGCGCCGAAGAGGATCGCGGTGCGCCCCGAGGCCTTCGCCGCGCGCACCTCCGCGCCGCTGCGCGCTTGCACGATCAGGTCGCCATGCTCTGCAAACAGCCGGTTCCAGCGCTCGATCCGAAGCACCGTCTCCCGGAACATCTCGTGATAGGCCAGCGTCACATGGACCGCATCGACGCCGCCCGCGCGCATCTGCTCGAAGATCGCGCGCGACCAGTTGCAATATTGAAGACCATCAATGCGCATGCGCGATGGTTTCCTTCCTGCGCGGCCGGGTCAAGCGCGATGGCGGGCCTGCCCGGTCCGCCGCGCCGGTCAACTGGAGAAATGGATCGGAAACTTCGCCCGCACCGCCCGGTCGATATCCGGTGCCACCATGCACCCCGCCTCGGCCATGATCGCCAACCGCCTGCGGCGCGCATTGGCCAACAGGTCGGGCTTGCCGTTCTCTTCCCATTCCTTCGGGCTCATCCGGTTGCCCAGCCGCGGATAGACGAAATCCGTTTCCATCAACGCCAGCGTCTTGTCGGTGCCAAGATAATGCCCGTTGCCGCCAAGGCAGACCTCTGCCATCTGGTCCAGCGCCAGGGTGGCGTCGTTCACCTCGATGCCCCGCACGCAGCGCAGCGCCTGCCCGATCAGGTCATCGCTCAGCACCAGGCTGTCGAGGCAGAACCCCAGCAGCGAGGCATGCATCCCCGCCGCCTCGTAGACCATGTTCAACCCCGACAGTCCCGCCATGACGTTGGAACACATCTGCTCCCACCCGGCCTGCATGTCGGGCATCTTGGCGTCCGACGCGCCGCCGGCCGCGCCGCCGGGCAGGCCGTAGAACTGGTGCATCTGCGCGCAGGCCGCGCTCATCAGCGCCTGCTCGCCCGACCCCAGGCACATCGCGCCCGTGCGCAGGTCCAACCCGAACGGCCATGTGCCGAAGATCGCGGGAAACCCCGGCGAGATCGCGTTGACATAAACCAGCCCGGCAAGGCACTCCGCCGTCGCCTGCACCACCGCGCCGGCAATCGTGGACGGCGCAGTCGCCCCCGCCATGCCCGCCGACAGCAGCAACACCGGCATGCCCGCCCGGATGCAACGCTCCATCGTCTCGCAGCTTTCGGTGGCGAATTTCATCGGCGGCACGACGAAACAGTTGGAGTTCGAGATGAAGGGCCGCGCGCGCCACGCGTCCTCGCCGCGCGCGACCATGTGGATCAACTCCATGCTGGGGCCGACATGGGACGGGTCCGAGAACGACACGCCGACATGTTTCGCCGTCCCCGCCACCGCGCCGTAGATGGTGTTGAAATCCATATGCAGGTTGTCCTTGATATCCCGGCATACCATTGGTCTCTGGAAGAAGTGCACGTTATCAAGGGCTTGGGTCAGGCGCGCCGCATCATGCAGGTCCTGCGCGGTGCATTCGCGGTAGGTGTTGGTCTCTGCATCGACGATATGCACCGCCGCGCCCGCGGTGCCGAAATGCACCCGCCCACCCGACAGGTGCAGGTCAAGGCGCGGATCGCGGGCAAAAAGCGTGATGCCCCGCGCCGCCTTGGCCAGCGCGTCCGAAACCACCGCGCGGGGAAACCGAACCCGGCCATCCTCGCCCAGCACAGCACCCACGCCCACCATCGTGTCTATGCCCGATTGCGGTGCGTCGGCCAGCCCGATTTCCTCCAGCGCGGTCAGGGCCGCTTCGTGGATCTGCGCCACCTGCGCGTCGGTCAGCACGCGCAGGGTGCCGCCCTCCATTCCCGCCCGGATCGGGCGCATCGCATCGGGCAAGGCGGCGGCGCGTGCCGCCACGCGGGCGGCGCGCCCGCTGCGGCGGCCCTTGGGTTCCGCGACCGGATCGACAACATCAGTCATTGGCTGCACCCTTCTGCAACAGATCATCAATATCGGCACCATCCGCGCCCGCCTTCAAAACTGTGAAATCGCCCCGCGCCAGGCCCGCCATCCCGTCGCGGATCGCGGCATGGGTCAGGCGCGCCAACTGGCTGCCCAGCGATACGCGCCGCACGCCCATCGCCGCCAGATCGCGCAGCGGCACATGACGCAGCGGTCCCGCCGCCAGCGCGTTCACCGGTGCGTCCAGCACGTACAGAATCGCGCGCAGTTCCGCCTCGCCCGGCGGCACCGGCAGGTAGAGGCACCCGGCCCCCGCGGCCTCGAAGGCCCGCAGGCGAGCGATCCCCTCGGCGAGGCCATAGACCCCGTGCATCACGCCATCGGCCCGCGCCGTCAGCACGAAGGGCCGCCCCAGCGCGCGCGCCGCCGCGACGCCCGCCCGGATCCGCTCCACCGCCAGGTCGAACGGATAAGCCGCCACGCCGCCCCCGAAGCCGACATCCTCGATCCCACAGCCCGACAGGCCCGCCTCCGCCGCCAGCCGCACGGTTTCGGCCACCTCCTCGGGCGCGTCTCCGAAGCCGTTCTCCAGATCGCCCGAGACCGGAACCCCCACCGCCGAAACGATCTCGGCCGCGTGGGCCAGCGCCTCGTCGCGCGAAACCGTGCCGCCGTCGGGCCGACCCAAGGTGAAGGCATGGCCCGCCGAGGTCGTGGCCAAGGCCACCGCCCCCATCGCCGCCATCATCCGCGCCGATCCGCGATCCCACGGGTTCGGCATCACGAAACAGCCGGACCGGTGCAGGTCGGCGAAGGCCGCGTGGCGTGCCGCCATCGTCATGCCGGCACCCGGATGCGGCTGGCGATTTCGCGGATATGGGCCGGGCCCACCTCGCAACAGCCGCCCACGATCGTGGCGCCCTGGTCGATCCACGCCATGACGTGATCGGAATAGACCTCCGGCCCCATGTCGCGCCGCGCCGCCAGGGCATCGACGGTCGGCGCGTCCTTCAGGAAATCCTTGGTGATCTGCGTGAAGCCGTTGGCATAGGCTCCGAACGGCAGGCCGCTTCGCCCCAGCACCTCCAACGCGCGCGGCATCGCCTCGGGCGAGGAGCAGTTGGCCAGAATTGCATCCACGCCGTCCAGCATCGGGACGACATCCGCCAGGGCTTCGCCCGAACGCAACCGGCGGCCATCCTCGTCATCCACCGTGAAGGCCAGCCACAGCGGGACCCCTTGGGGCACCCCGAGCCCCGACGCGCCCTCGATCACCGCGCGCGCCTGCGCCAGCGAGGCGATGGTCTCCGCGATCAGCAGATCGACGCGCGGCGCCAGCAATCGCGCCACTTCCGCGTAAAGCGCCACGGCCGCGACATGGTCGGGCGCCACATCGGCCCGGTAGGACGCGCCCAACGGCCCGATGGACCCCGCAATCCGCCCCGTCCCGCCGCCCAGCACATGGCGCGCCCGCGCCGCCTCGGCCTGGACCAGCGCCAGGTCGTGCAGCGCCTCGAACTCGGCCTCCAGTCCCGCGCGCGCCAGCCGGTCGCGATGGATCGCGTAGGTATTGGTCGTGGCAACCTGCGCGCCCGCCGCGAAATAATCGCCGTGCACCTCGCCCACCAGGTGCGGCTGCCCGCGCATCACGTCCGTGGACCACAGAGGCGTCGGCGGCAGGCCCGACCGCGCCACCAATTCCTGCCCAATGCCGCCATCCAGAAGTGTGATTTCAGTCATCTCCGCGCCTCCACCGACAGATCGCGGCCCGCCAGAAGGCCCGCCGCAGCCACCATCAGCCCGCCCGAGATGCGGTTCAACCAGACATCGCCACGCGCCCGCACCCGCCCCAGCGTCCGCGCCGCGATCCAACCCCATGCCACCAGCGTCAGGCCATCCACCACCAGATAGGTCGCGCCAAGGATCAGCAACTGCGGTAGAACCGGCGCGCTCGCATCGATGAAGTGCGGAAACAGCGCGCCGAAGAACACCACCGCATACGGATTGGCCGATGACGTCACGAAGCCCTGCCGGAACAGCGCACCGGGCCGGGCCGCCCACGCGGCTTCTGGCCCCCTGTCCGCCTCCGGGCGCGACACGATCAGCCGCAGCCCGATCCAGGCCAAATAGGCGACGCCACCCCATTTCACGATCCACAAGGCATCTGCCGAGGCCGCGATCACCGCCGTCAGCCCGAAGGCCGCCGCACTCATTTGCAATGCGTTCGCCGACAGATCCCCCGCCACCGTGGCAAGGCTCCGGCGCAACCCGTGACGCGCCGCGTTCGACATGATCAGCAGCTGGCTCGTATCGGGCGGCGTGGCGAAGAAAGCCACCAAAACCCCCAGATAGATCAGATAGACCTCCACGCTCACGCCCTGAGCCTTTCGTTCCCCGCGTCCCAGACCGGGCCGTCCCCCAGCACCTCCGCACGGCACATGTCCCCGAAGATATTCACCTCCAGCGCGGTCCCCGGCGCAGCCAGATCGGCCTGCACCATGGCCAGCGCGACGGAATGGCCGACGCGGTAACCCCATGCCCCGCTCGTGGTCTCGCCCACCACCGCGCCATCCTTCACGATCGTGGACATGGCAGGCGCATCCGCCGCCCCGGCATCCACCTTCAACACCGCGAAGCGCTTGGCAACGCCCCGCTGCTTTTCCGCCAGAAGCGCCGCCTTGCCCGGGAAATCCTGTGGCTTGTCGAACTTGACGAAGCGTTCAAGCCCACCTTCCAGCAGCGAATAATCGGTGCTCAGATCGCCCTTCCACGCGCGATACCCCTTCTCGATCCGCAAACTGTTGAGCGCCCACATCCCGAAGGGTGTCGCCCCCGCCGCCAGCACCGCGTCGTAAAGCGCGGGGATATCGGCAATGGCCGCGTGGATTTCCCAGCCCAGTTCGCCCGCGAAACTGACCCGCACCAGCATGCAGTCCACCCCGGCCACCCGGGCGGCCTGATGGCTCAACCATGGCAGGGCCAAGTCGGCCTCCGTCTCCAACGCCTCGAACAGCGCGCGGGATTTGGGCCCGGTCACGATCAGCGTGGAATACTCCGCCGTGTGATCGGTCAGGCTGACGCCCTCCGGCAACCCGGCCCGCCACAGCATCTCGTGGTCGTGCCACTGCGCCGCCGCCGCAGTGATCAGCGTGACGTCATCCTCCCCATGGCGGATCACCGACATCTCCGTCAGGATGCGGCCGCGCGCGTCCGGGAAATAGGCAAGGTTGAGGCGCCCCACCTTCGGCAAGCTGCCCGCGATGCGGCCCCGCAGCCACTCCGCGGCCCGCGCACCCTCCAGCTTGAAACGCGAGAAGCCGGGCAGGTCCAGCACGCCGACACCGTCTCGCACCGCCTCGCATTCCGCGCGCACCCGCGCCTCCCACGGCCCCGCGCGATCCCAGGTCTGGCTCGCCTCCAGCGAGGTATCGTCGCCCGGTGCCGCGAACCAGTTCGCCCGCTCCCATCCGGCATAGGCCCCCATCTGGCCGCCCATCCCGCGCACCCGCGCATCCACCGGCGAAAGCCTCCGGTCCCGCCCGGCAGGCCACGATTTCCACGGGAAATGCATTCCGTATTCGTGGCCATAGGTTTCCAACGCCTTGTCGAGACAATAGGCCTGATCGGTGAAATCGGTGTAACGGCGCGGATCGCAGGTCCACATGTCCCACTCCGTCGCGCCTTCGATGATCCACTCGGCCAGAACCTTGCCCGCGCCGCCCGCCTGCACGATCCCGAAGGTGAAGGAATGTGCCTCGAACGCGTTCACCACACCGGGCATCGGGCCGATCATCGGCATGCCATCGGGGGCGTAGGGAATGGGTCCGTTGATGTTGCGCCCCACGCCGCCCTCGCCCAGAACCGGCACGCGGGCCATGGCATCCTCGATATACCATTCCAGCCGGTCCAGATCGTCGGGGTAAAGCTGGAAGCTGAAGTCTTCGGGCATCGGGTCGTCCGGCGTCACCCAATGGGCGCGGCAGTTCCGCTCATAGGGGCCAAGGTTCAGGCCGGTCTTGTCCTGCCGCAGGTAGTAGGAGCTGTCGACATCACGCACCAGCGGCAGCTTGCGCCCGTTGGCGCGCGTCCATTCCGCCACGGCGGGGATTTCCTCGGTCAGGAAATACTGGTGGCTCAGCACCACCATCGGCACCGTGCGCCCGCCATGGGGCTTGAACCACTCCCCCACGCGCTGCGCGTAGTAACCGGCGGCATTGACGACGTATTCGCAGCGGATCTCGCCCTGCTCCGTCTCGACGATCCACTCGCCGTTTTCGCGCCGCACGCCGGTGGCGGGACAGAACCGCACGATCCTCGCACCCAGATCCCGCGCGCCCTTGGCCATCGCCTGCGTCAACTGCGCGGGGTCGATATCGCCGTCATAGGGATCGTAGAGGATCGCGCTCAGGTCATGGGTCTCGAGAAACGGATACATCTCGCGCGCCTCGTCATTCGACACCATTGCCATGTCGATGCCCTGATATTGCGCCATGCCCAGCACCCGCTGGAATTCCTGCGCGCGCTCTTTCGTGTGGCCCAGCCGCAGAGATCCCGTGACGTGATAATTCATCGGATAGACGACATCCTCGGCCAGGGTCCGATACATCTCCAGCGAATAGCGCTGCATGTTCAGCACCGCCCACGAGGTCGAGAAATTCGGGCAGTTTCCCGCAGCGTGCCACGTGCTTCCCGCGGTCAGCTCGTTCTTCTCCAGCAAGACGCAATCGGTCCATCCCGCCTTCGCCAGATGGTAGAGAGAGGACGTGCCGACAGCCCCTCCGCCAATGATCACCACGCGCGCCGTGCCGGGTAGGTCCGCCATGTGTCGTCTCCTGTGCTGGAGGCAAACTATCGCCGCGAATCTTTCCCACTTCAATTCGCCAGACACATCTGTTTTGATCGGACAAACCGATAACCCGTGCCCGCGTCATCTTTTCCGATATACTCCGGGGGTCCGGGGGCTGGCCGCCATGGAGCCGCGCCCATGCAAATCGACCAGATCGAAACCTTCCTCGACCTTCTCGACACCCGCTCGTTCAACCGCACCGCCGACCGCCTCGGGGTGACACAATCCACCATCTCGGGCCGGGTGAAGGCGCTGGAGAAGGCCCTCGGCGAACGGCTCTTCAACCGCTCCCGCTCCGGCACCGAACCCACGACGGCCGCCCTGCGGCTGGAACCCCATGCCCGCACCCTGCGCCGCGCCTGGGCCGATGCGCAGGCGGATGTGAAACCCTATGGCACGGCGGTGAGGCTGCGCATCGGCATCCAGCACGACCTGCTTGAAAACCACGCAGGCGACTGGCTCGCCGCCCTGCGCGCGGCCCTGCCCGACAGCGGCTTCTACGTGGAAGGCGACTACAGTCGGCAGATGTGCCGCGACCTCGAAACCGGCAGCCTCGATCTCGGCGTCGTCTACACGCCCCGCCCCGCCCCCGATCTCTACTTCGAGTCGATGGGAGAGGTCGCCTACCGGATGATCTCCACCACCGCCCGGACGCTGGCCGAGGTCGATGCCGCCACCTACATCCTGCCCAACTATGCCCCCGCCTTCGCGCAGACCCATGCCTCGCTGCTGCCGGGCCTGTCCGAAGGCTCTGTGTCCTCAGGCCAGGCCGCCGCCGTCCGGGGGCTGTTCACGGCGCTCGGCGGCACCACCTACCTGCCCTCCGAGACCGCCCGCACCCTCATCGCCGAGGGCACCGCCCACCCGGTCCCCGACGCCCCCGCGATCCACCAACCCGTTTTCGCCGCCATGCACCTGCGCAACCGCCACCGTGCCGCCTTCCGCCGGATGACCAAACTCCTGCGCGACCGCATCCCGGGCTGAACGCCCGACTCCCCGCTCCCCCTGCTTCACCTTTCCTCAAATACTCCGGGGGAGGCCGCAGGCCGGGGGCAGCGCCCCC
>CAZTUG010000010.1:19349-63741 GCA_964615955.1 uncultured Roseicyclus sp.
CTTCACCTTTCCTCAAATACTCCGGGGGAGGCCGCAGGCCGGGGGCAGCGCCCCCTCTTATCCCCCCCCGGCCGGGGGCAGCGCCCCCCCCTTACCCCCCAGACAGCACGAAGGATCGCTGGCGCGACGGGGCGGGCGGGTAGGCGGCGCGCCAGCGATCCGCCCGCAGCGGACCTGAATGCGCGGCGCGTCCAGGGTCATCGACGACGCCGCCGCCCTGTTCCGTATCCCTGTCCGATCGGGCAGTGGACTGGCACGTCGCTCTCCGCACCCTCGATGCTCCGGCTGTGACCGCTCAGCAAGTTGTGCATCCGGTCCGGGGTTGGGCTGCAAGTGCCAAACCACGGCCGAGGATCCCGAAGGATGAACACCCCGCATCATGGGGCCCGCCTGACCGTCCATGGTCAAGAGCCGCTCGTTGCCCGCCACGCCGAAGGGCGGCCAGTGGCGCAAGAACCCTGCAAAGGCTTGCTGCTTCGTCACCGAAATCGGCTTTTCAGACAGGGATCAATGGCTTGACCCCTCTGCGCCATCCCGGGCACCCCGCCGCACGAACACTTCATACCCCTCTTCCTCCGGCTCGTCATCCACCAGCTCCATCGGGAACCCCTCGGCCCGCACGTCCAGCCCCGTCGCCGCCTCCAGCAACTCGATCATCCGGTCGCTCTGCGCGGCGTGCCCCAGCATCCGCTGCCCCTCGGTCAGCATCGCGATCATCTTGGGCGACAGCTCCAGCCCCACCCCGAACCGGTCCGCGATGGCCTGGAACAGGCCCACATCCTTCTGCACCAGATCGAGCGTGAAATTCACATTGCGCGAACCCGACAGGATCAGCAGGCTTTCGGTCTCGTGCACGAAGGACGTGCCGGACGAGACCGCGATCGCCTCGTAGGTCGTGGCCATGTCCACGCCTGCCGCGCGCATCACCGTCAGCGCCTCGCACAGCAGCAACAGATGTCCCGTCGCCAGGTAATTCGTCATCACCTTCAACGTGCTCGCCGCCCCCAACGGCCCGGTATGCAGCACCCGCCGCCCCATCTTCGTGAGCAGTGGAAAGACCCGGTCGAAGACGTCCCGCTCCCCCGACATGTAGATCGAGATATTGCCCGTATCCGCCCGGTGGCACCCGCCCGAGACGGGGCATTCCGCCACCTTGCCGCCCACGGCCTCCACCAGCGGCGCGAGGCGCAGGATCTCGGCGGCATCCGTGGTCGACATCTCCATCCAGATCTTGCCGGGCCCGATCTCCGGCAGCATCAGGTCCACCACCGCCGCCGAGGCCGCAGGCGACGGCAGACAGGTGATCACCACCTCGCAGGCGCGCATCATCGCGGCCGGGCTGCCCCCCGCCGCAGCGCCCCGTGCGACGAACCCCGCCACCGCCGCCCCGTCGAGGTCATGGACCGACAGATCCACCCCGTTGCGCAACAACGACCCCGCCAGCTTCGCGCCGACCGATCCCAACCCGATAAACCCGACCTTCATGGCACCCTCTCTCCAATTTCGCCCGACCCTGCCGCGCTGCACCGCCTGGCGTCCCGCCTGAATGCGACGCAGCGGACGTCGATTGAACCTGATCGCCAGCCCGACCGGACACCGGCCCGCACCGCATGGCAAGCACCTGCCCGCGCCAGCCCAAGCACCTGCCCCGACAGCCGGCAAAAAGGAACCGCTTTGTTTTCGGGCATGTTTTCCCCTACGCTGACCGCTCAAGCATCATGAAATCCCCGAAAACGGGGCAATTGCCTCCACACGGATGGCGCCGGCAGCGCGCAACCGATGCGGAGCCCAAGGGACGGGAGACAGCGCGAATGTCCATCCAACCTCCAATCATGGAATTACCGATCAAGACGGCGGAATCCGGCTTTTATCGCGGCTTCAGCGTGAACGTTGCCGTCGTCAGCAAGATCATCATCAGCATCCTTGCGGTCTGGTGCATCGTCTGGCCGATCCAGGCCGGCATTGTGCTCGGCACGTGGAACGCGATCATCCTCGAAATCTTCGCCCGCTGGTATATCTGGGTCATCGCGGGCTTCGTGGTCACCTGCCTCGGCCTCGCGATCTGGCCGACTTCGGCCCGAATGAAGCTGGGCACCGCCGAGGACACGCCTGAATTCAACAACTTCTCGTGGTTCTCGATGATGTTCGGAGCCGGGATCGGCGTCGGCATGCTGACCTGGGCCGTCGCCGAACCGGTGACGCATTTCCAGAACAACCCGCAGGTCATCCAGGGCCTCGCCGAAGGCGGGACCGAGGGCAACTTCTACCACGCCTATGAATGGTCCTACCTCCACTGGGGCTTCAGCGCCTGGTCCACCTACGCCATCGCCGGTCTGGCGCTGGCCTTCTTCGCCTATCGGCGCGGGCTGCCGCTGACGATCCGCTCGGCGCTGACGCCGCTGTTCGGCAAGTCCCTGTCGGGCCTGCTGGGGCACGTCATCGACATCGTGGCCGTGGTGGCGACGATCCTCGGCGTGGCCCAGACGCTTGGCTTCGGAGTGGAACAGTTCGTGGCCGGGCTGAACCGGATCGGGATCGGCGGCCTCGTGCTGGAAGATGGCAGCGCAACCACGCTCGGCATCCTCGTGGCCCTGCTGTTCATCATGGGCGCCTCGACCCTGTCGGCCCTGTCGGGCGTGGGCAAGGGCATCAAGTGGCTCTCGAACATCAACATGGGACTGTCGATCATCCTGCTGGGGTTCTTCATCATTTTCGGGGCCACGTGGTTTGGGGCGAGCGCCTTCTTCATCGGCATCTGGGAATATCTCAAGGCGCTGCCGTGGATGAGCTTCAACGTCTTCGCCTCGGACGGCATCGAAGGGTCCCAATCCTTCCTCCTCGCCCAGTGGCAGGGCTGGTGGCCGGTGTTCTACTGGGCCTGGTGGATCGCCTTCGCACCCTTCGTCGGCCTGTTCCTCGCGCGCATTTCCAAGGGGCGGACGATTGGTGAATTCGTGCTCGGCGCGATGATCGTGCCCGCGTTGATGTGCTTCGTGTGGTTCGCCTGGGCCGGTGGCACCGCCATTGACCTCGAACTGAACGGCGGCGCGGATGGCATCATCTTCGGGGCCGCGAACGGCGACAAGATCTTCGCCATGACCGAGTTCATGCTCTCGCCCATCTCGCAGGCCCTTGCCTGGGGAATGGCGGTCCTGATCGTGGTGCTGCTGATGACGTTCCTTGTCACCTCGGCGGATTCGGCCGTGCTGATCGTGAACACGATCAACGCCGCTGGCGATGAAGGCCCCAAGGCGCGTCCCCACATCCTGTTCTGGGGCGTGGCCCTGGCGCTGGTGGTGGGGGGATTGCTGCTGTCGGGCGGCACCGGCGCGATCCAGACCGCGATGGTGATCGGCGCGCTGCCCTTCTCGCTCGTGATGGTGCTGATGTGCATCTCGCTCATCAAGGCGATCTTCAATGATGGCCGCCGCGAACGCCTGGGCGTCGCCACGACCCATGACGAGATCCCGAACCCGGTCCCGGCCCCGGCGGAATGATCCGACCCGGCGCGGGGGTCTCTCCCGCGCCGAACCCCAAACATCATCTTCCGGTTTTCCCCACCTTCTGCGATGGTCCGCCTGTGATTGGCTGGGTTGGACCCATATGGGTGCCAGTCCGCGCCCCGAAGGAGCTGACACCACTTGGCACGCTTTGCCGGATTGACCCGCCGTGGCCTTCTCCTCGGGGGCGGCGCGGCACTTGGCTCCATCGCGGGCCGCGCCTGGGCGCCCGGCCTGTCGCAGCTACAGGGCGTGCCCCGGATCGGCGGCGATCTGCACGACCCGACCCGCTCCACCCCTGTGCCGTTCCTCAACGATGCCAGCGGCTTGTCCGCCACGCCGATCCATGTCCACAACCGCCCGACCTCCCATGGCGACGCACTGGTGGAGGCCTTCCGCTCCGAACTGGCCGCCGCCCGCGCCGAGGGCCGCCCCGTCTGCGTCTCCGCCGCGCGGCATTCCATGGGCGGCCAGTCCATCCCCCGAGGCGGCCATGCCATCACCGTCGACAACGCCTGGATCGAACCCGACACGGCCGCCCGCACCTACCGCGTGAACGGCGGCGCGCGCTGGCGCGACGTGATCCGGGCCCTCGATCCGCTTGGCTTTTCGCCCGCCGTCATGCAATCCAACCACGATTTCGGGGTGGCGGCGACATTCTCGGTCAATGCCCATGGCTGGCCGGTGCCGTACGGGCCGATGGGCGCCACCGTCCGCGCGCTGCGCATGGTGCTGCCGTCCGGCGATCTGGTCACCGCGTCGCGCGCCGAAAACCCCGACATCTTCGCGCTGGCCATGGGCGGCTACGGCCTGATCGGCCTGATCGTGGACATGGAACTGGACATGGTCCCGAACCAGCGCCTGACGCCTGCCTACGCCACCCTGCCGGCCGCCGATTTCCCCGCCGCCTTCCGCGCCGCCGTGGACGATCCAACGATCCCCATGGCCTATGGGCGCCTCAACGTCGCGCGCGCCTCGTTCTTCGAGGACGCCCTGCTGGTCGCCTATTCCCCCGACGACGACCAATCCGGCCTTCCCGCGGCCACGGAATCCGGCCTCGCCTCCCATATCGCGTCCTATGTCTACCGCGCGCAGGTGGGCCGCGAGGGGATGAAGGACCTGCGCTGGTGGGTCGAAACCGGCCTTGCACCCCGCCTTGGCGGGACCAGCACGCGCAACACGCTGATGAATGAACCCGTCCTCACGCTGGACGACCGCGACCCCACCCGCACCGATATCCTGCACGAATATTTCGTGCCGTTCGAAGCCTTTGACGGTTTCCTCACCGCGTGTCGGGATGTCATCCCCGATGCCTTCGTGGAATTTCTCAACGTCACCCTGCGCTTCGTGGACAGCGATCCGACCAGCGTTCTGGCCCATTCCCCAACGCCGCGCATCGCCGCCGTGATGTCCTTCACGCAGGAGATGACGGCGCGCGCCGAAGCCGACCATGCCCGCATGACGCGGCGTCTGATCGACCGCATCACCGGAATCGGCGGCAGCTATTACCTCCCCTACCGCCCGCATGCCACCGTCGCGCAATTCAACGCCGCCTATCCGCGCGCGGCCCGGTTCGCCGCCGCCAAACGCGCGCTGGACCCCGACCTGCGCCTGCGCAACAATCTGTGGGATACCTACCTGGAGAGATCATGAGCCTTGTCAGACGTTTATGCCTGATCTACGCCGTCATCCTGCTGGGGGCCGCCGCGATCAACTACATCCCCGGCCTGACCGACGAGGCTGGCCTTGCCTTCGGCATCTTCGCGCTCGATCCGTTCGACGACGCGCTGCACCTTGTCTCGGCGATCTGGGCCTTCCTGTCGGGCCTCATCTCCAACCGCTCGGCCCGCACCTTCCTGATCCTCTTCGGCGCGGCCTATCTGGGCGACGGGATCTTCGGCATCTTCACCGGCTGGGGCTACCTGGATTTCGGCATCTTCACCAATGAAGCCCTTGGCATGGACTGGCGCTTCCAGCGCATCGCCGCGAACCTGCCCCATATCGCGCTTGGCGGCATCGCGCTTGCCGCCGGGCTGATATCGGGTCGCCACGCATGAGGGTCGCGGCGCGCCTGTTCAAACGGGCACTGCAACTGCTCGTGCTGCTGGCCCTCACCTTGTCGGCCCCGGTGATCTATGTCGAAACCATGTGCCGGGGCGAAAGTGCGCCCGGCCCCGCCACACCCCTCTCGGGCGAGACACGGCCGGAAATCCGCACCCTCCTGACCTATCCCGAATGGCATGTCGTCCATGCCTATGACGACTACGCCGTCACGATCCGCGCGCGCGATCCCCATGATTTCAACTACCTGCAAGCCGTCGCGGGCTATTGGTCCTCGCTCTGCACGCTGACGCGGGACAGTGCCGCGCTGGGGGCGATCGACAGGCCGACCCGGCAGCTTGTCCATGTGATCGGGGTGTCCTTCACCTTCGAGATGCTGATGAAAGCCGCCTACGAGGAAACCCTCGGCCGCGTCGCCACGATGATCCGTGGCCCGCAGCACGCGCCGCTCGATATCCTCTCGGCGCAGCAGGCGGCAGGCTACGCCGCATTCCTCCAGCAGGTGCCTTGGTATCGCTACGATTTCCGCGCCGACGCCGCTGCGCTGGACGCCGCCGCTACCAATGCAATCCGCGACCGGGAACGCGCCATTGCCCTTGGCCTCGAACACCGCGCCCGCGCCGCCTATGCCGATGTGATCGGGCGTGCCGTGGCCGCCACCGGCTTCGACGATCTGACCTTGCAGATGGTCGTCACCGGACTGACGCCGGACCAGTTGGACGCCACCCCCGGCGTCACGGTTCTGGGGCCGGTCGCGGGCGGGCTGGAGGTTGAAACGCCGCGCTATCGCGAATTGACCGGCATCCTCGCGCGATGGGCCGATCAGGGCGCCGCCTTCCTCGACATGGCCGGCAACGACCAGATCATGTTCACCGCGATTTCCGCTGCACCGACCGAAGACGGCGCGCTGGCCAGCCTGCCCAGGCAAGGCTACGACGACACGCGCCACCTGTTCGTCGTGCCCGTGACAGACCTGGCGGAGGCGCTGCGCACCCTGCCCGCCCGTGGCCTCGCGCTGGAACATGTCCATGACTACTAGACGCCTCGCGTTGGCCCTTGCGATCCTGCTGGTCGGCTGGCTCGGCACGCTGGCCCTCGTCATGCGCCTGGGCGGCGAGGCCCCGGCCGCCTTCGTGCCCTTCCCGCCCCCGGACCTGCTGGCAGCGCTCCCCGCCGAGGTCGCCGTGATCGGGCGCTCTCCCGTCTCGCTCACCCTGCGCAGCGAGGCTCCCGGCCTGACGGCCCGCCTCTACGCCGCGGGCGCGTGGCTGGTCCTGCCCGCGGGGCTGGAGGCCTGCATCCCGGCTTTCCTGCGCGACGCGGTCTGATCCCGTGAGAACATCCTTTCGCAAAAGTTAACCAAATCCGGTTTAGCTATGGATATCATGTGGTTAGACCCCCTTATCACGCGTGATAACTTCACGCCTCGCCGCCCCGCGCCCGCATCAACATTCCGAACAGATCGCGCGGATCGTCGGGATCGGCCACCATGTCGAGGTCCTGATAAAGCCCCGTCGCCGCCAGATGATCGCGCACGTAGCGCAGCGCCGAGAAGTCCTCGATGGCGAAGCCGACCCCGTCGAACAGCGTGATCTGGCCCGCATCCCGCCGCCCCGGAACGGCCCCCGTCAGCACCTCCCAGATCTCGGTGACCGCGAAGTCCTCGGGCATCTGCTGGATCTCCCCCTCGATCCGCGTTTGCGGCGGGTATTCCACGAAGACATCGGCCCGCGAAAGGATATCGCGGTGCAGTTCCGTCTTGCCTGGGCAGTCGCCGCCGATGGCGTTGATATGGACGCCCGCGCCGACCATGTTGTCGGTCAGGATCGTCGCGAACTGCTTGTCGGCGGTGCAGGTCGTGATGATCTGCGCGCCCAGGATCGCCTCCTCCGGCGTGGCGCAGGCGGTCATCTCGAACCCCATCCCGTCAAGGTTGCGCATCAGCTTGGCCGTCGCCCGCGCGTCGATGTCGAACAGTCGAAGCCGATCCACGCCGCAGATCGCCCGAAACGCCAGCGCCTGGAACTCCGACTGCGCGCCGTTCCCGATCATCGCCATCGTCCGCGCACCCTCCGGCGCCAACGCCCGCCCGACCAGCGCCGAGGTCGCCGCCGTCCGCAGCGCCGTCAGCACCGTCATCTCCGACAGCAATACCGGGTAACCGGTCGCGACGTCGGCCAGAAGCCCGAACGCCGTCACGGTCTGCAACCCCGCCTTCATGTTGCTCGGGTGGCCGTTCACGTATTTGAACCCATAGACTTCCCCATCCGAAGTCGGCATCAACTCGATCACCCCCTCGGCAGAATGGGATGCCACGCGCGGTGTCTTGTCGAAGCTTTCCCAGCGCTTGAAATCGGCCTCGATATAGTCGGCAAGGCCCCGCAGCATCGCGTCGATCCCGACATGATGAACCAGCGCCATCATGTTCTGGACGCTGACGAAGGGAACATAGGCAAGGCGGGAGGGGGACGGCGCGGTCATGTCTCTATCCATTTTGACGGGTGGGACGGTCGAAGATCCGACGCCCGAGAAGCGACGCCACAAGGTCCACCATCAGCAGCGCCGTCTTGCCGCGTTCGTCGAGGAACGGGTTCAATTCCACCAGGTCAAGGGAACCGACAAGGCCGCTGTCGCACAGTATCTCCATCACCAGATGCGCTTCGCGCATCGTGGCGCCGCCGGGCACCGTGGTACCGACCGCCGGAGCTATCGAGGGATCGAGGAAATCGACGTCCAGCGACACATGCAGCACCCCTTGCGCTGCCCGAACCCGATCGAGGAAGGCCGCCAGCGGCGCGCGAATACCCGTCTCGTCGATCATCCGCATATCGACGGCATCAATCTCCATCTCCAGCAGAAGGTCATGCTCGGGCCGGTCGACGGAGCGCAGGCCGATCATGCAGATATTTGCCGGATCCACGACGGCTTCCAAAGGCGGGAACGCCTCGAACCCCGGACGACCGGTGACATAGCCCACCGGCGTGCCATGGAGATTGCCGCTGGCGCTCGTCGCGGGAGTATGGATATCCGAATGAGCGTCAAGCCACAGGACAAAGAAGGGCGTGCCCATCATCGCGTGATGCGCCGCCATGCCCGATACCGTGCCAAGGGCCAGCGCATGGTCGCCGCCAAGGAAGATCGGCATGCCATGGGGCGCGTGGGTCTGCGCCGCGTACGCCAAGGCCATCGTCCAGCCGACATTCTCCGCCAGCGCATGGACCTTGCTGCCTTCGGGCATCGGCACATCGACCTCGACGGGGGCAACGTCACCCGTATCGGCGACGCTGTGGCCCATCGCTTCGATTGCTTCGACAAGGCCCGCAGTGCGAAGGGCGTCAGGGCCCATCACGCAACCGCGACGCCGTTTTCCGGCGTCCATCGGGGCGCCAATCAGGATGCAATTCTGTGTCATGGGGGAAGTATGCCACCATATCGATCCTTCCAGAAGCGAACATTTCGCGCAATATGGTGGCAAAACAGCCGTTTCGGATAGATGTGATGGACGTATTGGACAGATCCCTTATCGGATTGCTCCGCAAGGAAGGCCGAGCCAGCCTGTCGGAGCTTGCGGCGACATTGGGCGTGACCCGGTCCACCATCCGCGCGCGCTTGGAAAAGCTGCAAGGCTCGGGTGAAATCGCCGGCTTCACGGTGCAAACCCGAGCCGACGTCACCCCCCAAGCGGTGCGCGGGCTGATGATGCTTGCAATCGAAGGGCGCGGCACGGCTCGCATCGCGCGAGCACTGAAGTCCAAACCGGAGGTGACGGCGGTGCATTCGACCAACGGCGCATGGGATCTGATCGTCCAGATCGGCGTCACCGACCTCCGCGCCTTCGATCGCGTGTTGAACGAGGTGCGCCTCATCGAAGGCGTGTTGAACAGCGAAACCAGCCTGCTGCTGTCGACGTTTTGAAGTGTCAGTGGAGTGGCGGGTGCTCATGCCCTGGCATTTCCCCGATGCCAGCGCCGGATGTCACCACTTATCCGCCCGCGATCCCGAGCGGCCATCTAAAAACGCGGGACCTGATCCTTGTGGCCGCGCAGACCACTGGAACCGCGCCCGTGACTCAAACGCCAAAATGGGGCCAGCCGTCTCCTGCCGACACGACGCGCCAGCACCACTGCGACAGGGTGCGCAGCCGGGCACCCGGCACTGTTCTTCCATTGGCCAGACCGATCTGGTCGCACGCTGCCGAACGCTCGATCCCGATCATTTCACGTAAGTTGGCAGTCGCGCGGTCCTGCTGCCCGCCAGCGGCTCCTTCGCGCGTGCCGCGTGCCAAGGGATCGCGGCAATGGCGGTGAGCTATCATCACGACAAGCAACGTCCGGGCTGACTGCATCCCTTCATCGCTCAGAAACTGCTCACGAGGAGATCCGAATGGGCGTCGTCAGTCCCTCACCAAAAAAAATGAGCAGGGAAATGACCGCCTGTCCGGTCAGCGCGCGAAACGCGCGGCGACGTTTTGGAAACGAACAGGCGCGCCGGTTATTCCGGCGCGCCTGCACGGTCATCATCGACTATCAGCGGTGCAGGTCGAAGCGATCGTTTTCCATCACCTTGACCCATGCCGAGACGAAATCCTCGACCATCTTGGTGCCGCCATCATCGGCGGCATAGACCTCGGCCACCGCGCGCAGCTGGCTGTTGGACCCGAAAACAAGGTCCACCACCGTTGCCGTCCATTTGACCGCCCCCGACACGTCGCGACCTTCCAGCAAACCGCTCTCGGCCTTCGTCCAGGTCGTGGACATGCTCAGCAGATTGCGGAAGAACGCGTTGTCGAGCGCGCCCGGCGTTTCGGTCAACACGCCAAGCTTGCTGCCACCATGGGTCGCACCGATGGCGCGCAAGCCGCCCACCAGCACCGTCATCTGCGGTATCGTCAGGCCAAGCAGGTTCGCCCGGTCGACCAGCAGGTCAGAGGGCTCACGCGTTGCCGTCGGGCTCAGGTAGTTGCGGAAACCGTCCGCCTGCGGCTCCAGCACCGCATAGCTGTCAACGTCCGTCTGCTCCTGGCTGGCATCGCCGCGACCTGGCGTGAACGGCACGGTGATGTCGTGACCTGCAGCTTTCGCCGCCGCTTCGACTGCGGCACCACCGGCCAGCACGATAAGGTCCGCCATGGAAACCTTGGCCGCTCCCCTTGCGTCGAACTCCGCCTTGATGCCTTCAAGAACACCGAGCACCTTTTCCAGTTCACTGGGCGAATTGACGGCCCAGGACCGTGCCGGCTCCAACCGGATGCGCCCGCCATTTGCGCCACCGCGCTTGTCGCTGTCGCGGTAGGATGCAGCCGCACCCCAAGCCACGCGCACCAGTTCCTGCACCGACAATCCACTGTCCAGAACCGCCGCCTTCAGCGCCGCCACGTCGGCCTCGCCCACCAGGCGATGATCGGGCTCGGGGATCGGGTCCTGCCACAGCAGATCCGCGGACGGGACTTCTGGCCCGAGGTAGCGGGTCTTGGGTCCCATGTCGCGATGGGTCAGCTTGAACCACGCCCGCGCGAAGGCATCGGCAAACTTGTCGGGATTGGCGTGGAACTCTCGGCTGATCTTTTCGTAGGCCGGATCCATGCGCATCGCCATGTCCGCGGTGGTCATCATGATGAAGGTCTTGCCTTTTCCGTCGGCGGTCGGAGCCATGTCCTCTTCCTTGAGGTTCTTCGGCTGCCATTGCTGCGCGCCCGCGGGTGATTGCGTCAGTTCCCATTCATAACCGAAAAGCACGTCGAAATAGGACATGTCCCACTGCGTCGGCGTCGGTGTCCAGGCTCCCTCGAGCCCGGAGGTCGTTGCGTGGATGCCTTTGCCGGTTTCAAACCCGTTCCGCCAGCCAAGGCCCATCTCGGTGATGTCAGCCGCCTCCGGTTCCGCGCCCATCAAGTCCGGATTGCCGGCGCCGTGGGCCTTTCCGAATGTGTGGCCACCGGCCACAAGCGCCACCGTCTCCTCGTCATTCATGGCCATGCGCGCGAAGGTGTCGCGGATATCGCCGGCCGAGGCCAGGGGATCTGGGTTTCCGTCGGGGCCTTCGGGGTTCACGTAGATCAGGCCCATCTGCACGGCTGCCAGCGGGTTCGCCAGTTCGCGGTCACCGGAGTAGCGGCTGTTTTCCTTGTCAGAGGTCGCCAGCCAGACCGCCTCGGGCCCCCAGTAGATATCCTCTTCCGGTTCCCAGACATCGTCGCGCCCCCCGGCGAAGCCGAAGGTCTTGAAGCCCATTGATTCAAGCGCGACATTGCCGGCGAGGATCATCAGGTCGGCCCAGGACAGGCCGCGGCCGTATTTCTGCTTGATCGGCCACAAGAGACGGCGCGCCTTGTCGAGGTTCCCGTTGTCGGGCCACGAGTTCAATGGCGCAAACCGCTGTGTGCCGCTGCTCGCACCGCCGCGCCCGTCATAGGTGCGATAGGTGCCGGCCGAATGCCACGCCATGCGGATCATGAATGGCGCGTATGTCCCGTAATCCGCAGGCCACCAGTCCTGACTGTCGATCAGGCATTGCGCGATGTCGGCCTTCACGGCTTCCATATCCAGCTTCTTGAATTCCTCGGCGTAATCGAAGCCTTCGCCCATCGGATCGAGCTTGGGCGAATTGCCGTTGAGGGGGCGCAGGTTCAACTGATTGGGCCACCAGTGCTGGTTCGCGGTGCTGCCGGAAGGCCTCCGGCTACTGCCATGCATCACCGGGCAACCTTCGTTCGTCGGGGATCCGTCCATCATGTCTTTCTCCACTGCAGTTTGTCAGTATCGCGCCGGTCCGCAAAACGGTCCGAGTCGCGCAATTGGAATCATTCTAACAGACCTTGTCGATTAGCTATAGTTGGTTTTCCTGATATCTGTGATAAGATGTTCTTATGAAAGCGCCGACCCTCAAACAGCTCCGCTACCTCGATGCGCTGGCCCGCCACGGCCATTTCGGACGCGCGGCCGAGGCTTGTGCAGTCTCCCAGCCCGCATTGTCGATGCAGATCAAGGAGATGGAGGATGGCTTCGGCCTTGCGCTGTTCGAGCGCGGCGCGCGCGCCGCACGCCTGACCGGATTCGGTGAAACTGTTCTGGACCGTGCACAGGACATCCTGCGCGCAGTGGGCGAATTGGAGGACCTTGCCCGCGCCGCGCGCGACGGTCTGGTCGGGCGCTTGCGCCTCGGGATCATCCCCACCATTGCGCCCTATCTGCTGCCCCGCATCATCGGCGCGCTCAGCCTGAAATACCCCGAGATCGACCTGCATATCCGCGAGACCTTGACCCCACGCCTGCTTGATGATCTGGCCAGCGGACGCCTCGACACAGCGATCCTGGCCCTGCCGGTGTCCGAACCGACACTGACCGAGGTGCCGCTCCATGACGAGGAATTCGTTCTGGTTCGCCCCGAAGCCGATGCCGGAAAGCCCGTGCCCGATGCCGCAGCACTGGCGAAGATGCGTCTGCTTCTGCTCGAAGAAGGGCACTGCTTTCGCGATCAGGCGCTATCGTTCTGCAACATCCGCTCCTCCCTCCCGCGAGAGGGGCTTGACGGGTCGAGCCTTTCGACGCTGGTGCAAATGGTCGGTGCGGGGATCGGTGTGACGTTGATCCCCGATATGGCAGTGGATGTTGAAACCCGATCAGCACGGGTTTGCATCTCTCGCTTCACGCAGTCCACGCCAACGCGGACCATTGGCATGGTCTGGCGTGCGCGTTCTCCCCTTTCGGGACAGTTGACGGAAATGGCCAACGTGGTGCGGTCTGCCGTCCAGCCCTAGAGCATTCTGTGCACAGTCACGATCACGCGAAACGTTCCGAGAATCGTTGAACTGCGTTCCGAAAGACGCCGAACCAGATTCCGATCCCGCGCGACAGACTTCAGTTGGTGATGCGATAGTGCTTCAGATTGCGTGGTTCACGATGTCCAGACAGGAGCGGGATCGGCATGAATACCCGCGACATGAAACCCGATAGCATCCGTGCGGTGCCAGAACGACGACGCGAGGTCAGCGCGAAGGGCAGGAAGAATGACGAAATCGCCTTGGTCGAAATCACCGAAGGGCGGATCTTCTTGGGGCGTTCGGCCAGCGTGGGAATGCCGAAAGCTTTCGAAAGTCCGCGCGGCTTGAGGTCGTTGCGGACATCGAGGGCATTGGTCAGGAACAGCCGATGAGAACCGAGGATCGACACGAAGAGACTGGGATCGGGTTCATCGGGGATATTCAGGTTCTGATCCATGACGCCGGCCTTGAAAGACGGATAGGTATCGGCCACCTCGATCGCCCGCCGCGCCGCGCCGAAAGGCACGAAGGGCGCGCGCACAACCACAAGCGCCCGCTTCGAGGTCAGGTGCTGCGCGTATTGCCGCGCGATCCCCGTCGGCACGCCCGCCGCTTCGATGTTGTCCTGTGCGGAACTGGTGCCGCTTTGCTCGACCACTGTCATAGAGGTTTCCGGGAACCCATCCTCCTTCAAAGCGGCGATCACGGCATCCGCATGGACCGGGTTTTCGTAAAGACGTGTGACGAGCGTGGTCATATCAAGGGGCCTCCCCAACTGGACGAACTGAGCCGGGACATAGCGCCCGGACATTGCGATTTCACTATTCTAGGGCTTTACGCCCAGATTTCGAGACGGCACGGCCTGAAGCCGCCAGATGACGCAAAGCGCCACCACGAGAAACAGGGCTTCCAGCAGGAAAACAGGGATATAGGGTGTGGCAGGGTTCAGCGTATCTCCGCCGGGAAGTGCAAGGACCACATCGCGCAGGATGCCACCCGCCGCGATCGCGATGCCGGCCGCGCTGGCCTGCACGGCGCCCCACACCCCGAGAGCGAGTCCGATCTGCGCCCGTGGCGCGCGTCGCATGGTGGCGGTAAGAGTGCCGTGACCGAACAGACCTGCCCCGACGCCGCAGGCAAAGACGCCGAGGCTGAAGACCAGGACGCCGCCCGATTGTGCGGCAGTGGCGATGGCCAGAAAGCCAGGCACCCCTATGGCCGCGCCATAGGTGGCGACATTCAACGGCTCACCTCCGCGCAGCAGCACATGGCTTGCGAACCAGAAGCCGAGAAGGCTGCCGCCGGCCAGCACGGCGGTTAGGCGCGTCGTCATCGCGACACTCATATGAAGGGCCTCGCCGCCGTAAGGCTCCAGCAGAACCTCGGCCATACCGTAGGCCATTGTTCCAAGGGCGATGACGATCAGAAGCCGCATGGTTCCCTGGCGGGCCGTGAACACCGACCAAGCCTCGGAGAACGACTCGACCGGTGGCGGATTGGCGGCGCGGGCGCGGTCGCGCGGTTCCTGTTTCCAAAGGGCGACGAGGTTGAGCACGACCGTGACCACCGCCGCGCCCTGTACCACCTGGATCAGCTTTCCTGGCGTATAATCCCGCAACAGCCAGCCAAAGATCAACGCCGACACGATCATGCCCACCAGCAGCGCCACATACATCAGGCCAACAACCTTGGGCTGATCTTCTACAGGAACAAGGTCGGTCGCAAGCGCGAGGCCAACCGTCTGGATCATGTGCACCCCGGCACCGACCAGCAGGAACGCCAGCGCCGCCCCCGACAACCCGATCCAAGGTGGGGCGTCCGCAGCTTCGGCAAAGCCAGACAAGACCAGCAACGCGAACGGCATGATCGCAAAGCCGCCGAATTGAAGCATCGTGCCCTTCCAGATGTAGGGCACCCGCCGCCACCCGAGCGCCGAGCGGTGTTGATCGGACTTGAACCCGATCAGGGCGCGGAACGGCGCGAAGACCAGCGGCAGGGACAGCATGATCGCCACGAGCGAGGCGGGAACTTCAAGCTCGACGATCATTACACGATTGAGCGTTCCGACAAGCAGGACTAGCGCCATCCCAACCGAGACTTGAAACAGCGACAGGCGCAGCAGGCGCGACAAGGGGGCGGTTTCGCTCGCGACATCGGCAAACGGCAAATAGCGCGGAGTGATCCGGGCGATCTTGCGCAGGAATGTGTCGCGAATGGCGGCCATGTGCCAATATTGCCCCGCATGGATACGTTGCCCCAAAGGCAACAAGGCCGGATTGGGGTTTCTGGTCACGACCGACCGGGTCAAGAAGTGGACGCACCACCTCTATCCCCCGGTCGTGGAAGACGCGCCACCCGAACGAGGCGGCGAATCCATTGGCACCTAGTTGCCGGCAGCAACCAGCGTCACCGGGTCTTCGATGACAAGTCTTGCTGTCCGCCCGTCGGGCAGGATCACGGTCGCGCCGTCAGCAGCGGCGGCATCGAGATACATCGGAGTATCTGCGGTGACACCAGCGCTGGCGGGCAGCACGCGGGTTTCCGTCTCGAGGGCAGCCGAAGCGCCATCAAGGTCAGCACCGATCAGGTAATTCTCATACCAGTTGGTCTTGCTGAGCACGGCGATATGCACCGCGAACGAACCGACTGCGACCGCTGACAGAAACAGCGGAACGCCGACGGTGGGCTTCACGACAAGCCAGATCTTTGAATTGTTCATTTGATCTTGCTCCCGTCAGCCCAGCCAAGGCGTCGCGACGGCGACAAGGAAGTGGGCGACCAGAGCGATCCCCCCAAATACCCGTGTGCCATCGATGAGGTAGCTGTGCACCTCTTCGGCCTCCTTGAGGGTCAGGCCTGTCGGCCAGACTTTATCTGGATCATCAACCATGATGTCCCCTTCCTCTTGCTTTGAATTTTGGCCTGCATCGCCAGAAAACGCCGCAGACCGGCGAGCGACGTGCCCGGTAGTATCAGAGGAAAGGCCACTTACCCTCCCCCTGGCGGGTCCATCGCCTATAAGAATGTCATTTAACTCTGACACGTCAACTGTAAAGTTGACTTTACACTTTGGGAAATGATCGAACCCCTGTCCATCCGGGCGATTCAAGCCCCGATGACACCAGCGACCCACCTGACAGGACTCAGCCCGGAAGCGGCCCGTCTCGACGTCACTTTCGCACGAAGATCAGTGTCGCGATGACCAGGAAGACAAATCGGCTCGTTTCCCGCGCAAGGGATCTGTTGTGGCGCAAGAGAACGGAAAGGCGTCCAAGCCAGCTGCGCCGATAGGCCAGAAGTGCGCGTTCATCTTCCGTCCCCGGGCGCGCGAAGCGCAACGCATTGACGACCTGCTCCATCAGGAACCCGCCACGAAGCATACGGAATTTCCGCAGGAGTGCGCCCGCGCCCCCCAGCGTCATGGCCCCGTATTGGCTGTCCGAGTGGACCCGGTACTTGATCATCGCATCCGATGCGACGGAAACGCCGAAATCGTCGTGCCGCGCGATGAAATAGATGGTCCAGTCATGGGAGATCCGCTTGATGCCGTTGAAATCGATGGGCGCAAGCCTGTCCTTCAGATGCAAGAAGAACCGGGCGCTCAGGACGTAGGTGCAGCCGGCACTGCCACCTCCGAAAAGGTGATCGCGCACACGCAGTGGGGCGTCTCTCCGCACCAATCCCAGGATCGCGTCCTTGCCGTCCCAAACCATGAGGTTGGAGAAATAAAGATCGGTTCCGTCGCGCCGCAACGCCTCGATCCCGCGCAGAAGCTTGTCGGGCAACCACACGTCGTCCTGATCGGCCAGCGCGAAAAAGTCGTGGTTATCGGAAACCCGGTGAATATTGCAGAAGATGTTCAGCCCGGTGCCACCGGAATTCACCTCGTTCTCGAAGACGGAGAACATGTCCGGATGAGCAGCCGCATAGTCACGCAGGATGGCGACGGTCCGGTCGCTGCTGCCATCATCGAAAGCGTAGACATGAAGCGAGACCCCGACCTGACCAAGAAGGCTGTCGAGTTGCTCGCCAATGAACCGCGCGCCATTATAAGTCGGCATGATGATGCCCACGCGCGCCAAACCAGCGGTATCGGCAGGCGCTGTCATTGGGATGCGTCCTTTTGATGCCAACGGGGCAATCCGGTGGGGCGGGAGAACATGGATCGAAAACCGTCCTTTGGCTGGCCGGTGCGATGGCGCGAACACTCTGACGCGAGTACCGGGCGCTTGTCTACGAACTTCACGCCATGCTCCATCACCCCCCCCCCAAAGATCCGCTCCGTTCACCTTGACGGGACCAGGCCGCGACAGGAAGGGTGACAATTGCCCATCGCGGCTGAAGGCTGGTTTCAGACAAAAAAGACCCGGGCCTTCGGTTTCTTGCAACAGCGCAGACATGAGTCTGGTTGCATGCATCCGAGGTTCGGACCAATAGGACATTGTTCGGCGGTTGGAGGCATTATCGACATCATGCCAGGTATCTTGAGAAGAGCATCGACGGTGCCGTTTCCGCAGACATCAGGGGGGCCGAGTGGCCGCGGCGGTCGCAGGATCGCTGCATGATTTCGCCATGAGGATCGCACACCGCTCCGACGGGCGCCTGTCGATCTTGATCCGGTCCGACGATGCCCTGCGCGCCGCCATGGCCGCCCTTGTATCGCTGGTGTGGATCGTGCCGTTCCGCATGACCTTCGGGTATGCCGGGTTGCCGGATTACTATGCCTACTTCCAGATCTTCGATGCCATGGCCGCCGACGGCACCTTCCCGCCCTTGCAGCTTGATTACCTGTCGAATGTTCACTTCTGGATACAGTTGCAACTGGCTTCGGGGGTGGAACGCGCCCTTCAGAACACCTACAACACCAATTCGTTCCTGATCATGGTTGCCACCGTATTCCTTGCCGTCCGAAACAAGGTGCGACTTCCTTACCTGATCCTGTTCGCGGGCGTCTTCACCACGCAGATGCATGTATCCCTTCTGCGCGCGACGCCGGCCTATTTCCTGGTCTTCTTCGCGCTTGATCAGTTCATTCGGACGGGCAAGATCAACCTGGCTCTCATGCTTCTGGCCATCTCGTTTCATTCGTCGGCCGCGATCGCACTTGCCGCGTTGGTGGCAGCGCGAACGCGGATGCTTCACAGCACGGCCTTGCTTGCGATGTTGCTGGCGATGATCGGAGCCGTCATGCTCAGCGGGATCGGGCAACGGTTCACTGCCTTCGCGATCACTGTGGTAAGTGCCAGCGTCCCCGGATTCTCGAAATACCTCATCTATATTCTCGAGCCGAATTCAACGTCGATGTTCGACCTGATGTTCCGCAGCCTCATCCTCTTGATCGGGGCGTGGATCGCCATCGTCAGGCGGGACTATCCCACGCATTTCCGGGTGTTCCTCATCGTCATCGTGCTGGCGTTCCTGGGGCTCAGCTTCTCGCCAAACATTGCGAATCGCGCCATCGTCTATGGCGTAGGGTTTGCGGTCCTGATTTATAACGCGAAGACCCCGCTCGGCAGCTTCGCCACATCTGTCGGGGCACTTTCTCTGGGCATCGCAAGCTTCGTCTTCCGGTGGTACTGGTTCGCCGAGAACCAGGCGCCGTGGTAGCTTGCCCATGAACTCCCTCAACATCCGGCACCTCCAGAGAACAGCGACCGTTGCCGCGTTGGTGGTCTTCGGAATGGTCGCGGGTTTGCTCGTTGAAATCTCCATCGCCCGAAGTCTTGCTGCAAGTGAACCGGTGCAGATCTATCGGCTGTCGTTTTCGCTGCCCTTGCTTCTGGCGCTGACAGTCTCTGGCGCGCTCGTGAACACGGCCCTTGCCGAGTTGTCGCGGGCGCGACGCATCTCGCACATCCAGTTCGATGCCACCGTCCGGTTTGTCAATCGCTGTCTGGTCATCGGGGCTTGCCTTGTGGCGTTGGCAGGCGTCGCAACGGTTTCCATCCAGCAAAGAGCCCTTGCGCCCGGCCTTGTCGACGGAGCGGTCGCGCAATTCAAGCTCGCTGCGACCTTCGGCTGGTTGATGTTTTTCCTGATGGCCTCGTCGAACCATATCCGCGCGCAGGTCAACCTGAGCGGGATGATCTGGTTGAATCCGTCCGTCGCCTTGCAGCGCAATATCGGCTTCCTCGCGGTCTTCCTGATCTTGTTCGGCTTCATCGAGCCAGACCAGATCCTGCCGATCTGTGCACTTGCGGCGTCCGTGGCCGTGATATCGGTCCACATTGTGGCGGGGCGTGCCTGCGGTGCAACGTTTGGGCTCGGCCACTTCGGCGGCCCGACCCTCGAACGAAGCCACCGCTTGTCCATCCTGAGGGCACTGGTGATTTCACTGGTATTCCAACTTCTTGCGACATCCACGACATTGGCCGACCGCGCGGCTCTCAGCGTGTGGGATGTTGGGCATGTGCCCCATCTCGACTATTCGGTCGCGGTGATCACTGGCTTCGGCGCTCTGTTCGCCAATGTGACATCGATCATCATCCTGCCGATGCTTCTTGGCGGGTCCGAAGGCAGTGATCCTCGACAACAGCGGGTCCGGCCATATGTCATCACCTATTGCGCAGTGGCCCTTGCCGTCTCAATCGGCCTCGCCGCCGGGCGCACTCCGATAATCGCGCTTCTGTTCGAACGAGGGGCTTTCCTCGCCTCGGACACACAGGCGACGGCGGATTTTCTGTATTGGCACGCATCGGGCTTGTTCTTCCTGATCCTGAACTCGGTCTATTTCGTGGTGACCCTGGCGCGCGGCAACGTGGTCACGCTGTTGCCGATCGCAGTCTTGCGCTGGGTCGTCCGCATCACGCTGCTGTTGCTGCTTCCCGAGGATCTACCACCTGCAACGCGCATTGGCGTCGCCTACCTCGTTACCGAGGCGACAACACTGTTGCTGTTCCAGGGCCTTCGCCAGATCGCGAAACCAAACTGATGACAAGGGCAACGGTCAAGACACCTGCCAGGGGAGGACCGCCAATCGTCCACTCATCGCGACAGTTCGTGGGGAATCGCCTGATCTGGCCGGTCAATCGAGGTCGGACACCTGTGCGAACGACGCCCATTGCCCGGCGGTCGCGAAATCGATCTGCGCCAGCCGCATCGGCCGACCCAGAACCTTCGAGAGCACCGCGCGCGCCGTGAGGGCAATCACCCGAAAATCGTTCAGAAGCGTCCGCTGTCCCAAATGAGCGCGATCGACCGCAAGTTTCAGGGGCAGGAGGCGACGCACATAGGTGCCTTCCGGGTCCGCCTCGTCGATCAGTGCCTCGCCCCGGGCGTAGTAGAAGACCGAGCCGAAGCTCGTCAGCCCCGGTGTCACCTGCAACGTCTCGTGCATCCAGTCGGTGTAATGGGCCGCGACGATGGATGGATCCTCGGGGCGGGGCCCAATGATCGCCATATCACCCCGCAAGACATTGAAGAGTTGCGGGATCTCGTCGAGCTTCAGGGCGCGGATCACCTTCCCGAAGGCGAAGACACGCCGGTCATGGGCCGCCGTGATCAGCGGGCCGCGGCTGGATACCCGCATCGAACGGAACTTGAGCATGTCGAACACTTGCCCACCCCGGCCCACCCGCGCCGCCCGGTAGAAGACCGGGCCGGGATCGGAGATCAGGATGCCAAGCGGCACAAGAACCAGCGCAGGTAGCGCGAGGGTCAGCACAATCAGCGAGAACACGATATCGAAGGCGCGTTCCATCAGCTCAGAAGGTCCCTGACCGCATCGATCACATAGACCTGTTCGTCATCGTCCATGCACATGAACAGAGGGAGGCTGACGCAGCGGTCGAAATAGGCATCGGCGGCCGGGAAACTGGAACCACGGGCAAGGAACTTCTTCCAGTAGGTCATCTGGTGCAACGGGCGATAATGGACCGAAGTGCCGATCCCCTTGGCTTTCAACGCGTCGATGAAGGTGTTGCGATCAAGCGGTGCATCGGCGGTCAGTTGCACGATGTAAAGATGCCAGGAATGGCTGTCGCCCGCCGCCGCAAGTGGCGGCAGGATCAGGGGCAGGTCGGCGAAAGCGGCGGCATAGCGGCCCGCGCGAAGGGCGCGTTTCCCGTTGAATTCGTCGATCCTTGCAAGCTGAACCCGCCCCAGCGCTGCCGCCGGATCGGTCAGGTTGTACTTGTAGCCCGCATCCACGACGTCGTAGATCCAGCCCGCCTTGACGTTCGTGAAGCGGTCGAACACGTCGCGGTCGATCCCGTGAAGGCGCATCTTGCGTGCACGGGTGGCCAGATCACCGTCTCCGGTCACCAGCATCCCGCCCTCGCCGGTCGTCATCGTCTTGTTGGCGTAAAAGCTGAACGCCGTCACATCGGCATGGGCGCCCACCGAGCCGATCAAAGCCCCCTGGTGGCGGGTCGGCAAGGCATGGGCGGCGTCGTCGAGCAGGAATAGTCCATGGCGGTCCGCGATCGCGCGCAGGGCTGTCATGTCGCAGGCACGCCCCGCGAAGTGAACCGGCATGATCCCCTTGGTCCGCTCGGTAATCGCCAGCTCGACCGCATCGAGAGACAGACAAAGCGTTCCCGGATCGATATCGACGAAAATCGGCATGGCGCCCATATAGCGCACGACTTCTGCGGTCGCTGTGAACGTCAGGACCGGAACGATCACCTCGTCCCCCGGCCCGACCGAAAGAGCATCCAGCCCCAGATGCAGGGCTGCCGTAGCCGAATTCACCGCTACGGCATGGCTGCCTTCGCCCATCAGGGCTTGGAACTCGGCCTCAAAGGCCGCGGCATTCGGCCCGGTGGTCAGCCAGCCCGACCGCATCGCCGCAACCACCGCATCACATTCCGCATTGCCTATGCTTGGGCGAAAGAAGGGAACCGAAGTGACCGCCATCAAAGGTATCCCAGCTCTGTCAGCGTCGGATCCGCGATCCGTCCGATAGCCGCCTGCGTGTCTGAAGGCAGGTCCCGCCAGGGCGCTGCCTCCGAGTGCCGGACGCGGATATTGTATTGGTCCAATACGGCGGAGCCGTTCTCAAATCCCAGCCAGTCGACCAACGCGGAGATCGCAGCGGGATCGGCGACAAGATCTTCATACCGGATCGTGTGAACGCGTTCGGAGCTGTCCGGCAGGGCGAGCAGGTCTGCCCGCGACCGCGTCACCGATTGCACCCATTGCGTCGCACAGATCTCGGGCAGGCTCAGGCGCAACGCCAGATCACCACTGCCCGGGAATCGGGGCCCCCAGACGCGCGCGCCACCCCGCCCGGATCGCCGCCCCCGAACGAAGTTCGCGCCGAACCACGCAAGGTAGCCGATATTGGCGAGGGGAAGGCCGCGCAACTTCTGTGACAGCGCCTGCCAATCCGGCGGCGCTTGCCACTGGCGCATCGCACTTTCGGTCACGTCGCGGCCATCGCGGATCAGGTGGATATAGCGCGCGTCCGGAAAGACCGCGTCCACGTAGGACACGCGCAAGGTATTTGACACCGTCTTCTCCAGCAGCGTGTGCCCGGGGCGCAATTCGGACAACCGCGCCAATTGCTTGTGTATGAAGGCGCGGCGACGCTCCGTCAGATCGCTCGGGTCCAGCACATCATCCTGATCGTGCTCGATCCCGTGACGCCAGATGTAATTGACGTCATAGGGAACGGTGCAGATGCCGGGCTGCGCGCCGATGACATCGCGCAGGAATTTCGTGCCGGAGCGCGCCGCGCCGATGAGTATGATGGGAGGGAGGTCGTGCAAGGGTCAGGACTCTCTATGGCTTCGGCCTCGGGAGGCTCGCGCCCGGCACCGCGTGCCTCTTGGCACTCACTCGGCTGTCGACCTCTGTTCAACAGGGACCATGTCCATGTGATCCCTGCATAACCAACTGACGCGCGAAGTCCAGAGCGGGCGGCCTCTGTGCGACAGGGGTGAGAACGGGTAGGCACACGATACATTCAACAAGGCGCTGATGGTCCTCATGCTGGATGGTGCGGGTGAAGGGACTCGAACCCCCACGGATTGCTCCGCCAGAACCTAAATCTGGTGCGTCTACCAATTCCGCCACACCCGCACGCGTCGCGGATCTAGCAGGGCGGCCCGTGCAACGCGAGACCAAAAAGCACCAATGCATTAACCGAAGCGAAACGTGTTTCCGCCCATATTTTGCCTGATTCCACCGCGAGGTTATCCTCGAAAACGGGCTGCCACCCGAAACATCCGAGGGGAAAGCACTTGTCCAGCATCACATCGCACAGCGCAGAAAACACTCGCCCGATTGACGCTGATGCCGTAGACTCGCCTGCACAAACACGAGGCAGAACATGCCCGAACGAGCGAGCAGTAGATCCCATGACCCAATCCTCCCCGCGCCCGACGGCTCGTCTGGGCGTCAAGACCGGTACGTGTAAATCCGGCTTTGCGCCCGGAACCCTTGTCATGACGCTGGACGGGGCCATCCCTGTCGAGTTTCTCAACCCTGGCGACCACATCATCACCCGGCGCGGCGTGCGCAAGCTCAAGGCGATCATGCGCCACGTGCTGCCTGCTGGAACCCCGCGGGTGCTGGTCTCGGCCCAGGCGCTGGGTGGCAAGCCCGCCAAGGACATTACACTCATGCCAGGCCAGCGCGTGTTGATCCGTGATTGGCGCGCAAAGGCCCTTTGGGGCAAGGACATAGCCGCACCGCAGGCCGCGCGGCTGGTTGATGGTGAGCATATCCGCATCGTCAAAGGCGGCACGCAGATCATGCTGTCGCTTTACTTCGGCGCTCCCGAAATCCTCTTTGCGGACGGGCTGGAGCTTGCATCCGCCGACAAGCCGAAAGTATCAGCCAAGGCTTGAAGGAAGTGGATACGCTTGTCCTTCCATTCCATTCGACATGGAATGACGGTGCTCCTTCGCGAGCGTCGTTCCTGGTATGACCGCCTCATAGACCCATGCTGCGGAATACGCGCGGCAGGGTTTCGGGCAGATCCTCCGCGATCAGCCCCGGCCCGAAGCTGCGTGCGGCTTCTACGTGAAGCCATGCGGCACTGCCGGCCGCATCTTCGGCGCACAAACCGCGTGCCATCAAGCCGGTAATCAGCCCCGCCAGCACGTCGCCGCTGCCTGCAGTGGCAAGCCATGGCGTTGCCCGCGCGCCCGTGGCGTCGTTTTCCCAAACCGTGCCGGCGGGCGTTGCGATCAGCGTACGCGCGCCCTTCAGCAGCACAACGCATCCGGCTCTTGCAGCGGCAGCCCGGACCGCCATGACCCGTGACCCGTCGTGCCCAGTCGCGACCGTCAGGTCCGGAAAGAGACGCACGAATTCTCCATCATGTGGCGTAAGGACCACCTCGCCATGAAGCGCCGAAAACAAGGTCTCGGGCGCCTTTGCGAAGCTGGTCAGGGCATCGGCATCCAGCACTGCCGCGCGCCCCGCGCGCAGCGCTGCAACTACCAGTTCCGGTGTCGCTCCGCCCACCCCGAGCCCCGGCCCGAGACAAAGGGCGTTGAGCCGCATGTCCTGCAACTGCTCAGAAAGGTCATCGGCATTGTCGCAGCGGCGCAACATGATCGCGGTCAGGTGGCAGGCGCATTCCATCATCGCGGCACCGGGGGCCAACACCGTCACCAACCCGGCGCCGACCCGCAGCGCTGCACGAGCCGCGAGCCGTGCCGCGCCGGTGCGGCCCATGCCGCCCGACAGCACAAGTGCATGTCCATGATCGTATTTATGAGCGGCCGTGGCCTTGCGCAGCGCCTCGGCCATGGTCTTGCGCCCTTCGATGCGGCGCGGCGCGCGGTCGGAACTGGACGCGGTCACAGCCCGATATCCACGACGACCACCTTGCCGCTGACGCCTGCCCCCGCGCCGCGAAGGTGGCCCGGCTTGGGGGCGTGAAATGTCACGGTCAGATCAGCCTCGAGGGGACAGTCCGACAGCCACGCACCGGTATCGGAGTCCACCCCGCTGAGGATATCGACGGCCAACAGGCGGGTTTGTTGCCGGTGGCGACCGTCCATGATCATGGTGAAAATGTCCGCGAGCTTCCTGGGCAGTGCGCGCGTCAGCCCGATCCCGAACAGCGCATCTATCCAAAGGTCCGCCGGGGGATCGTCAGGGTGCGTCACGCGGACTCGATGCAGCGCGATGGGCAAGACAGCGCCGCCCTGATCGACCCACCGTTGCCGGTTCGTTCGTGCATCTTCAGGCAGCGCTTCAGGATTTCCATAAAAGAACACGTTCACCTCCCACCCGCGCAGGGCCAGCAGACGCGCGATGACAAAACCGTCGCCACCATTGTTGCCGGGCCCGGCCAGGACATTGGCGCACGGCGGCACTGTGCGCAGTTCGACGGCCAGATCGGGCCATTCCCGCATGATCGCATCGACCACGCCCTGCCCTGCCCGTTCCATCAATTCCAGCCCCGTCACCGCTCCCGAGGCCATAGCCCGGGATTCAAGTGCGCGCATCTGCGCAACTGTCAAAGGCTCGATCATTTCGCCCCCCAACGAGATTCAAAAATGATCATTCTTTACTCTACATGCACAAAAAATGATCTCGGCTTGCAGAATTGGAGCCGAGATTGTCCAGCCACGTCCTTCGCGCATGGACGCCCCTAACCCAAAATGATGTCAGAACTAGCAGAAGAAGACGAGGGGGAGTCGGACCGTGAAGAAAATCGAAGCAATCATAAAGCCGTTCAAACTGGATGAGGTCAAAGAGGCCTTGCAGGAGATCGGGGTCCAGGGTCTGAGCGTGACCGAGGTCAAGGGGTTCGGGCGCCAAAAGGGCCACACGGAACTCTATCGCGGGGCCGAATATGTCGTTGATTTCCTTCCCAAGGTCAAAATCGAAGTGGTCCTGAGCGACTCCCAGCTTGACGTCGCGATCGAGACAATCATCGCCGCAGCGAAGACCGACAAGATCGGTGACGGCAAGATCTTCGTCAGCGATGTAAGCCAGGCGATCCGCATCCGCACGGGCGAAACCGGCGAAGACGCCATCTGATATCAACGAAACACCCCCTGACCGGGGCCTAAACCGAACTCAAGGGAAGGTCACATGAGCACAGAGAGCTTTTTGAAACTGATGAAGGACGAGGATGCCGAATATGTGGACATCCGCTTCACCGATCCACGCGGCAAGTTGCAACACGTCACCGTGATTGCAGACCTGGTGGACGCCGATTTCATCGAGGAAGGGTTCATGTTCGATGGCTCGTCCATCGCAGGCTGGAAGAGCATCGAGGCTTCTGACATGAAGCTGATGATGGCCACCGAAAGCGCCTATGTCGATCCGTTCTACGCCGAAAAGACCATCTGCGTGCACTGTAACGTGGTGGAGCCCGATACCGGCGAGCCCTACAACCGCGACCCGCGTGGCACGGCCCTGCTGGCTGAGGCCTACCTGAAGTCCTCCGGCATCGGCGATGCGTTCTACTGCGGCCCCGAGGCAGAGTTCTTCGTGTTCGACGACGTGCGCTACTCGGTCGGCATGAACAAGGTGTCCTTCGAGGTCGATGCCCAGGATGGCGCCTGGAACACCGACACCGAATACGAAATGGGCAACATGGGTCACCGCCCCGGCATCAAGGGCGGCTACTTCCCGGTCAACCCGGTCGACCCGGCGCAGGACTTGCGTTCGGAAATGCTCAGCACCATGAAGCGCATGGGCATGAAGGTCGACAAGCACCACCACGAGGTCGCGTCGAACCAGCACGAGCTTGGCCTGATCTTCGGAACCCTGACCCATCAGGCGGACCAGATCCAGAAATACAAATACGTGATCCACAACGTGGCGCATGCCTATGGCAAGTCGGCGACGTTCATGCCCAAGCCGATGGCCGGCGACAACGGCACCGGCATGCATGTGAACATGTCGATCTGGAAGGACGGCAAGCCGCTGTTTGCGGGTGACAAATATGCCGATCTGTCCGATGAGGCGTTGTATTTCATCGGCGGCATCCTGAAGCACGCGAAGGCGCTGAACGCCTTCACCAATCCCGGCACGAACTCCTACAAGCGCCTGATCCCGGGCTTCGAGGCACCGGTGCTGCGCGCCTATTCGGCCCGCAACCGCTCGGGCTGTGTCCGGATCCCGTGGACGGAAAGTCCGAAGGCCAAGCGCGTGGAAGCACGCTTCCCCGACCCCTCCGCCAACCCCTATCTGTGTTTCGCGGCCCTTCTGATGGCGGGCCTCGACGGCATCCAGAACAAGATCCACCCCGGCGATCCGTCGGACAAGGACCTGTACGATCTGCCGCCGGAAGAGCTGGCAGGCATCCCGACCGTCTGCGGCAGCTTGCGCGAGGCGCTGGACGAGTTGGAGAAGGATCACGACTTCCTGCTGAAAGGCGATGTCTTCTCCAAGGACCAGATCGAAGGCTATGCAGCCCTGAAATGGGAAGAGGTCTACGCCTACGAGCACACGCCGCACCCGATCGAATACAAGATGTATTACAGCTGCTGAGGGTGGCACCGGAGATTGGAAAAGGGCGCCGCGAGGCGCCTTTTTCTGTTGGCGAACCGAGGTTATCACGCGTGATAACAGGGGTCATCTTATTGATATAATTAAATTATCCGAATCTCGTTCATTTTCTGTCAACCTACTCAGGCGTGTGCTGGACGCGCCCGCGAGAGGCGAGGCCGGACACCCTGTCCCGCAACAGCCGTCATTGCAGACCGCCGCAGTTCGCCCCCAGGAGCGCAGATGATGCCGCCCCATCGATAGACCTCCCGGCCGCCTGCATGCGCACCATCCGGAAGGAGTATCCGTTGAAGTGGATGCTGCTATCGCTGATCAGGGTCAACGCCTGCCGATGCAAGGTGGCACCGACGCTGTGCCAGTCCACACCCGGCCCTTTGCGCAGATTTCCCCCGAATGAATGGCCGGGACAGCCATAACCGCCGCCGCCTTGCCCGCCACCGATAACCGCTTCCACATCAAGGCGTCCCTCCAAATGGTCCATGAAAGGGGATGTTGCACGAAGCGGCCCGCGGAAGACCGGATCATCGCGTCCCCGGCAGGCGAAGACGCGGTCGCCCCAACAGGATCAGGAGGTGCTGCCGGAGCGCTTGGAAGCAAAGCTCGCGCCTTCCTGCCGGCGCCCCGCAATGCGGGCCTGATCGGCCTTGAAGGCCGCCAGGGCGCGGTCATGGCTTGCGCCCTGTGCAATCCGGTTTACCGGTATGTCCGACGCCTTTGCGCCATCGCGCCCTGCGACAAACCGCAGGAACCCGTTCACGATCCGCTCCATCTCATGCCTCATGTTTTCTTGTTTTTTTCCAGAGCCACAGGGGTGGCGGGCAATTAAGGCAAAATCTGGGCAAAGCGGGCCGAGCAGGACACACGGTCCCCGACTGTGGTTTTGACATCACCGTCGTGGACGACAGGAATATGCGCCAAAGCCCATGCCGGCCCCTGCAAACGCTATCCGATACCGCAGCAGACGGCGGCGTTGGTCAGGTGCCGGAAATCGGGCAGAATTCGGGCGCGATCAGTAGTCGTCGTCGTCGTCGGGCGCTGCATCGGGATCGTTGTCGAACATGTCGCCGGTATCGTCGTCGCGCCGCTGCTCGGATCCGTCCTCCGGCTCGGGCGCGCGGGCTTCCAGCAGGCCCGCCTCGCGCAATTCCTTCAATCCGGGCAGGTCGCGTGCGCTTTCAAGGCCGAAATGGTCGAGAAAGTCCTGCGTCACCACGAAGGTCAGCGGGCGGCCCGGCGTCATGCGGCGTCGGCCGAACTTGATCCAGCCCAGCTCGATCAACTGGTCGATCGTGCCCCGGCTGACCGAGACGCCACGGATCTCCTCGATCTCGGCGCGGGTGACGGGCTGGTGATAGGCGACGATGGCCAGCGTCTCGACGGCGGCGCGGCTGAGCTTGCGCTGTTCCACCTGCTCGCGCGCCATCAGGAAACCGAGATCTGCGGCGGTGCGGATCGCCCAGGCATCGCCCACCTTCGTCACTTGCACCCCGCGCCCGTCGTAGCGGCGGCGCAGCAGGTGGAGCGCCTCTGCCGGATCGGAGCCATGGGGCATGCGCGCGGTCATTTCGGCCAAGGTCACGGGCGTGGCCGCGGCGAAAAGCAAGGCCTCCACCATGCGTTCCTGTTCGGCCAGGGGCGGGGCGCGGAACAGGCTGTCGCGCCTTGTATCCTGCGGATCGGTCGCGTCGGGCGTATCAGTCATGTCTCTTTCCGGCGCATATGGATGGGCGAGAAGCTTTCGGATTGCCGGATCTCGACCGTTCCGGCCTTCGTCAACTCCAACGCGGCGGCGAAATTGGCGGCAGCGGCAGAGCGGCGGCGTTCGGGATCCATGGTCCAGCCCTCGGGCAGGTAGGACATCAGGTCCGCCCAATCGCCCATATATGCCACCAATCCGCGCAGGCGGTCCAGCGCCTGTTCCATCGTCAACACGGCATCGCGGTCCATCACGAAGGGGCGGAAATCGTCGCGGGTGCGGATGCGCGCATAGGCCTGCATCAGGTCCAGCAGCCCGGCAGTCCAGGTGATCCGTTTGGCCGTGGTCATCGCCTGGGGCGCGCCCCGGGCAAAGCGGTCGCGCCCCAGCCTGTCGCGCGCCATCAGCTTCGCGGCGCAGTCGCGCATCGCGGCCAGGCGTTCGAGTTGAAAGGCCAGATGGGCGGCCAGATCCTCGCCCGATGGGCCATCCTCTCCCGGATCCGGCGGCAGGAGAAGCTTGGACTTCAGGAAGGCCAGCCATGCCGCCATGACAAGGTAGTCGGCGGCCAGTTCGATCCGCAACTGGCGCGCCTGTTCGATGAAGGCAAGGTATTGCTCGGTCAGCGCGAGAATGGAGATGCGGCGCAGGTCCACCTTCTGGGTGCGCGACAGCGTCAGCAGCAGGTCCAGCGGTCCTTCGAACCCGTCCACGTCCACGATGAGCGCCTCGGCCGCGCGGCGGGCGGTGATGGCATCCCAATCGTCCGTGTTCGCGGGCGCGCCCGGTTCAGGCATAGACCTCTCCGTCCAGAAGGCGCGAAAGGTCGTCTTCCAGGGCGGCGATGTCAAGCGGATCGGGAGGGCGGCGGGCGGCCACGGCGGCGTGTGTGCGGGCTTTCGCGGCGCCGTCCAACGGCCCTGCCGCCTCCACCACGGCGCGCATCTCGGCCATGTCGCCGGTGCAATGCAGGATCAGGTCGCAGCCCGCCGCCTTCGCGCGGGCGGCGCGTGTGCCGATCGGTCCGGGCAAGGCCCCCATCGACAGGTCATCCGTCATCAACGCACCCCCAAAGCCGATATCCTCGCGGATCAGGCGGATCATGTCCGGGTCCATGGTCGCGGGCAGGCGGCCACCGAAGGCATCGAACACGATATGGGCCGTCATCGCCAGCGGCAGATCGGCCAACGCCCGGAAGGCCGCGAAATCCACCCGGTCGAGCGTTGCGCGATCAAGGGCGACATGGGGCAGATCGGTGTGGCTGTCCGCGCGGGCCGCACCGTGGCCGGGGATGTGCTTCAGGACGGGCAGGACACCGCCCGCCAGCAGCCCGTCGGCCACCGCGCGGGCGGCTTGGGCAACGATTTCCGGCGTGGCGCCATAGAGGCGGTTGCGCAGGAACGGATGGGTATCTGGGCGCGCGACATCGGCCGTCGGCGCGCAATTCACGTCGATCCCTATCGCGCGCAATTCGTGGGCGATCAGGCGGTAACGCAAGCGCATCGCGGCGGGGCCAGCCCGCGCCATCTGGTCCAGCGGCGGATGCCATTGGCGCCAGACGGGTCCGCGCAGGCGCTGCACCCGACCGCCTTCCTGGTCGATCAGGATGGGCGCGTCGCGCCCCACCACGTCCCGCAGTTCCGCCGTCAGGGCCGCGACCTGTGCTGCATTGTCGATGTTGCGCGCAAACAGGATGAAGCCCCAGGGCTGTGCGTCCGCGAAGAAGGCGCGCTCGGCCCGGCTCGGCGACATTCCTTCGCATCCGAGGATCGCCGCCGAAACGGCCATGTCAGCGGACGGTCACGGGAATGCAGGCCGCGCCTTGCGCGACAAGGGCCGCGCAGAACCGACGGGACGCCGAAAGGTCGCCGAAACCATGGGCGCGCAGCCGGTAGAAGGTCTGCCCGCCCGAGGTCGCCTGCTCGATCACGCGGGCGCGCCCGGTGAAGAAGTCCGGGAAGACACCGGTCAGCCGCCGCCATTCGGCCCGCGCGAGATCCGCGGTGTCGAAGGCGCCCAATTGCACGAGCCGGGTTCCCTCTTCCAGGTCCGTCGAGGCGATCTCGAACCCGGCATCATCCTCGGTCACACCGTCAAGGGCCGCGACCTCGCCAGCCGGGGCTGCCGCGCGTGCCGAAAGGCTTGCCGGCCGCACCATGGGCCGGGGTGAGCGGCGGACGCCGGGGACCGAAACCGGCACGATTTCCGCGCGCGCGACGATCTCCGGGGTTTGCTGCGACGACGCATCGGCCCCATGCGCCGGTTCGGCGGCAGCCAATGGATCCAGCGGCTGCGCGGCGTGCAGCAACCGTGCGATCAGCGCGTCGGTATCGGCGGCGCCGTCAGCGGCAGGCTCGACATCGACATCGACGTCGAAAGCGATCGGCGCATCGACGAAAGGCTCCTCGACCGGGACAAGCGGGGCCTGCGGTGTCGAGGCATTGGCAAAGGCTTCCTCGATGGGAGCAACCGCGCCGAGGTCCATCGGCGGAGGCGCCAGGACAAGGCGATCCGGAACCGGGGCTGCTTCCTCGCCCTCGGCAAGGCGGTTGACGGCGAGGCCCTGGTTTTCGGCCACCGCCCCGCCCGGATCGGCGGGCGCCATGCGCATCGGCCCTTCCAGTGCGCGGATCACCGGCACATCCGTCACGTCCCGCATGAGCAATTGCCAGGCCCAGATCGCCATGCCGATCACAAGGCCCATGGACACGATCGCGCCCGCCCAGTTGACCAGCTGCGTGACCCGCGACGCGTCTGCCACAACCGCACCGGACGGTGCCGCCTGCCGATGGCCGAATTCATAGCCGTAGTCGGAGGAGTCTTCCCCGGAATAGTGGATATCTGCCATGCCCGCCTCTTTGCCCGTTCGCGCGCGGATCGCCGCACGGCCCGGATCATTCTGCCTGTTGCGCCCGGTCGGGAGAGGTCTGCTGCCTCACATCTGGTCGACCGGAGTTATCCCCAAGATACCAAGACCGTTGGAAATGACAATCGCTACGGCGGAAATCAGGCACAATTTGCCCGATGTGACCGATGGGTCATCTTCCTGAAAGAAGCGCAGGTGGGTTTCGGCGTTGCCCTTGTTCCACAACGCATGGAAATCGGACGCAAGGTCATAGAGGTAGAAGGCGATCCGGTGCGGCTCATTGGTCTGGGCCGCAGCCTCGATCAGACGGGGGTATTCGGCCAGTTTCGCGGCAAGCGCCATCTCGGCCGGATCGGCAATGCTGTCCAGATGCGCGGGATCGGCCGCGATGCCGACCTCGGCCGCCTTGCGCAGGACGGACTGGATCCGGGCATGGGCGTATTGCACGTACCAGACCGGGTTGTCCTTGGACTGTTCGCGCACGCGGTCCACGTCGAAATCGAGCGGGGCGTCGTTCTTGCGGGTCAGCATGGTGAAGCGGGTCACGTCGGCGCCCACCATCTCCACCACGTCGGCGAGCGTCACGAAGGTGCCGGCGCGCTTGGACATCTTCAGATCCTTGTCGCCCTGCTTCAGCCGCACCAGTTGCGTCAGTTTGATATCAAGTGGCACGCGCCCGTCCGAGAATGCGGAAACGGCAGCCTTCATCCGCTTCACATAACCGCCATGGTCGGCGCCGAACACATCTATAAGCTCGTCGAAGCCCCTGGAAACCTTATCGAAATGATAGGCGATATCCGGGGCGAAATAGGTCCATGATCCGTCCGATTTCATCACCGGACGGTCCACGTCATCGCCATGGGCGGTGGATTTGAACAGGGTCTGGACGCGGGCTTCCCAATCGTCGGGCAGCTTGCCCTTGGGCGGCTCCAGCGTGCCTTCGTAGATCAGGCCCTTGCCCCGAAGATCGTCGATCGCGGCCTCGATCTTGCCGGTACCGTAGAGCGATTTCTCGCTGTAGAACACATCCATCTTCACGCCAAGCAACGCCAGATCGTGACGGATCAGCTTCATCATCGCGTCCGTGGCGAAGGTGCGGACCTCGTCCAGCCAGAACTGTTCACCCTTGTCGATGAACGCATCCCCGACCTTGTCCTTCAGCGCCTCGGCCACCGGGATAAGGTAGTCGCCGGGGTAGCTTCCATCGGGCCAATCGACGCTCAGATCGTGGGCTTCAAGATAGCGCAAGTAGGTCGACCGCGCGAGGACATCGACCTGCGCGCCACCGTCGTTGATGTAGTATTCGCGCGTCACGTCATAGCCGGCAGCATCCAGCAGCGAGGCCAGCGCATCGCCGAACACCGCGCCGCGCGTGTGGCCGACATGCAACGGGCCAGTGGGATTTGCACTGACATATTCGACGTTTACGCGGCGACCTTCCCCCATGGTGGACCGGCCAAATTGGTCGGCCTGCCGCAGCACCTGAACGATGATGCTGCGCCAGACATCCGCGGACAGCCGCAGGTTCAGAAAGCCCGGGCCCGCCACCTCGGCGCTTGTTATCCGAGGATCGGCTCCGAGGCGCGCGGCCAAAGCCTCTGATATGGCGCGGGGCGCCTGCCCGGCCGGTTTGGCCAGCACCATGGCCGCATTCGTCGCCATGTCGCCATGGGCCGCGTCGCGGGGCGGATCGACGGTGATCGCGCTGGTGTCCAGCCCCCCGGGCAGCGCGCCGTCGGCAACCAGCGCGTCGATGGCGGACAGAACGGTTTCGCGGATCTCGGCGAAAAGTGTCATGGCACGGGTCCTTTGAAGATCACCGCGGGGTGTATCACGCGGACCCGCGCCGTCAATCGCCCTGCGCGATCAGGGCGTGCAGCGGGTGTAGTCCGTCACGATGCCATCGTTGATGAGGCGCATGACCGCGCCGTCCTGCAACGGGATCAGGACCATGTTCGCGGTCCACGCCTCCCCCTCGCCCGCGCAGGTGCCGATGTAGCTGTAGCCGTCGGTGCCCATGACCTCCACCGGGTTGGACAGCGTGCAGACCGACTCGGAGAAGCTGAGCACGTTGTTTTCGAGGCGCATGATTGTCTCCTCGGGATGGGTGGTGCAGGCGCCGATCTGGAAGCGGCCATTGGCCACCTCGGCGCTGGCGGAGTGCGCGGTCAGGGCTGCGGCGATCAGGAATGTGGTGGGTCTTGCAAGGGTCATGGGTCAGATCCGATCTTCAATCTGTGAAGCGCGGACGTGTCTGTTCAGGGTTCGCACCGCGCAAAGGTCTGGGCGATATTGTTCACCACCACGATCAGCCCATCAATGGAGGCTTCCCCCACCAGAAGCCGCGCTTCGAAGTCCGATCCATCGGCGCTGCATGCGCCGTCGTAGAGGAATATCTGGTCCATGGCGCGCACGTTGATCGGGTTGGACAATTCGCAGCATTGCTCGAACACGCAGAGTGTCGGGAAGGACAGGGACGCGGTGCGCTCGCCGCCGGGGGTGAAGCCCTCCGCGGGGCAGGTGAAGCCCTGGTAGAACAAGCCGTCCTGCGGAAATGCCATGGCCTTCGGGACAATCGCGCAGGTCGACGCGAAGGCCAGGGCGGCAACTGCGGTGTGACGGGGCGCTCGGAACATCGGCACGGTCCTGACCGGGGGCTGGATCTGCGCCCAGAGTGCCGCGAAGCCGCCCGCCGATCAACTGCAACAGTGCAGGTGCGACGGGCCTCCGGTGCGTCGAAACCGACACCGCAAACCGGTGGCATCGCCGCCCCCCCCTGCTCGACCGGTCATGGCCGCCGCAATGGCCCCGCGCCGCCGAAGATCGCCGCGTGTTGCTGCAAGGCAAAACGATCCGTCATGCCGGAGATGTAATCCGACACGATCCGCGCCAGCGCCGCCTCGTTGCCCGCCACCGTTTCCACGTCGCGGCGCCATTGCTTGGGCAAGTCCTCCGGGTTGGCGAGGTAGAAGGGAAACAGCTCCTCGATCACATTGGTCACCTCGGCGCGCATCTCCACCACCGAGGGAGCGCGATACATCCGCGCGAAGAGGAAGGCGCGGATCACCTTGAGGTCGTCGAAAAGCGGTTTGGAAAAGCGCAGGATCGGCCGCCCCGCATCACGCACATCCCGGGGCGAACGTGGCGCAAGCTCCGCCAGCGCCGCATTGGCGCAGACCAGAACATCCTCCACCAGGATCCCGAAGAAGCGGCGCAGCGCCTCGTGGCGGCGGCGATAGTAGTTGAGGCCGGGATAGGTGGCGTCGACCTCGGCGAAACAGTCGCGCAGGATCGGCAGTTCGGCCAATTCATCGGTGGAAAACAGCTCTGCGCGCAGCCCGTCATGGAGGTCGTGGTGGTTGTAGGCGATGTCGTCGGCCAATGCGGCCACCTGCGCTTCGGCCCCCGCATGGCTGTGCAATTCCAGATCGAGACCCTTGCAACTCGCCTCCAGCGCCCAGGGATAGGGCGGCAGGACCGGGCCGTTGTGCTTGGCGATCCCCTCCAGCGTTTCCCACGTCAGGTTGAGGCCGTCGAACTCGGCATAGTGCCGTTCCAGGTGCGTGACGATCCGCAGCGCCTGGGCGTTGTGGTCATAGCCGCCAAAGGGCGCCATCAACGCCTGCAAGGCATCCTCGCCGGTATGGCCGAAGGGCGGGTGTCCGAGGTCGTGGGCCAGGGCGACGGTTTCCGTCAGATCCTCGTCGAGCCCGAGGGCGCGGGCCATTGTGCGCGCGACCTGCGCCACCTCCAGCGAATGGGTCAGACGGGTGCGGAAATAATCGCCCTCATGTTCCACGAACACTTGCGTCTTGTGCTTGAGCCGCCGGAAGGCGCTGGAATGGATGATCCTGTCCCGGTCGCGCTGGAACGCGGAGCGGTGGGCGCTTTCCTCTTCCGCCACCTGCCGACCGCGCGTGCGGGCCGGGTCGCAGGCATAAGCCGCGCGCATGATCTGCCTCCGTCCGTTGGGGGCCGTCTTGTCCCTGCCCCGTTGCCTCCATATATTGCGTCCACACGCGTTTTGCGACAGGTGAAAAGCCATGCTATCCATACCGCCCAAAGTCACCGACCGCGCCTTCGCCCGCCTGGCCGAGATCAACGCGGAAACCGCGACCCCGCAAGCCTTGCGGGTGGCGGTAGAAGGGGGCGGCTGTTCCGGGTTCCAATACGAGATCAAGCTGGATGCACCGGCCGAGGATGACCTGGTGCTGGAGGGCCTTGGACAGAAAGTCGTGGTCGATACCGTGTCCCTGCCCTTCCTCGCCGATGCCGTGATCGACTTCACGGAGGAGTTGATCGGGGCGCGCTTCACCATCGAGAACCCGAACGCCACCTCCTCTTGCGGCTGTGGCACGTCCTTCTCCATGTAACGCGCCCTGTGACGTCAGGTTCTTCTGGCGTCCCACATTCGCACTGCTAGTCTTCCCCTCACAAAATGGGAGGCTGCGATGGATCTCGGTTACTCGCCGGAAGAACAAGCGTTTCAATCAGAGGTGCGCGCCTTTCTTGCCGACGCCTTGCCCCGTGACATGGCAGACCGCGTTGCCATGGGCACCGGCCCGACGCACGCGGACATGGAGCGCTGGCACGCGATCCTGAACGACCGGGGCTGGCTTGGCGGGAGCTGGCCACGGGAACATGGAGGCCAGGCCTGGGGTCCGATCGAGCAGCACATCTTCGAAGAGGAAAGCGCACTGGCCCATGCGCCACGGATCGTGCCCTTCGGGCTGAAGATGCTGGGGCCGGTGTTGATGTCATTCGGCACGCACGCGCAGCAGACAGCGTTGCTGCCCCGCATCCTCGATGGCCGCGACTGGTGGTGCCAGGGCTATTCCGAACCCGGCGCGGGGTCCGATCTTGCCTCGCTCAAGACCCGCGCGGAACGCGATGGCGACAGCTACCTTGTGAATGGTCAAAAGACATGGACGACGCTTGGCCAATACGCGAACCGCATCTTCTGCCTCGTCCGCACCAAATTCGACGGCAAGCCGCAGGAGGGGATTTCCTTCCTGTTGATCGACCTCGACACGCCGGGGATCGACATGCGGCCGATCCGCCTGATCGAAGGGGGCTACGAGGTGAACGAGGTGTTCTTCACCGATGTGAGGGTGCCCGTCTCGAACCTTGTCGGGGCGGAAAATGAGGGCTGGACCATCGCCAAGTTCCTGTTGGGTCATGAGCGCACGAATATCGCCGGCACCGGGTATTCCGTGCAGGCGCTGGGGGCGGTGAAGGCGCTCGCCCGGGAGGTCAGGCGCGGCGGCAAGCCCCTGATCCAGAACGCCCTGTTCGCGGCACGTCTCGCCAGCGTCGAGGCAGAGCTTGAGGCGATGAAAATCACCAATTTGCGGATGCTGTCCAAGGCCGCGCAAGGTGGGCGGTTGGGGGCCGAGCCCTCGATGCTGAAGATCAAGGGCACGGAAATCCGGCAGGCGCTGAACGATCTGGCACGGCGCGCCCTTGGCCCGGCGGCAGCCCCCTTCCCGTCCGAAGACCTTGACAACCTCGCGATCGCGCCGCGTGACCATGCCCGCAACGCGGCGGATTATTTCAACAACCGCAAGATCTCGATCTATGGCGGATCGAACGAGATCCAGCGCAATATCCTCGCCAAGGGGATGATGGGATCATGAATTTCGAGCAGACCGACGACCGCCGGATGCTGGCGGAAACCCTGCGGCGCTATTTGTCGGAAACCTATCCGGCGGCGCACCGCAATGCCGTCGCCTACGAGGCGCCGTTTCACGACCCGGCCAGATGGGCGGAAATGGCGGCCCTGGGCGTGTTCTACGCGTTTGCACCCGAGGATCGCGGCGGCATGGGGGGGCATGGCTTCGACATCGTGACCGTGTTCGAGGAACTGGGCCGCGCGCTTTGCCCGGAACCCGTGCTTGGCCAACTCCTCGCCACGGTGCTGCTGGGTGCCGCGGGGCAGGATCTTGATCCGGCGCTGAGCGGGGAGACGCGCTTTGCCCTCGCCCTTGGGGAAACCGACGCGCCTTACGATCCCGCCGACGTTGCGACGCTGGCCAAGCCGGACGGCTCGGGCTGGCGCGTCACGGGGCGCAAGTCCGTCGTCTATGGCGCGCCCTCGGCGCAGGCCATCCTGGTGGTGGCGAAACGCCCGTCCGGGCAGGTTGCGATTTTCTCCGTCGCGCCGCAGGACGTGGAACTCCATGGCTATGCCATGATCGACGGCGGACCGGCGGGAGAGGTCATCCTGGAGGGCAGCCCCGCGGCCCTGATCCTGGAGGATGCGTCCGGGCCCCTGGCGGAGACGCTGGATCTTGGGGCGCTGGCGCTGTGCGCCGAAGCCCTTGGCGCGATGGAGGTCGTGCAGGCCACGCTGGTGGAATATCTGCGAACGCGCAAGCAATTCGGCCAACCCATCGGCGCGTTCCAGGCGCTGCAGCACCGCGCCGTCGACCTTGCGATCGAGATCGAGCAGGCGCGGTCCATCGTGATCCTTGCGGCTTCGACCCACGGCACGGATGGCTTTGCAACGCGCGCGGCGCAGGCCAAACACCTTGTCGGGCGGATCGCGCGGCAGGTCTCGGAAGAAGCGATACAGATGCATGGCGGCATCGGGATCACCTGGGAATATCCGATGTCCCACTATGCCAAGCGGCTGGTGATGATCGACCACCAATTGGGCGATACGGATTGGCATCTGGAACGGCTGATGGCGGGACTTGGCGTCGGGGCATGATTTTCAGGCCTCCGGCGGGAGTTTTTCTGCCAAGATGAAGGGGGGCGGACAATTTTAGTCAAACTTGCGCCATGGTCCGGTGGCGGATCTGCGCTGGGTTGCACGCCGTTTCAGGCGCCCAAGCGGGCGGCGAGGCTGTCGGTGGTGACGGTTCCGATCACTTGGCCGTTCTCTTCCACCGCGAGGGGGCCGGGCTTTTCGGCGAACCGGGCCAGGATCTCGCGCACCGGGGTTTCGGCGGAAATGCGCGGGGCGTCGGTGGGCACATCGTGCATCACGTCGCGCGCGGTGAGAACGCCGAGGGGGTTCATGTTGGACACGAACTCGGCCACGTAATCGGTGGCAGGTTCCGAGAAGATCTCGCGCGGGGTGCCGATCTGGACGATCCGTCCGCCTTCGAGGATGGCGATGCGATTGCCGATCTTGAAGGCTTCGTCGAGGTCGTGGCTGACGAAGATGATGGTCCGCTTGAGGTCGCGTTGCAGATCCAGAAGCTCGTCCTGCAGCTTGGTGCGGATCAGGGGATCGAGGGCGGAGAAGGGTTCGTCCATCAGCAGGATCGGGGCCTGCGTGACGAAGGCGCGCGCGAGGCCGACACGTTGCTGCATGCCGCCCGACAGCTCGCCCACGCGACGTTCGGCCCAATCGCTGAGGCCGACAAGGGCCAGCTGACGATCCACGGCCTGGGTTCGTGCGGCGACGGACTGGCCGGCCAGTTCCAGCCCGAGGCCGACATTCTCGCGCACCGTGCGCCAGGGCAGCAGGCCGAATTGCTGGAACACCATCGACACGCAGTTCTGCCGCAGATGGCGCAGGTCGGACTTGGCCGCGCCGGGCAGTTCGCACGACCAGTCGCCGTTGCGCACGGTGACACTGCCGCGCGCGACGGGGTTCAAGCCGTTGACCGCGCGCAAAAGCGTGGATTTGCCGGACCCGGACAGGCCCATCAGCACGAGAATTTCGCCCGCCTCCACGTCCAGCGAGCAATCGTGGACCCCCAGCACATGTTCGGTTGCCTTCTGGATCGTGGTGCGATCCGCCCCGCCATCGGCCAGCGCCAGCGCCTCGGACGGGCGGGGGCCGAACATGATGCAGACAGTGTTGAAGGAAACGGCGGCGGTCACCTGGTCGCCTCGAACCGCAGGATGCCGGCGACGGTGGTGTCGGTCGTGTCGGTGGGGTGGTTGATGCCGTCGTTGACGATGATCTCGGCAAAGTCGAAGGGCGAATGGCCTTCGAGGATGGCCACGTTGACGCCGAACTGGTTCGGGTTCGAGCGGCGCTGGTGGTGGGTGTAGATGCCGCAGGTCTTGCAGAAATAGTGCTTCGCGACGCGGGTGTTGAACTGGTAGAGGGCGAGGTTGTCGGCGCCCTCCACGATCTCCACACCGTCAAGGGGCGCGGATACGGCGACCGCACCGCGCATCCGGCAGAGCGAACAATCGCAGCGCCGCGCGGTCTTCACGCCGTCCGACAGGGTGATGCGGAATTTCACCGTGCCGCAATGGCAGGCTGCGTTGATGGCCATGTCCGACCCCTTCATATCTTCACCCGCAGGGCGCGGTCGAGCACGATGGCCACGACGACGATGATGAACCCGCTTTCGAACCCCAGCCCGGTATTGACCTGGTTGAGCGCGCGCACCACCGGCACGCCCAGGCCGTTGGCCCCCACGAGGGCCGCGATCACCACCATCGACAGCGACAGCATGATGGTCTGGTTGAGGCCGGTCATGATCTGCGGCAAGGCGTAGGGCAGTTCCACCTTCCACAGCTTCTGGCTTGGCGTGGCACCGAAGGCGTCCGCCGCCTCCAGCAGGGCCTGCGGCGTGGCGGTGATGCCCAGATGGGTCAGACGGATCGGTGCGGGCAGCACGAAAATGACGGTGGCGATCAGGCCCGGCACCATGCCGATGCCGAAAAAGACAATGGCGGGAATGAGATAGACGAAGGTCGGCAGGGTCTGCATCAGGTCCAGCACCGGGCGCATGGCAGCGTAGAGGCGCGGGCGATGGGCCACGGCGATGCCGATGGGCACGCCCACACCCATGCACACGACGCAGGCCGACAACACCAGCGTCAGGCTTTCGGTCGTCTCCTTCCAGTAGCCCTGGTTGACGATGAACAGAAAGCCCACCCCCACCAGAAGCGGCACGCGCCAGCCGCGATGGAGCCACCATGCGAGGCCCGCGAAGATCGCGATGATGAGGAACGGGTGCCATTCCGGCGGGTAGAGGAAGGTGGCGTCGCGCAGGCGGACATCCTGGAACCAGCTTGTATTCGGCGGCTGCTGGAGGATGGCGAGGAAGGTCGCGATCATCGCCTCGAGCGCCACGGCGAGCGCGTCGAAGAGGAATGCGCCATTGTCCTGCAACCAGTCGAATGCGGCCTCGGCCCCGTCGCCGATGCGCAGCTTGCATTCGGTCAGGAAACTGATCGGCCCGGTCACGTCGGGATCGTTGGGGAAGGTGCAGTCGGACAGGCCCTCCTCGGCCCACCAGCCGCGCAGATTGCTCCACCATGTCATTTCGACCGCCGCCTCCATCGCTGGCGAGGATCATGGCGCGGCCCGGGCGGGATGAAAAGGGGGCAGAACCCCGGGCAGGGATGCTCGGGATGGCGCGGCCTTGCCAGACAGGCGTAATCATTCATGAAACCGGGTCCCATTAACCATTCGTCAAGGATGGCACGCCCGCATTTGCCCGCATTTGCCCGCTGGCCCGTTGGCCCGCTTGCCGCAGCGCGCCGGGAATGAGACCATGGGGCACCCGACCCGCCAAGGAGTGCATACCATGTCCGACCTGACGCTTTACACCAATCCGATGTCGCGCGGCCGCATCGCGCGCTGGATGATGGAAGAAGCGGGCCTGCCCTACGAGACACGGATCGTTCCCTACGGACCAGAAATGAAGGGGCCGGATTACCGCGCGCTCAACCCGATGGGAAAGGTGCCGACGCTGGTGCATGGCGTCACCGTCATCACCGAAGGGGCCGCGATCTGCGCCTACATGGCCGATCTGGCGCGGGATGCGCGGCTGGCGCCGGACGTGGACGATGCGGACCGGGGCACCTATTATCGCTGGCTGTTCTTCGCGGCCGGCCCCGTCGAGGCGGCGATCACGGCGCACAGCTTCGGCTTCGACACGCAAGACGATGCAGGCTATCAGCGCGCCGGGTGGGGCAACCTCGACGCCGTGGCCGACACCTTGGCGCAGACGTTGGCCGACGGGCGGGACTGGTGGCTGGGCGCGCGGTTCTCGGCGGTCGATATCTATCTTGGCAGCCAGATTTCGTGGGGACTTCGCTTCGGCACGCTGCCCGACCGGCCCGGCTTCGCCGCGTATGCCGCCCGCCTTGCAGCCCGCCCGGCGGCGATCCGCGCGGTGCAGATCGACGATGCCCTGCTGGCCAAGGCGCAGGCCGACGGGGCCTGAGGCCCCGCCGTCCGGTGCAGGTTTCGAGATCAAAGACCCAGCGCGCTTGACACCGCTGCCACTGCATCGCCGCCGTCGATGGTGGTGACACCGTCCAGCCATGCCAGGACGGCATCGGGGTTCGCGGCCATCCACGCGGTCGCGGCGTCGTCCGGGTCGGCACCGTCATCGAGGATCGCGCCCATGATCTCGTTCTCCATCGCCAGCGTGAAGGACAGGTTGGAGAGGAAGGTGCCGACATTCGGGCAGGCCTCGACATAGCCGACGCGGGTGTTGGTCAGAACCTCCGCCCCGCCGAGATCGGGGCCGAACCAGTCATCGCCGCCCGCAAGATAGGTGAGGTCGAAATTGGCGTTCATCGGGTGCGGTTCCCAACCGAGGAAGACGATGGGTTGATCGCGGTCCGAGGCGCGGCTGACCTGCGCCAGCATGCCCTGTTCGGAGCTTTCCACCACGTCGAAGCCCGCCGCGCCCAGCCCGAACGCATCCGCCGCGATCATGTCGAGGATCAGGCGGTTGCCGTCATTGCCCGGCTCGATGCCGTAGATCTGGCCATCCAGAGCGTCGAGATTGGCGGCGATGGCGGCGAAATCGGTGATGCCGAGGGCGGCCCCGGCGGCGTTGGTGGCAAGCGTGTATTTCGCGCCTTCAAGGTTGACGCGCACGGTATCGACGGTGCCGGCCTCGCGGTAGGGGGCGATGTCGGCCTCCATCGTGGGCATCCAGTTGCCGAGGAACACGTCCACATCGCCCGAGGCGAGCGAGGTATAGGTAACGGGCACGGACAGCACCAGGATGTTGGTGTCATAGCCGAGCGCTTCAAGCACCACGGTCGTCGCGGCGGTGGTGGCGGTGATATCGGTCCAGCCGACATCCGAGAAGGTGACGGTGTCGCAATCGTCTTGCGCCAGGGCGGCGCCGGCCGTCAGGGCAAGCGCCAGGGCGGAGGTCGCGTTGCGATAAAAAGAAGGCGTCATGATGTTTTCTCCCGTTGGTCTGGTCTTATTGTTGATTGACCAGTCAATTAAAACCATATTGATGGGGCGACGCAACGTCGGAGATGCGAAATGCCCCGCATGGGTATGATGGCTATACGGAAGGACGCGCTTGTCAACGCAACGATCCGCGAAATCGGGCGGGCGGGCTCTCTGGACGTGACGGTCGGGCAGATTGCGAAGGTGGCGGGCGTTTCCTCGGCGCTGGCGCATCACTACTTCGGATCGAAGGACGATCTCCTGCTGGCGGCGATGCGGTCCCTGCTGGCGGAGTTCGGCGCGGAAGCGCGGCTGCGGCTGGCCGATGCCCGGTCCCCGATGGCGCGGCTGACGGCGATTGCGCAGGCCTCGTTCGAGGGGCGCAACTTCTCGCCGGAAGTGATCGCGGCGTGGCTGACCTTCTACGTCATGGCCCAACGCGACGCCAAGGCCGCGCGGCTGCTGCGGATCTACCAGCACCGGCTGGTGTCGAACCTGACCCACGCCTTGCGCCCCCTGTCAACGGAGGCACCGCGCATCGCGGCCACCGCCGCCGCGCTGATCGACGGGTTGTATATCCGGCACGCGCTGGCGGATGCCGGCCCCCCCGATGCCGACAAGGCCATCGCGCGGGTGATGGACTACATGGAGCTTGCAATCCGATGAGCCACCCCAACATCCTGATCCTGATGGTGGACCAGCTGAACGGAACGCTGTTTCCCGACGGCCCGGCGGAGTGGCTGCACACGCCGCATCTGGACGCGCTGGCGGCACGGTCCACGCGCTTCGCCAATGCCTACACCGCCTCGCCGCTGTGCGCGCCGGGGCGCGCGTCGTTCATGTCAGGGCAATTGCCGTCGCGCACCGGCGTCTACGACAACGCGGCGGAATTCGTGTCCTCGATCCCGACCTATGCCCATCATCTGCGCCGCGCGGGTTACCACACGTGCCTTTCGGGCAAGATGCA